>CAMMRL010000041.1 GCA_946499275.1 uncultured Clostridia bacterium | reverse complement strand
CACCTCGTAAAACCGCATCAGCAGGTTGACCAGGGTGGTTTTCCCCGCGCCGGTCGGGCCAACGATGGCGATCGTCTCCCCGGGGCGGGCATGCAGGCAAAAATCTTCGATCAGCTTCCGGTCCGGCGAGTAGGAAAAACAGACATCCTGAAACCGTACGTCGCCCCGGGCGTTTAAAAGCTGCGCCACCGCAGGCGGCTCCGGCTCCTGCTCGGTTTCGTCGAGCACAGCGAACACCCGGCGGGCGGAGACCATCGCCAGTTGAAGCTGCATCGTAATCGAAGTGATCTCGTTAAACGGCTTGGAAAACTGGGCGGTATAGGTGAGGAAACTCGCCACCCCGCCGGTGGTCAGCGCCCCCCGCAATACAGCGAGGATGCCGAACACCCCCACCAGCACATACGCGATATTGTTCACAAAGCGGGTGGACGGATTCACCAGCGCGGAAGCAAACTGCGCGCGGTAGCCGCACTCGTACAATTCCGCGTTGATCTCCCCGAAGCGCGCCACTTCCCGTTCCTCATACCCGAAGGCTTTCACCGTCCGCTGACCGCTGATCATCTCTTCGGCATAGCCGTTCAGTCTCCCCAGGGACTTCTGCTGTTCGCGGAACCGCTTGCTGCCGTATTTGGTAATGAAATACCCTACGAAAAAGCAAAGCGGGGTGACGAACACCACCACCAGCGTAACCCAGGGGTTCAGCGTCAGCATAAACGCCAGGGAAAGGATCACTGTGATCACGCCGGAGGTAAGCTGCGGGATCCCCTGGTTCAACCCGTCCGCAATCGCGTCGATATCGTTGGTAAAGCGGCTCATCATATCGCCGCGGGAATTGGCGTCGTAATATCCCAGCGGCAGGCGGCCCAGCTTGTTGAACAGATCCACTCGCAGATCTCGCACCGTCCGGTTGGCGGCGACGTTGGCGCAAAGGGCGGTGATCCAGGTCAGCCCGCTCCCCGCCAGGTACAGCGCCCCGATTACCCCCAGCACTTTAAGCAACGCCGGGAAAAAGGAGGTATCGCCGCCGGGGATGATCAAATCGATCGCCCGGCCGACTAGCTTGGGAGCCAGAAGCAGCGCCGCGTTCCCTATCAAAGCCGACAAGAACACCCCGGCCATCAACCCCTTGTACCGGCCGACATACCGGAACAGGCGACGCAGGGTTCCCGAGCGGCGCGGCACGGTGTCGTTGTTTTTAGGCTGCTTCATCCCGCCTCCTCCTCTCCACGCTCCTGCGAACGGCAGATTTCCCGGTATACCTCGCAAGTTTCGAGCAGCTCGTCATGAGTTCCGACGCCGGCCAAACGGCCGTCGTCCAGTACCAGGATGCAGTCGGACTGCTTGACCGCACTCACCCGTTGGGAAACGGTGAATACCGTCATCTTCCGGCTGGCGGCGCGCACAGCACGGCGGAGCGCCGCATCGGTCGCGTAATCCAGCGCGCTGGCGGAATCGTCCAGTACTAAAATTTCCGGCTCCCGCACCAATGCGCGGGCTATGGTCAGCCGCTGCTTCTGCCCGCCCGAGAAATTCGCGCCGCCCCGTTCCACCGGGGAAGCATACCCCTGGGGCATCCGCTCGATGAATTCGGCAGCCTGCGCAGTCGCCGCCGCCCGGCGCACAGTCTCGTCGTCCGCATCCGGACGGCCCCAGCGGATGTTCTCTGCAATCGTACCGGTAAACAGTTCGGCCTTCTGGGGAACCATCCCGATTTTCCCGCGCAGAATACCCAAAGGATAATCCCGCACATCCACGCCATCCACCCGGACCGCGCCCTGACGCACGTCGTAATACCGGGCAAGCAGCCCCATCAGGGTGGATTTGCCCGAACCGGTGCCGCCGATCACCCCCACCGTCGCCCCACGTGGGATGGAAAAAGTGATATCGGAGAGTTCGTCCGCTCCGTCGTCATAGGAAAAGAAAACGTGATCGAACTCGACCGCCGGCGCGCCCTCCGGCTCCGCCGGCGCCTGTACAGCCCCGGTGATCGCCGGCTGGGTTTCGAGCACTTCCAGCACCCGCCCCGCCGAAGCGTACGCCTTGGTAAAGGTGATGACCAGATTGGCCACGACGATCAGGGCCAGCAAAATCTGATTGACATAATTGATAAAAGCGATAATCTCGCCGGTGGTCATCCCGCCGGCTTCCACCCGCACCCCGCCGAACCAGACGATGGCGAGGATGGCGGCGTTCATGATAAGCTGCGTGGCGGGGTTCAGAAAGGCGGATATCCTCCCGACCCGGATTGCCGCGTCCCGGTGTTCATCGGTCGCCGCCGCGAACCGTTTCCGCTCCCGGCCGGTGCGGGCGAACGCCCGGATCACGCGCACGCCGGATAGGTTTTCCCGCAGTACGAGCGTCAGCCCGTCCAATCTCCCCTGCACCTGACGATGGAGCTTCACCATCGCTTTCATCACCAGGGTGATGATCAGCACAAACAGCGGGATCGCTACGATGATGACCAGCGACAGCCGCCAATCGATCGCCAGCGCCATGATCACCCCGCCGATGCACAAAAACGGCGCGCGGATCACCAGGCGGATCAGCATCGCTACCGCATATTGAAGCTGGTTGACGTCGTTGGTGACGCGGTTGATCAGGGACGGCGTGCCGAACCGGTCCAATTCCGCGTGGGAGAAAGTAGAAATATGCCGGAACACCGCGTTGCGCACCCCGGTACCGAAGCCTTGGGACGCAATGGAGGCCACATACTGGCACACCAAAGCGCAGCACAGCCCGACCGTGACGATGCCGAGCATGATCCAGCCCATTTTCAAAATATAGCCGGTGTCCCCCGTCGCCACCCCTTTATCGATCACCTGCGCCATCAGGATCGGCAGGTACAGTTCCAGGACCGCCTCCGCCAGTTTGCATATCGGCCCAAGGACCGTATGCTTCCGATACGGCTTCAGGTACGGCAATAACCGGGACAGCGGCGGTGTCTGCCTGGCGCCGCTTGATTTGGATGGTTTGCCCACAATATCCCCTCGTCTTCCCTTCCCGCATAAGCGGGCACTTGTCTATTTATGGTAGCATCCCCGTGCCGGCAATGCAAGCAGAAATATGCCCCGATGAACCATAGTCTGCGCCGTAGGTATAAAAATACGCGGCGGGGCGTTTCCCGCCTGCCGCGTACAAAACTCAGTTTTTATGAAAACGGGACAGGAAAGCGCGGGTGCGTTCGCTCTGCGGATTGCCGATCACCTGCGCCGGATCCCCCTGTTCCACAATCACGCCGCCGTCCATAAAAATAATCCGGTCGGATACGTCCCTGGCAAAGGACATCTCATGGGTGACGATCACCATGGTCATGTGTTCTTCCGCCAGGTCGCGGATCACCTTGAGGATATCGCCGGTCAATTCCGGGTCGAGGGCCGAAGTCGGCTCGTCGAAAAACAGGATTTCCGGCTGCATGGCAAGCGCCCGGGCAATAGCAACCCGCTGCTGCTGCCCGCCGGAAAGCTCGCAGGGATACGCCTTTTCCCGGTCGGCCAGACCAACCTTTTCCAGCAGGCTGCGCGCTTCCGACTCCGCCATTTTTTTCTCCTTTTTCCCCACCCGGACCGGCGCCTCGATGATATTGCGCATGACGGTAAAATGGGGGAAAAGGTTAAAATTCTGGAACACCAGCCCAAACCGGCGGCGGATCTGCTGGAGCACCGCCCCTTCGCTGTACACCGCCTTGGACTGTCCCTCCGGCGTATCCGCCATCGTCAGGTCGCTGTAGGCGATCCGCCCGGAATCGATCCGTTCCAACAGCGTCACGCACCGCAGGAGGGTGGATTTGCCCGAACCGGAAGGCCCGATAATCGACAGGACCTCGCCTTCGTTAATTTCAAAGGAGATATCCCGCAGCACGTCGGTGGTTCCAAACGATTTTTTTAAGTTCTGCGCCGATAACACACTCAAAGCCGTTCCCCTCCTTTACCGGTAATACCCAAGCTTTTTCTCCGCCAGGGAGAAGCCTTTGGACACGATCGCATTCATGATTAAGTAAAAGATGCCGGCCACGATAATCGGCATCAGCGACACCATGCTGACCTGGATTTTCTGCGCCATGCTGGTGATTTCCACCACCGCGATCACCTGGGCTAGCGAGGTATCCTTCACCAGCGTCATAAACTCGTTGCCCATCGGCGGCAGGATCTTTTTCACCACCTGCGGCAAGATGATACGAAAAAACGTCTGCGACTTGGAAAAGCCAAGGACATCGGCCGCCTCATGCTGTCCGACCGGGATGCTCTCGATCCCACCGCGGTATATCTCGGCGAAATACGCCGCGTAGTTGAAGGAAAAAGCGACAATCGCCGTTTGCAGCCGGCTGAAGCCCGCGCCCCCCAATTCCAGGCCAAACCAGAAAAAGATCAGCTGCAGCATTAGCGGCGTCCCCCGCATCACCAGCAGGTAAACCTGCGCTACCCAGCGAATCGGCTTGATCCGGGACATCCGCCCAAAAGCGACAACCAGCCCCAGGGGGAGCGAAAACAGCAGGGTGAACACGAAAATCATTAACGTAGCCGACAGCGGCTCCATCATCCGCGGCAGAATGCGCGCGATATCCTCAAACAGCGACATACACTCTCAACCTCTCACTCCTCTCCGCCATTTTCAAACGGCGGAGACCGGTTCTCCAGCGTCTTTGGGAAATATCCCTCCACACAACGAAACACGGGGCCGGATAGATGGAACCCGGCCCTGTGCCCCGCATTGTTGGTTTATGTTCTCTTTTGCGCCCGCCTTATTCCGCTTTCGCGTCCTGTTCCAATTCGGTCAGGTGGGAGATATAATACCGGGCTACCACTTCATCCATGATGACCGCGTCGCTGGTCTTCTGCCGCAGTTCGTACATCGCCAGGACGTTGTTGGGCACCCGCACCGCTTCGCCGTCTTTGATGATGCTCTTGATGTCTTCGCGGCCGTCCAGTGCATCCATCGCTGTGGAACCGTCCTGCAGCACCACGACCTTATCCTTCAGATCGGCCACCTTTTCAATGCCGTTGCCCTTCAAGGTAACCACCATCTGGCGGTTTTCCATATACGGCTCGCTCAGGTTCAGCTTTTCCTGACGTTCCTCGTTGATGCTCATCCCATTCCACAGGCAGTCGACCGTACCCTGGTTCAGCTCATCGACATTGTAAGCCCAGGTAATCGGCTCGAGTTTGAGTTCCACTCCCATGCGCTTGCACACTTCGGTCGCCAGGTCAATATCGTAGCCGACGATGTTGTCCTTATCGTCGCGGTATCCCATCGGCGGGAAGGAATCATCCAGCCCCATCACCAGGACGCCCTTATCCTTTACCTTTTGCAGGGAATCGTCGGTCGCCGTGGATTCCGGCACGCTGTCCGGAACGGTCGAGGTGTCCTCACCGAACCACTTGGTGGTGATCTGCGCCAAGGTGCCGTCTTTTTTCATTTCGCACAGGAGTCGCTGCACCTCATCCCGCAACGCCTGGTCTTCTTTGCGGAAACCGATCGCATACTGTTCGTCGGACAGCGCCTCGTCCAGTACAACATACTCCACGTTCTTCTTTCCTCCGCACCCTGCGAAGAGCAGCGCCGTCATTACCAGAACCAGCGCCGCCGCCATGATTCTTTTCATAAAAATCCCCTTCCTCATCGGATATTTCGATCCCCCTACCACATATAGAATAAGGGGAATCCCTCTCCCGCCTTTTGAATGGTTTTATTGTATACTATCTTGTTACTAAAGTAAAGCGATAAAACTTCATTTTGTGCTTTCCGGGATTTCTGACAAAAGTCCCGTAGTTTTGCCGGATCAGTCCAGCGCATCCGACAAGAACCGTCATTGTTTCCCCATCTACAACAAATAGCAAAATTCAGAGAAAAAATGAGATATACGGCAATTTTATGCATTTTAAAGAGATATTTTAATTTTTTGCTACCCCGCGGTTTCCTCTGAGAAAATCTTTCCACCTTTTGCTCTTTGCGGTTCATCCGAACTTGTGATAGAATGTTTACGAACTCGATAAGAAGATCAGTAGAACGTGTAATATATCCACAAACCCTTTGGAAAATTTCAAACAGAAAGGAGGAGTCCCATGCTTGCTTATCTTCCCGGAACCACCCTGCCGATGACCAGAGAAGCACAAGAGGATGCGTTCGGTTCCCTGTCCCCGATTTTCGCCGTCTCCGGCGGCGGGCTGCTTCTCTCCCAAGTGTCGGAGATGACCGGTCTCGGCGCCAGCACCATACAAAACTGGGTTAAGCGGGGATGGGTTTCCAGCCCCACCAACAAACGGTACAACGAGTTCCAAGTATCCCGCATCCTATTGATCAACCTGCTCCGGCCCGCCATGCGGCTGGAAAAAATCGTCCAGCTTCTACAGTACACCAACGGCAGCGTGGACGACCGGACGGACGACATCATCCCCGAGCCGAGACTGTACAGCCTGCTGTGTGCGGCCATTCTGGAGCTGTCCGACTGCGAAAAGATCACACACGAGTCCATCGTAACCCTCACGGAATTGCGACTTGAGGGTTACGAGGGCCCCGTACCCGACGCGGCGGAACGGCTGAAAAACGCGCTGTCCATCATGCTGATGAACGTGGCCGCCGCCATGCTCATGCAGCACGCAGACGCGATTTTTGAACAGACCGTCGCCGTGGAGAAACCGTAAGGCCCTATCCATGCATTCGAATGCCAAAGCAATCCGCCGTCCGGCCGGGCGGCACAACCAAAGGAGGGAATCCCCATGATTGACTGGTGGAACGCGTTATCCACAATCCAGCAGGTATTCTACATTATCGCCATCCCTTCAACCATCATCCTCGTGCTTCAGGTTGTCCTCCTCCTCTTCGGCGTGGGCGGGAACCACGACGCGGACGCTTCCGCAGACGGCGGCGCGGAACTCCCCGGGGATACGGACGGTTCCGCCGAAATCGACGCGAACGGCGATTTCGTCCCCGAACACGACACGCTGTACGACCAGGGGCCGGAGCATGAAGCCGGCCTACGAATCCTGACGGTGCGCGGCATCGTCGCCTTCCTCGCCATCTGTGGATGGGTGGGCGTCGCGGCGCTCGACATGGGCGCAGGCGCCGTGCTTTCCTCCGTCCTGGCGGTGATCGCCGGGCTGGCGGCCATGGTCCTGGTGGCGGTCGTGTTCCGCTTCTCCCTGCGGCTGCAGCAAAACGGCAACCTTGACCTGAAAAACGCCGTCGGGCTGACGGGCGAGGTATATCTCCCCATTCCCCGCGGCGGCAAGGGGAAGGTAACCCTGACGGTGCAGGATCGCTTTCTGGAGCTGGACGCCCTTTGCTCCGAACGGGACCTCTCCACCGGGGAGACCGTAAAAGTCACCGGTATCACCTCCAACAATACCCTGATCGTCACCCCGCTTACTTAGTCTCTGTCCGCCCATGTTATCTGTAGTCAATTTTTAAGTTAAAGGAGTGTGCCAGTCTATGTTTCATCCCCTAATTGCCGCATCCATCCCTCCTACGGCGCTGATCGCTGTTGTGGTCGCCGTTGTCCTGATCTTCAGCCTGATCCTGGTGTTTATGTCCCGCTTCCGCCGGTGCCCCTCCGACAAAGTCATGGTCATCTACGGTAAAGTGGGCCAGAACAAGGACGGCTCCGCCCGCAGCGCCAAGTGCATCCACGGCGGCGCCGCCTTCATCCTACCGGTCATCCAAGCGTATGAATACCTCGATCTAACCCCGATCTCGATCAGCGTGGATCTGAAAAACGCCCTTTCCCGCCAGAATATCCGTATCGACGTACCCGCCCGGTTCACGGTAGGCATCTCCACCGAAGCCGGCGTGATGCAGAACGCAGCGGAACGCCTGCTCGGCTTAAAGTTGCAGGAGATCCAGGAGCTCGCCAAGGACATCATTTTCGGCCAGATGCGCCTGATCATCGCCACGATGCAGATTGAGGAAATCAACATCGACCGGGATAAATTCCTGGAAGCGGTCTCCCGTTGCGTGGAAACCGAGCTGAAGAAGATCGGCTTGCGGCTGATCAACGTGAACGTTACCGATATCAGCGACGAATCCGGCTACATCGAGGCGCTGGGTAAGGAAGCCGCCGCCAAGGCGATCAACGAGGCCCGCATCAGCGTGGCCGAACGCAACCGCGAAGGCTCCATCGGTGAAGCGAACGCCGTGCGCGACCAGCGCATTTCGGTCGCCGCCGCCAACGCCGCCGCGGTGGACGGGGAAAACACCTCGAAAGCGAACATCGCCAAATCCGACGCAACCCGGCGCGAGCTGGAAGCGGATGCAACCCGCCGCGCGGTGATTGCGGAAAAGACGGCGGAAGCCAAGGCGAAGGAAGAAGCCTATGCCGCCGAAGAGCTTGCGGAAAAAGCCCGTGCCGAACGGGAGCTTGCAACCCAGCAGGCCGATATCATCGTCAAGGCCCGCATTGAAAAAGAACGGATGGAGCTGGAAGCCGAGGCCGAAGCCGAACAGGCCCGCCGCCGCGCCAAAGGTGAAGCGGACGCCATCTACGCCAAAATGGAAGCGCAGGCCCGCGGTATCCAGGAAATCCTGTCCAAGCAGGCTGCAGGCTTTGCGGACGTGGTGAAAGCCGCCGGTACCGCCGACGCTGCCGTCCAGCTCATGCTGGTCGACAAGATTGAGGAGTTGGTCAAGACCCAGGTGGAAGCAGTCAAGAACCTCAACATCGACAAGATCACGGTTTGGGACAGCATGAACGGTAAGGATGGTTCCTCCACCACGTCGAACTTCCTGTCGAGCATGATGAAGTCCATCCCTCCCCTGAACGAAACCTTCAAAATGGCCGGCCTACAGATTCCGGCGTTCCTCGGTACCGAGCTCGGAGAATCGAGCGTGGGCGATGCCACGGAACCCACCGCAGATAACGCCAAGCAATAAGCCTTTGTTTCCATCTTCGGGCGGGGCGGATGCGATCCGTCCCGCCCGCATTGTTTATCCGGCGCCGGGAAACGGCGTCCTACCGGAAAGGCCCGCCCCCCTCTGCGGCGGAGCCCTTTCCCTCAAATCCCCTAAGTGAAAGAGGTATGGATTATGTATCTGGATCGTATCGCGGTGAAGCAATACGCTAAGCAGCGGATTGCCGCCTGGATGGGGAGCGCCATCCTCGTCAGCTTTCTCTGCCTGCTTCTGTGCGGATCCGGCGGTTCCGACTGGAACTTGACCTACAATGTGGGAAACAACCTGTCCTCCCGCTGGCTGCTGGCGCTGATCCCGCTGGCGATTGCCCTTCTGCTTTTTCGCTTTTTATACACGGTTTTTGTCGGCAACGTCATCCTGGTCGGCCAAAAAGGCTGGTCCCTACGCTTCTGGCGGGGAGAACACCCTTCCTTCGGAGAAATGTTCGCTGGCTTCCGGATGTATACGCCCGCCCTGCTGACCACCCTGCTGCGGGACCTGTTTGTGTTCCTCTGGACCTTGCTGTTGGTGATCCCCGGCATCGTTATGGGTTACGCTTACAGCATGTCGGAATACATTATCTACGAAAATCCCCGGCTTTCTTCCACCCGTGCGCTGGAAATGAGCAAAATCATGACCAGCGGTTATAAAGGGGACCTGTTTCTCTTTGACCTCAGCTTTCTCGGCTGGCAGATCCTTTCCCTGTTCACATTGGGGATTCTCGGCATTGTTTATGTGAACCCGTATTACGATACGGCCCATGCCGGGATGTACGACATGCTGAAAACGAATGTCCTCCAGCGCGGGCTTCTCCGCCCCGAGGATTTCGGGATGATCCCCTGCGGCGGGCCGCAAACCGGTATCCCTCCCTATCCGCCGGCCGGATAAGCGCTTTTTCCAGATGGGATCATCGAATTCCCCGTACTTATTTAATTTTTTTACAATTTGTTGGTGGACTTGCCCTGTACGGCTGATATAATGGATATACTATGAAAGCCATGAAGACTTTATCAGAAAGGGCGTGCCTACATGAACCATTCCGATATACACAATCTAGTCAACAAACAGCGCCGCTTTTTCCGTACCGGCCGGACGCTTTCCCCCGCGTTTCGCCGGGAACAGCTCGGCCGGCTGAAGGCGGCCCTGACCGACCGGGAACCGGAGCTGCTGCTGGCGCTGAAAGCCGATCTCAACAAATCCTCGTTTGAAGCGTTTACCACCGAACTGGGGATGGTGCACGAGGAGCTGAACACCGCCATCCGCAACGTGGAAAAATGGGCCGCTCCCCGGCGGGTACCTCTGTCCATGCTTCACTTCCCGGCCTCCGGATGGATCCAGCCGGAACCCTACGGCGTAGCGCTGATTATGTCCCCCTGGAATTACCCGGTCCAGCTCACCCTGAACCCGCTGGTCGCGGCAATTGCCGCCGGGAACTGCGCGGTAGTGAAGCCGTCGCCCTATGCGCCCCACACGGCGCAGATACTCGCCCTGCTGCTGCGCGGCCTGTTCCCGGAACAGTACGTCGCCGTGGTGGAGGGCGGCCGGGAGGAAAGCACCGCCCTACTGGAACAGGAATTCGACACCATCTTCTTTACCGGCAGTGTGGAGGTAGGCAAAGTGGTGATGGAAGCCGCCGCCCGCCATCTCACCCCGGTAACGCTGGAACTCGGCGGCAAAAGCCCCGTGATTGTGGACAAGTCTGCCAATCTGCGGCTGGCCGCCCGCCGGATCCTGTGGGGGAAAACCATCAACAGCGGGCAGACCTGCGTGGCGCCGGACTATGTCCTGGCCGACCGGACCATCCGGGACGACCTGCTGAAGACGATGCAGATTGAGCTCAAGCGGCTGTGGGGCGTTTCCCCGCTCAGCAATCCGGACTACCCCTGCATTATCAACGACAAGCATTTCTACCGCCTGCTCGGTCTGCTCAAGAACCAGCACGCCTATATCGGCGGCGGATACGACAGCGGCACCCGCCGGATTGAGCCGACGGTGCTGGATAGCGCGGATTTCGATTCCCCCGTCATGCAAGAAGAAATCTTCGGCCCGATCCTCCCCGTCCTCCCCTACGATACGCTGGACGAAGCAATCGCCGCCGTCGCCGGCCGCCCCAAACCGCTGGCGCTCTATCTCTTTACCAATGACCGCACGGTCGAACGCCGGGTGCTGAGGGAGCTTTCCTTCGGCGGCGTGTGCGTCAACGACACGGTCATGCATCTGGTGTCCTCCAAGCTACCGTTCGGCGGCGTGGGGGCGAGCGGGATGGGACGGTACCATGGGAAATTCGGGTTCGATACCTTTTCCCATGAAAAGAGTATCGTGAAAAAGTCCACCCGGCTGGATATTCCTCTGCGCTATCCGCCCTACCGCGGCGAGCTTGGCCTAGCAAAACGGTTTATGAAGTAACCCTATGCCCGGCTGTCTACAAGGATGGCCGGGCATAGGGCTGTTCTGTTCAATCCGTACAATGAAGGGGGCGGCTTCTATATAGAAGCCGCCCCCTTCATTGTACCGCTTTTACCGTCCCCACACGGCGGGGAATTCCCCATTCAGCGCCGCGATCAAGGCTTCCGGTGTGTTTTCCGGCAGCTCCAGCCACGGCCCCGCCTCCTGGATATTTTCAAGATAATGCGCGTCCGAATCCAGCAGCAGCGGCTTCCCACGCATTTCCGGATATTGCGCGGCAAGCGCGTCCACATCCCCCGTCGCCGTGACCTCCACCGCCCGGAACCCAACCGGTGGGATATCGCCGAGGGCGGCGGTCACGCTGTAGGAGGGGCGGTCGATATGGGCGGGAAAAGCCGTCCCGCCGTATTCCCGCGCCAGCTGGACCACCTCGTCCACGCTGATGGAGGAAGCGGTGGTCAACAGCAGGGGAACCGACGCGATTACCCGGTCCTCCGCATCCATAATCCATTGGTTTCCGAAAATATCCGGCCGGTTTTCCACCGGCGGCAGCGTCGTCTCCACCAATCGGTTAAAAGACATCGCCGCGTCAAGAGTGGAAAATAGGCACACTACATGGCACTCCTCCGCCGTACAGAGTTCCATCCCCGGCAGAGCGACCAACCCCGCCCGCTCCGCTGCCTGAAGGAAAGCGGGGCAGTTTTTGCAGGAGTTGTGGTCGGTCAGCGCCACCAGATCCAACCCCGCCAGCAGCGCCATATTGACAATATTGTTCGGCGTCATGTCCTCATCGCCGCAAGGGGACAGACAGGAGTGGATATGCAGGTCGTACCGCACCTTCACCAGAATCCGCCCCCTTTCTTCTTCATCCTATCGCCGTAGGCGGAGGGAACCCCGCCGATGCAGCCACATGTCTCGGCTTAGTCTCCGGATGACGCTCGCCCGTCATCCCCACACGCTCCGCTGGAAGCGCCGTTTTCCTTATCCGTGGACACTCCCAGATCAGCGGAACGGCCACTCCGGTATATTTCGAACAGCGCATCCTATCCGCGCTGCGCCGCCGGCCTCATCGCCTTTTCGTTCCCTCCAGCCATTGCCGGGCCTGCTCTCTTTTATTTACCTTCCGAGTAGCCTGCCCAGCTCCACCGCCAGCGAAAAGGTATCCTTTCCGCTGCGGAGCACCGGCACTTCCTGCGACAAGGCACGCTCCTTCGCTTCGTCGTCCAAAGGGGAATCCTCCGCCAACAGGATGCAGGCCGCGTCCGCCAGCACCGCCACCGCGACAGCGTTCACATTCCCCATTACGGTGATCCACGCGTCCCCCTCTTTCGCCCGGCCCATCACCCAGCTCAGCAAATCGCCGCAATAGCCGCCGGTGATTTCGCGGGAGGAATCCCCCTCCACCACAGTTTCCAGCCCCATGGCCTGCGCCAGTTCCCCTACCGTCCAACTTTTCCTCCCCTGTTCCAAGGGCTATTCCTCCTCCGCCCCCGTTCCGTAAGAATCGGGGGCCTTCCTTTTATTTTCCTTCCTGCCCCGCATTCCCGCCGTTTTTCTGCCATCGGTACCGGATGGATTCTTCCCCCCGCAACCCGCTGTCGATCCGCGAAAGCTGGCTGGCGATGTCCTGTATCTGCCGCCTCATCCGGAAGATACAGTCGTTTTCCCTGGCTAGCCCGCGCACGATATCCTCCGCCAGCGCCCGGCAGGTCGGCGCGCCGCAGGAGCCGCAGTCCAGCTGCGGGAGCCGCTCGCATATCTCGTCAATTTCAGCCATCAGCCGCATTGCGTCCTCCACGTTTTCAGCCAGCTTCATCACCGGCGCGAACTCCAGCGGCTGCGTCCATTCCAGGGAGTCCATGCTTCCCGCATCCTCCATCCGGGAACAGGAAACCGGCAGGTATTTGCGCAGGCGCTGGATGCGGGCGCGGGCCACATACCCGTTTTCCGCAGCGAAAATGCCGCCCACGCATCCTCCCGCACAGGCGTTCAGCTCGATAAAATCCAGCTCCTGGAGCTTTTCATCCTCCAGTTCCTCCAGCACCTTGATCACATTGTCGATGCCGTCCGCCGCCAGATGGTTTTCATTCAGCAGCCCGGCAGCTTCCCCGCCGATGGAGGACCACCCCACCCCAATAATTCCCGAATGGGCGAGCGGCTCTAACGCCTTTTGCTCGGCCAACTTATTCATCTTGCTCACCAGACGGGGATAGATGTCGCTGATGGCCAGTACTCCGTCCACATTGGACCGCTCGACCCCGATCGGCACCTTTACATCGGTCACCTTCGCCGCACAGGGAGAGAGGAAAAAAATCCCGATCTCCTCCGGCGAAAGCCCCGTTTTTTCCACCGCGGCCTTGCGCGCCAGCATCGCCGCCACTTCCATCGGCGCTTTGAGCGGCAACACATGTTCGCACAAATCGGGGAAGCGCACCCGGATCAGCCGCACAACCGCCGGGCAAGCCGAGGAGATGACCGGTTTTTTGAGCTTACCGTCCATCAAAAGCTGGCGGGTCGCGTCGGACACGATTTCCGCCCCCCGGGCAACCTCGAACACATCGTCAAAGCCCATAGCTTTCAGGCCGTTGAGCACAAAATCAATATCGTCCAGATGGTTGAACTGCCCGTACAGCGCCGGCGCAGGGAGCGCCACCCGGTACCGGTAGTCCTCCAGCACCGACAGCTCGTCATGCCGCGCCTTTTTGGCGTGATGGGGACATACCCTCACGCATTCCCCGCAATCGATGCAGCGTTCCGATATAATCCACGCTTGCCCGTCCCGCACACGGATTGCTTGGGTCGGGCAGCGCTTGATACAGTTGGTGCATCCCACACATAAATCCTTGTCCAGTGTGACCGAATGGAAAAAGCGGGTTTTATTTTCCCTGTTTTCCGCCATCATTTCGCCTCCCGGATGGAAAAAAGAGGCGGGCAAACGCCGCCTGCTTTTCTCTCAGTGTTTTGCCGCCCTGCAGCTTTCCCGGCCGGTCATCCTTTCCGGCTTCGATCCTATGTACCGACAGATTCCGCCCGTCAGCCCTTCACCAAGATGGTCATCGTCAGCGCGGTACCCTCCCCCACCTTGGTGTCGATCTCCAGCGTATCGGAATATTTTTTGATGTTCGGCAAGCCCATCCCCGCCCCGAAGCCAAGTGAGCGTACATTGTCCGGCGCGGTGGACCAGCCTTCCTGCATCGCCTGCTCCACATCAGGGATCCCCGGTCCGTGGTCGGTCAACACCACGGTTACCCGGTCGGGCAGGATCTCCACGTCTGCTTCCCCGCCTCCGGCGTGAATCACCATATTGATCTCGCCCTCGTACATGGCGATCGCCACGCGGCGAACCACGTCCGGTTCAAAGCCGAGCTGCTTGAGCTTCCTTTTTACCAGGCCGGAGGCTTCCCCTGCCCGGGTGAAATCGTCGCCCGGAACGTCGTAGTGCAGCTTGATGTTCATCCTCCTCACCCTCTCCGGTTCAGTTTCCGCCCCGCAGGCCGTTTTCATACAGCAGGCCGCAGGCGGTAAACATCCGCAAAGGGGTCTTCATCAGTACAATCCCCCGGTCGGCCGCCAGTTCCACCATCTCGGGGCCCGGTTCCTTTCCCCGGACGAACACGATGCATACCATATCCATCATGTCCGCCGTGCGGACCACCTGCGTATTGACCAGGCCGGTGAGCAGCACCGACTGATCCTTCACAAACGCCAGCACGTCACTCATCATATCGCTGCCGCAGGCATTATGCACTTCGGTTTCCAGATGTTCCCCCCCGGTCACCAGTTCCGCCTGCAAAATGGTGCGTACATCGGCAATCGTCATCTGCCATACCTCCCGGTCGTTGAATGCGGCGGCTCCGCCGCCAATTTTTCCGATTCCATCGGTGCGAACCCCCGATTTTCCGTGCGTTCACACCGTCTTCCCATAGTATACTCTTTTTTCTTTAAAAGCGCAACAATTTTATGCAGGATAAACGGTTTCTCTTTCCCGATCCCCGACAATCCCCTTCCCGTTTTCCGTTTTGTTAAAAAAGCCGTCCGGCGGGCGGCTTTCAGCCGAAAGGCCAATGCATCATGCAGATAGCCTGTTGTTCTTGCGGAATGTTGGAACGCCCCCCTTCGCGATACCCCTGTATCGGACTCTTCTAAGAAATGTCGCCCTCTGCAGCGGGCGAACGGTTTCTTCCCCTTTTCACGGCAGGCTTTTCCTTTATTCCAAAGGCTTCCCTCCGGCCGGTTCCAGACGGTGGCGCAGGGCTTCCATTGCTTGGGCGGCACGCAGCAGATCAGGTGCCACTTTTCGCACCATGTCCGTCAACCGGGGGCGCTCCTTATTAGCAAGCATTTCCTCCACCATCTGCAATAGCAAGTCGCTGGTCAGGTTATAATCCTTAAACTGTCCGGCATACAGCCCCCGTACCATCGACGGGATATCCATGTGCGAACGGAAGACCCGGTACTTTTCCCGGGAAATACAATCGCAATCCCACAATTCCCGGACAAAGTCGGCGGTCGAACACCGCCGCAGGTTATCCAGCCCGTAGAGCCGGGCGGCGTATTCCAGGCCGCTGACCATTTCCTCCCCCAATTCCGCCTGCAGGCTGCGGTACTCAATGGGATTAAAGTACATCCACTCCCCCGCCAACCGGCCGAAGGAGCGCATGGCGTCATACCAGCCCATCTCCATCTTGGATTCCGCCGTATCCGGGCAGAAGGCGAACGCCTTGCCGAGGGATTCTTTCGGCTTGATGTAATGCAGATTGAGATCCGGGTTCAGGTCGGCGGGCAGGTCGGTATCCCCGATATTCACTACCACGATGTTGTCGGCATGGCGGCGCAGCAGCATTTTCACCGGGACATTGTCGTACAACCCGCCGTCCAGAAAGGTTTTGCCATCGATTTCCGGGCGTTTCAGACCCGGATAAGCAGCGCTTGCCATGATATAATCCATCATCTGCCCTTCCGGGATCCGTTCCTTGTAAAGTTCCCTCCCTTTCTTCCTCGTCACCTCAAAAGTGACCAAACCGAACTCCACCGGTGAAGCCCTCAACGCATCCTCGTCGATCAGCAATTCCAGCGCCCGGCGCAGCGGGGAGATGTCCAACCCGTGGTTTTTCCAAAGCTCCTTCAAAATCACATTGGCATTTTTCAGACTAAACAGATTATCTGGCACCTTCAGCGGTTCGGGAAGCTGGAAGCCTTTTTCGATACTCATGTTCTTCCACAGCTCCACCGCGCCCTCATAGCAGCCCAACGCCACCAGCGCGCCGTTCATCGCACCGACGGAAGTGCCAACCACACATTCAATCGGGAGACCCATCTCCCGCAACGCACGCCACGCTCCAATCTGGTATACTCCTTTACAGCCGCCGCCTGCCAGTACCAAACCATATCCTTTGGGTTTTCCTTTTTGCCTCATGCCTGTTCCTTTCCGTTTTTCTTTTCGCGCTTGACCGCAATACGCAGAAGTCTATTCCGTAAGAGACTCGATTAACTTTTCCGCACATACCACGCCGTCCACCGCCGCCGACACAATCCCGCCGGCGTAACCGGCCCCCTCTCCGCAGGGAAAAAGCCCAGCGACTGAAGCCTGCGCCCGCTCATCCCGCAGGATCCACACCGGCGAGGAGCTGCGGGATTCCACCCCGGTCAGCACCGCGTCCGGCCGGTCGAAACCGGCGATCTGCCGGCCCATCATCGGCAGCGCCGCCCGCAGGGAATCGGCCACATAATCGGGAAGGCATTCCCGCAAATCGCAAGGGACCACTCCCGGCAAGTAAGACGGCTTTACATCGCTAAACCCCGTCGACGACCTCCCGGCGAGGAAATCTCCCACCGTTTGGGCCGGCGCGTAGTAGCCCCCGCCTCCGAGACGGAAAGCCGCCTGCTCCATCCGGCGCTGGAATTCCACCCCAGCCAACGGATTCGCCACCGATGCTTCGTCCACAGCAAAATCGTCCGGGCCCACGCCGACCAGCAGCGCGCTGTTCGAGTTTTCCGCGTCCCGGGCGAATTCACTCATCCCGTTGACCACCACGCCCCCTTCCTCCGAAGCGGCGGCGATCACCACCCCGCCCGGGCACATACAGAAAGTGTACACGCCCCGCCCGCCTTGAGGACGGACCGACAGCTTGTAATCCGCCGCCCCCAGCGCGGGATGCCCGGCGGACGCCCCGTATTGGCTGCGGTCGATCATCATACGGGGATGTTCGATCCGCACCCCGACCGCAAACGGCTTCGGCTGCATCCGCACGCCGTTCCGATGCAGCATCGCCATCGTGTCCCGCGCGCTGTGTCCGATGGCAAAAATCACCCGGTCGGCGTCGATCTCCATCGCGCCGGCCGGCGTGTCTGCGGTCAGCCCCCGCAGCGTGCCCCGTTTAATCCGCAGTTCCCGTACCGTATGGGAAAAACGGACCTCTCCGCCCGCCGTGAGGATCGCTTCCCGCAACCCCCGCACCGCGTCCCGCAGCTTGTCGGTGCCGACGTGCGGTTTTGCCTGCCACAAAATCCGTTCCGGCGCCCCGGCGGCGGCCAGCTCCTCCAAAACGAAGCGGCAGCGCGGGTTTTTAATCCCCGTGTTCAGCTTCCCATCCGAAAACGTCCCCGCGCCCCCTTCCCCGAACTGCACGTTGGAGGAAACATCCAGCACACCGGTACGGCGGAAACGCTCTACATCTACCTGCCGCTCCTCCACCGCCTTTCCTCGTTCCAGCACCAGCGGCCGCAGCCCGGCCCGGGCCAGAACCAGCGCGGCGAACAGCCCGGCCGGACCGCTCCCCACCACCACCGGCCTTTGGGCGGGAATGCGGTTAGGAGATATCCGCGGCGGCATATATATCGTTTCCTCAAGCAGCTTCGCCTGCCCGCTTTTGCAGCGGCGGACCGCCGCCACTTCGTCTGCAGACAACTCCACATCCGCCGCCACGACGAAGCACAGCCGGCCCTTATGCCGTGCATCCACCGACACCTTCGCCCGGCGGAGGAGACAGATCTCCCCCGCTTTCACCCGGAGCAGGCGGCAAACCGCCGCACGCAAATCCTCTTCCGTAAAGGTAAGAGGAAGCGATAAATTGCTAATTCGAATCATGGCCTTTTCCTATCTTTCTGTCCGAAGATTCTATCTTTATCCATACTTTCCCGACGGCCGGTTGTCCCCCGTTTCACAGGATCCGGCGTGCCTTTTTCAAGAGAGGAGACCATTGCCGCGGCAGCGGCATGGGCGGAAGCCCAGGCCCACTGCAAGTTATACCCGCCGCAATCCCCGTCGATATCCAACACCTCGCCTGCGGCGTACAAGCCGGGAACCCGGCGGGATTCCAGGGTGTGCGGGTCGAATTCCGCGGTGGCGATCCCGCCGGCCGTCACCTGCGCGCCCCCCATCCCCTGCGTACCCCGGACTGGGATCCGCCATCCGGTAATCCCCTGCGCGATCCGATGCAAGTCTTTTTCCTTTAAGGACGCCACCGACGCGTTCAAATCGGTATAACCCGCCGCGCGCAGCACGGTCTGTCCCAGACGTTTCTGCAGCAGGCCGGTCAGCAGATCCCCCATCGTCCGCCCCGGCAACGCCGCCCGGCGCCGGAGGGAAGCAACCAGCGCCCTTTCCTCCATTTCGGGAAGGAGACCGAGCACCGCGTCCATCCCCCCCTGCCGCCGGCGTTCCCAATCGGCCACGCAGCGGGAAATCTGCATCACCGCCGGGCCGGACAGGCCGTATTCAGTGAACAAAACTTCACCCTGCTCTTGGGCGAGCGTCCGCCCCTCCCGTTCAAACCGGATGGACGCGTCCACCCGCACGCCTTTGACCGCTTTGACAAAAGCTGTGTCGGTTTTCACCTGTACAATGGAGGGGAAAAGCGGCGTGCGGGTATGGCCCAGCGCGCTCAGCAGCGCATAGCCGTCCGCCGACCCGCCTAGTGAAGGGGAAGCCGCCCCGCCCGCGCAGACCAGCACCCGCCGTACATACCAATCGGCGGCCCCCTCCCTCTTCAGGAGGAATCCGTCCTTTTCCGGCCGGATCGCCGTTACCGATGCACCACATTCTTCCGCCGTCCCTTGTGCCGCTAGAGTCAACCGCAGGCAGTCGAGCACCGCCGCCGCCTGGGCGCAAAGTGGGTAAATCCGGCCATTCTCCCTCTCCCGGCATTCCACGCCGATGGAGGTGAAAAACGCGACGGCTTCCGCCGGCGGGAACGCTGCGAGCGTCGGGGCGGCAAAGCGCGGATCCGTCCCGTGATAATGCGAGGGCGCTGCATGGATATTGCTCAGGTTGCAGGTGCCGTTTCCGGTCGCCAGCAGCTTTTTCCCCACCCGCGGCCCTTTTTCCAGCACCACAGAAGAAATTTTTCCGCCCGACAAACGGGACAAGAAAGCGGCCGCCGCCAGCCCGGCCGCGCCGCCTCCGACAATCCCGCAGTCCGCCGTATATCGCTGCACCATGCCTGCGTTCCCTCCATTCCTTGTTCCAAACGTTTTTTGCCCCTGTTATTATAGCCCACGGCGCCCATGCTTGACAAGGTGAAACCACCGTCTTTCGTAGATCTTAATCAAAGCGGAAAATTTTAGAAACAAAGAGGGGATTTGGTAGATATAGGAAAACAAAAAATTAATTGTTAAATATAGGCCGAACCCATTGGCAGTTTATAGAAAATGCGGTATAATGCCGTATATTCCCGTGAAAAATTGGGATATTGGAACAGCATGTCTTTCGTTGATTTATGACAAAAGCAGAAAAACATAAAGGAGGGCCACACAGGTGATTTGGTACAGTGAAAAGGCAGAAAAGGTGCTGGAGGTTTTAGGCGCCGATCCGCGCTCCGGCCTATCGGCGGAGACCGCGCAGGAGCGCCTGCAGACTTACGGGCCGAACAAGCTGCAGGAAAAGCCCCCCCGTTCCTTTATCCGACGCTTTTTCGACCAGCTTAAGGACGTGATGGTCATCATCCTGATGATCGCCGCCGCCGTCTCTCTGGGGCTGAGCATCTACCACGCCGTCACCGGCGGGGAGGCCGATTGGATCGAGCCGATTGTGATTATCGCTATCGTGCTGATTAACGCGTTGCTTGGCGTGATCCAGGAAAGCAAGGCGGAAGCGGCGCTGGAAGCGCTGAAAAACCTCAGCGCGCCGGAGGCCCGCGTCCTGCGCGCCGGCACGCTGCAAACCGTGAAAGCCACCGAGTTGGTGCCCGGCGACATCGTGGAGATGGAAGCAGGCGACCTCGTCCCCGCCGACTGCCGTCTGCTGAGTTCCGCCCGTTTCCAGTGTGATGAAGCGGCGTTGACCGGGGAATCGGTCCCCGCGTCCAAGGATGCCGACGCCGCTATCCCCGAAATCGCCCCGCTGGGCGACCGGCTGAATATGGCATATTCCGGCTGCCCGGTCTCCTACGGCCATGCGCGCGGGGTGGTGGTGGAAACCGGGATGGGCACCGAAATGGGCAAAATCGCCACCATGTTGGATGAGGAACAGGAAACCGCCACCCCTCTACAGGAAAAGCTGGCCCGGCTGGGCAAAACCCTCGGCTTTCTGGCGCTGGGCATCTGCGTGGTCATCTTCATCATCGGCCTGATCGACCGGTTGCCCCCCCTCGATATGTTTATGACGGCAGTATCCCTGGCCGTCGCCGCCATCCCGGAAGGGCTGCCCGCGATCGTCACCATCGTGCTGGCAATCGGTGTACAGCGAATGGTGGCGAAAAACGCCATTATCCGCCGCCTGCCGGCTGTAGAAACCCTGGGCAGCGCGTCGGTTATCTGTTCGGACAAAACCGGCACCCTGACCCAGAACCGCATGACCCTCGTGGAAGTGTTCAATGGAAAAGAAACCGTCTCCTTGGCGGATACGAGCAGCGTACCTGACAGCGTGCTGGCCCTGTTGCGCATGGGGGCGCTGTGTACCGACGGATCGGTACAGCTGGTTGACGGCGTGGAAAAGCATATGGGCGATCCCACCGAAACCGCTATTGTTGCCGCTGCGCTGCATTGCGGCATGCCCAAAGACGACCTGAACAGCGAACATCCCCGGCTGGGGGAAATCCCCTTTGATTCCGACCGGAAGCTGATGACCACGATCAATCTCATCCACGGGCAGCGGGTGGTTATCGTAAAGGGTGCGCCGGATATCCTGCTCGGCCGCTGCGTCGCCGGGAACCGGGAGACCGCCGCGGCTGCCAACGAAGCCATGGCCCGCGACGCACTGCGGGTGCTCGCGCTGGGGTACAAGGTCATCGACGACGCGCCAATAGACTGCCGGCCGGAGGAATTGGAAAACGGCTTGACCTTCGGGGGCCTATTCGGCATGATCGACCCGCCCCGGCCGGAAGTGACCGCTTCCATTGCGGAATGCGACACCGCCGGCATCCGTACCGTAATGATTACGGGAGACCATGTCACCACCGCCGCCGCCATCGCGCGGGAGCTCGGCATCCTGCACGACGACAGCGAGGCGATTACCGGAACCGAGCTGGCGAAGCTCAGCGACGACGAACTGTTTGAAAACATCCGCCGCTACCGGGTGTATGCCCGGGTCACCCCAGCGGACAAAATCCGGATTGTCAAAGCCTGGCAGCGCGCGGGCGAGATTGTGGCGATGACCGGGGACGGCGTGAACGACGCCCCCGCCCTCAAGGCGGCCGATATCGGCTGCGCCATGGGTATCACCGGTACCCTCGTGGCCAAGGGCGCGGCGGACATGATCCTCACCGACGACAACTTCGCCACCATCGTCACCGCCGTAAAGGAAGGGCGAGGGATCTACGACAATATCCGCAAAGCCGTCCATTTCCTTCTCTCCTGCAACCTGGGGGAAATCCTCACCGTCTTTGTGGCCATGCTGGTCTGGCGGGAATCTCCTCTACTGCCCATTCAGCTTCTGTGGATCAACCTGGTGACCGATTCCCTGCCCGCCCTGGCGCTGGGGATGGAGCCGGTAGAATTCGACGTGATGACCCGCAAGCCCCGGAAAAAGAGCGAATCGATCTTCTCCGGCGGTCTGGGCCTTACCGCCATCCTGCAAGGGGTGATGATCGGCCTGCTCACCCTTGCAGCCTATTTCATCGGTTCCAGGGTATTCACCTTGCCGGACGGCGGGATCAACATCCCGCTCGGAGAGGGGATGGCTTTCGCCGCCCTCGCCCTTTCGCAGCTTGTTCACGCCTTCAGCGTACGCAGCACCCATTCCCTGTTCAAAGTCGGATTCCATACGAACAAATACATGCTCGGCGCGTTTGCCGTTTCTCTGGCACTGATGCTGGTCGTCCTGCTGGTCGGCCCGCTACAGTCCCTGTTCGGCATCGTCCCGCTGACCGGTGCGGCCTGGGGCGTAGTGGCCGGCTTGGCGATCGCCCCGTTGGTAATCGTGGAAATCGTTAAAGGTGTCCAAGCGCTGATCCGGCGCTCCTCTGCCAAACAGGATAAATAACGCCGCAAGAATCCATTCCACCCGGCGTCCGCGCTTCGGAAAATCTCGGCTGAAAGTCTGAAAGCCTGCTGCAAATCCTTTTGCAGCAGGCTTTCTTTTATTTCTCCTCCGTCCTCCGACCAAGGAAGGCGTCCAGCAGCGCCGCCTTTTCATTGGGCAGCCGCCCTTCGATCACGTTATCCAGCAAAAAGCGAAGCGCCGCCCCCACTGCTGGGCCTTCCGGAACCCCGGCGGCGAGCAGGTCGTTTCCGTTCACCGCCAAATCTCTCATCCGGAAGCAGTCCCGCTCCCGCAGCACGGTACGCAGCGTCTCTTCCAGCCCGCGCAGCAGTTCCAGCCGGGACGGCTGATAAAAGGGGTTCTGCGCCAGCGTGTCCGCCCGCTTAATTTGTAAAAGGCGGCGGAAATCCTCCTCCCCCAGCCGGTTTAGCCAGCGGCGGACGAACCGCGGATCGTTTTCCGCCGGGATATCGTGCAGCTTCACCAGCCGGCAAACCCGTTCCCGCATATCGGTGTCGAACCGCAGGCGGCGCATCGCCCGATCGGCCAGCCGCTCGCTTACCGCCGGGTGCCCGCGAAAATGCCCAACGCCGTTTTCATCCTCGGTATAGGTCAGCGCCTTGCCGCTGTCATGGAACAATATGGCCCACCGCACCAGAAGGTCCGGTTCGGACGCTTCCACCGCGTGCAGAGTGTGTTCCCAGATGTCCCAGCAGTGGTGGGGGTTGTTCTGCGGGAATCCCCGCATCGGTACGATTTCGGGCAGCACCGTCCCAACCACTTCCGAGAATTCCCGCAGCACACGGGCCGCGTCTCGGCCGACCACCAGGCGGTCGAGCTCCCCTTTCACCCGCTCCGCCGCGATCTCCCGCAGCCGTCCCTGCTCCTGCCGCATCGCCCGGACCGTGTCCGGCTCGACGGAAAAGCCGCAGCAGGCGGCGAACCGCAGCCCCCGCAGGATCCGGAGCGCGTCCTCCCTGAGCCGCCCGGAGGGAGTGCCGACACAGCGGATGGTCCCCCCCGCCAAATCTTCCCTGCCGCCGAAAAGGTCCGTCAGCCCCCCCGCGGGGTGGTACGCCATGGCGTTGGTGGTGTAGGCCCGGCGGGTCAGGTGCGCCGCCCACCCCCCCACAAACGCCACCCGGTCGGGATGGCGGCCGTCGGTATACCCCGTTTCCACCCGGTAAGTGGTGATTTCCAGCGGCTCTCCATCCAGCACCACCGTCACCGTACCGTGCCGCACGCCGGTTTCGATCACCGTGCAGCCTGCAAAGCAGCGCATCGTCTCTTCCGGCAGGGCGGAGGTGCCGATATCCCAGTCGTGAGGGATATGGCCGAGCAGCGCGTCCCGGACGCAGCCTCCCACCACACATGCTTCGTATCCACGCTCCTCCAGCCGGGCGATCGCTTGCCCGGCCTGTGCGCTCAGTGGAAAATCCATGTCTTTATCCTTTCTTCATCGGCTCAATAATTCTGTGTCCCGAAGCCGTAATATAGACTCCTGTACACGGCTAAAACAGACGAAGCTGTCCCCCTTCCGGGGAATCCACGGAATCCGCGGTATTTTCCGCCCGTAAGGAACGCACTTTTCGCGGCACAATCGTATCCTCAGGCGTCGGCCAACCGGTCAGCAGCGGGGAGCGCGGGTCATGCTGCGCACGGTTCCGTTCCGCTTTCCCAATGGAATCGGTGGCGTAACAGTACACGCATCCGTGCGTACAAGTGGAATATCCGCCGATATCCGCGCTTTCGGCACAGCCGCAGCCCGGGCGCTGCCCCGCGTCCTTTTTCGCCCGCAGAGCAAATCCCCCCAGCCGTTCCAGCCGCCGGGGATCGATGCACGCGCCGGGCAGGATCCCGGCGTCCAGCCGGTTTATCTCTTCGCAGCAGACCCGCAGCCGCATGCCCGCCCTCACCGCCGATTCGGAAAAGGCGATCGCCAGTTCCCTTTGCGCCGACAGCGGCACCGGGCGATCCGCTACCCCCGCCGACCGCGCTTTCGCTTTGGGATAGAGGTCGAGAAAACTAAACACGCATTCCTCCGTCGCCCCGGTGAGAAACGCTGCCATCTCCGCAAAGCGTTCCCGGTGGAAGGACACGGTATACGTCTCATTGACAATCACAGGATCGTATCGCCATACCAGCCGTTCGGGCCCCCATTCGTCCGCCAGCCGGCGGAAAAGGCGGAGCAGCGCCGTTTTTGGCGGCAGCCCCGGCTCCATCTCCGGCCCGTAGGGCGTGACGGTAAACTGTAAATAATACGGCACATCCCAGTTATCGAGCAGGCGGAGCGCTTCCCTTCCCGGCCCCGTCAGCAGGGGAGCGGGATTTTTGCTCCAGAATACCACCCCGTCCAGCACCTCCGCCGTTAGAGGAATACGGCTGAGACGATGGGGCCGATACGGCCCCCGCGCCAGGGCATACCCTTCCCGCAACCGGTTATAGAACCACTCCGTATAAAACGCCGGCAGATCGGTGCGCCGGCTGGCGCTGAGAATCATCAGGCTCTTCCTTTCTCACCTGGCGGCGCCGGGCGGCATTTTTCCCATCCGGCACACTAGATTTCCCCGCCGCAGATTCCGTCCAATCCAGCGGCACGCAGATTACGGCTCAACAGTCCGTTTCTTCCCGCAGGGCGCGGATACGGGCCTTTGCCCTGCCGTCCACCTGCCGGGATTCTAAGATTTTCTGCAGCGTTTTCCGGTAAGGTTCCCCCGTCAACGCCCCGCTGCGTAAAAATTCCTCCGTCCGCTCCGGGAACGCCGCATAAACCATCGAAACGGCCCAGGCCACCGCCATCCAGGCATAATACCCGGGATGGTTTACCCGCGCCAGCAGCGCGAGGGTTTCGTCCGCCGATTCCTCGTCAATATAATAAAACAGGCGCATCACCACCGCAAAGCGCACATCGAATTCTCTTTCGGAGCGCCAGTACGGCTCCAGGAAAGCGGCGACCACCGCCTTATTCTCCCTCGCCGCCTTCCAGCCGGAACAAAAGCTGTCGCAAACCGACCAATTGTCGATTTTCGGCACAAAGGCCGTGGTATACGCCAACCGTTCTTCCAAAGGCATCGGCGCGCAGCCGATCACCATCCCCTGCAGCATGGTTTCCTCAAACGATTCCTCCGCCGGGAACGCGCAGGCCGCCAGATACCCCTGCCAGTCCTCTTTGGCCAGCCGCGCCGCCAGGCGGCGAAGCAGCGGCAGACGTACGCCCAGCAGGTTTTCCGTCCCCGGCAGGAGGGAGGCGGCAAACTGCCGGTAATCCTCCTGCGCATGCAGAATAAGCCACGCGCGCACTTCTTCCCGCCTCGCCGCGGGCCATTCGGTTACGGACGTTTTCACACGCCGCGCCATGGCGTTTCCTCCCTTTCCATCCGACAAAATGTGGATTCTCCTTTACTTCACCAAGTATGTTTCAAAGCCGGAACTATAGGTCACCGCACCATCCGGTTCTACCCAGACCGCTTCAGTATCCGGCATCACTTCGATCAGCGCCTTCCCCTCCTCCACCGGCAGGCAGAACAGCGCGGTGGAAAGCGCGTCCGCCCGGCCGGAATCGCCGCACAGCACGCTGACGGAGGACACATACCGGGGCGGCATCCCGGTGTCAGGGTCGATAATATGGGCGTACCGCGTACCGTCCACGATATAGTACCGTTGGTAGTCGCCGCTGGTGACCAACGCCCGCGCGCCGCTCAACCCCACCTTGGCCAGTAGCCGATCGCTTTGAGATGGATCCTGCACCCCGGCAATCCAGGGAGTACCGTCCCCTTTGGTTCCAATGCTCCGGATATTTCCTCCCGCGTTGATCAGCGCGCCGGTGACGTTGTACGCCTGCGCGTTTTCCTCCATTTTCCGGGCTGTCTGCTCCACCGCATACCCTTTGCCGACAGCCCCCACGTCAATCTTCAGCAAGGGATCGGCCAAATACACTGTGGA
>CAMMRL010000040.1 GCA_946499275.1 uncultured Clostridia bacterium | reverse complement strand
GACGGGCGATCGGAACGCGCGGGGATGCGAACCGGGGAGCGGTTTCCTGTAAAACGCCCCGGTTTGCAGGTGCGCCGTCCACTTTTCGCAGCGGTATACGGCTGGCGGCGCCTACGGGCAGTACCGTCCGACGGATAGTCTCCTCGTGGAGGACGGGGTTCCGCCCGGGGCGCAGGGGAAGGGGAAATCCGGGCGCTGCGGATAAGGCTGGACGCCGGGGCGAATAGGATGAGGAACCATAACGCGGAAGGGAAAGGTTTGAAACACGGCGATGGAAATGGATTATGAAAACCGGGTGGTTTCCACCGAATACCTGCCGGAGGACGAAGGGGACAACCCCCTGCGCCCAAAGACGCTGAGTGAATACATCGGGCAGGCCAAGGTGAAGGAAAACCTGTCTGTTTATATCGACGCCGCCAAAATCCGGGGGGAAGCGCTGGATCATGTGCTGCTGTACGGCCCGCCGGGGCTGGGGAAAACGACGCTGTCCCAGATTATCGCTGGGGAGATGGGGGTCAACATCCGTATCACCTCTGGCCCTGCTCTGGAACGGCCGGGTGACCTCGCGGCGCTGCTGACCAATCTCGACTCTGGGGACGTGCTGTTTATTGACGAGATTCACCGCCTTCCCCGCACGGTGGAGGAAATCCTCTATCCGGCGATGGAGGATTTTGCGATCGATATCATCAACGGTAAGGGGCAGGGCGCGGCTTCTATCCACCTGCCGCTTCCCCGCTTTACCCTGATCGGCGCAACTACCCGGGCGGGGCAGCTTTCGGCCCCGCTGCGCGACCGTTTCGGCGTGGTGCTCCGGCTGGAATTGTATACGCCGGAGGAACTCGGGCAGATTGTCTCCCGCAGCGCGAAGATTTTGGATATTCCCTGCGACGAGGACGGGACGATCGAAATCGCTTCCCGTGCGCGGGGGACACCCCGTATTGCCAACCGCCTGCTTAAGCGGGTGCGGGACTTCGCCCAGGTGATGAACGGTGGCGTGATCACCGCCGACGCCGCCCGTCGGGCGCTCGACCGTATGGAGGTGGACGAGCTGGGGCTGGACATGGTGGACCGGCGAATGCTGGAAGCCATGATCAAGCACTATAACGGCGGTCCGGTGGGGCTGGATACCGTTGCTGCGGTGATCGGGGAGGAATCGGTCACCATCGAGGACGTGTACGAGCCGTACTTGATGCAGCTCGGCTTTTTAAGCCGGACGCCCCGCGGTCGGGTGGTGCTTCCCGCCGCGTACGAGCATCTCGGCATCGATTACACCGGGCAGCTCACGCTGTGAGCGGGTTTTGTTGTCCGGTCTGCGGGAAACCGCTGGCCGTTTCCGACCGTGTGTATTCCTGCCCCGGCGGGCATGCTTTCGACCGCGCGAAGAGCGGGTATGTCAACCTCCTGCTCCCGGGCGGAAAGCACTCGAAGGCGCCGGGGGACAATCTGTTCATGGTGGACGTCCGGCGGGCGTTCTTAAACCGGGGCCATTACCGGCCGCTCTGCGGCGAGGTGTGCCGCCTGCTGGCCGCCGATGCGGCGGAGACGGGCCGTCCGGGTTTCACGGTGCTGGACGCGGGCTGCGGGGAAGGGTATTACACCGAGCAGTTTCGCGCCGCGCTGAAGGAAACCGGCCGCCCGTTCACCCTGCTGGGGGTGGACATCTCCAAAACCGCGGTGGATAAGGCGGCCCGGCGCGCCCGCCAGGCAGGTGCGCTGCTTTCTGAAATCCGCTATGCGGCGGCGAGTGTGTTCCATCTGCCGGTACCGGACAAAAGCTGCGACTGGGCGCTCAACCTCTTCGCTCCCTATTGCGGGGAGGAGGTGCGCCGGGTGCTCCGCCCGGGAGGGCAGATGATCCTGGTCGTGCCGGGGGAGCGGCACCTGATTGAGCTCAAGGAAGCGGCCTACGACCACCCCTATCTCAACACGGTGAAGGACCCGGCGCTGGAAGGGTTCGCCCTGCTGGAACAGCGGGCAGTGTCCTACCCTATGAAGCTGAAAAATTCGGCTGAAAACCGGGAAATTGACAATTTATTCCGGATGACGCCATACTATTATAAAACAGGGAGAACCGAGCAGGCGCGGGTGGAAGCGCTGGAAGAACTGGACGTTACCGCTGCGTTTGAATGCTTTGTCTACCGCCTTTTGTAAGTGGGCGGCCTTCGGGCTCATTACCCGAGGAGTAAGGCGCTGCGGGATATATCCTGGAAAGGGTATATTCCACTGTATGAAGTCGGTCATCGCGGGGAATGTGGGTTCCGCCGCGTTGATAATACCGGATACCGCGCAGGGCGATGATACGCGCCAGCGGGAATCCGTTGCCCCGCGGAGGGCCGCGGAAATTTTGTGGGAGACCGGGCGGGTGGGACCGCCCGGTCGGAAAAGGATGGTTTTTATGGGAAGACTGTTTGGAACCGACGGCGCGCGCGGCGTGGCCAACACGGAACTGACCTGCGAGCTGGCCATGGCGATCGGCCGGGCGGCGGCGATGGTGCTCATTGAAGTGGAGCACCGCCGCCCCCGCGTGGTGATCGGCAAGGACACCCGGGTTTCCTCCGACATGCTGGAGGCCGCGATCGTGGCCGGGCTGTGCTCGGTGGGAGCGGACGCGGAACTGCTCGGCGTGGTGCCCACCCCGGCGGTGGCCTATCTCGTCAAGGAGTACGAGGCGGACGCGGGGATTATGATATCCGCGTCGCACAACCCTTGCGAGTACAACGGTATCAAAATTTTCAACGGCGAGGGCTACAAGCTGTCCGATGCATTGGAGGAAGAGATTGAAGCGATCGTGTTGGACGGCGCGAAAACCCCTCCTTGCCCCATTGGTGGGGACGTGGGCCGGGTGAGCCGCTGCGACCGTGCGGTGGACGATTACGTCCGGCACCTGCTGTCGGTCACCAACGTCAACCTGCGGGGGATGCGGCTGGCGGTGGACTGCGCCAACGGCTCCGCGAGCGCGACAGCCCGTAAGCTGTTTTCCGCCCTAGGCGCGGACTGCGTATTTCTCAACGATCAGCCGGACGGGGTGAACATCAACGAAAACTGCGGTTCCACCCATATTGAGCAGCTCGCGGAATTTGTGAAGAAGCTGAAATACTTCGGCGGCGTGGCGTTCGACGGGGATGCGGACCGCTGCCTGGCGGTGGACGAAAACGGCAACCTGGTAGACGGGGACAAGATCATTGCCGCACTGGCGATGGATATGAAGGAAAAGGGCGAGCTGGACGGCGGCGCGGCGGTCGCGACCGTCATGTCCAACATGGGGCTGTTCCGTTTTTGTGAGGAACACGGCATCACCCCGGTCACCACCAAAGTGGGCGACCGTTACGTACTGGAAGAGATGCTGAAAAGCGGGTACGCCATCGGCGGCGAACAGTCGGGCCATATCATTTTCCGTCATCATGCCACCACCGGCGACGGGCAGATGTCCGCGATCAAACTGCTGGCGATGTGCCGGGAGCGGGGGCAGAAGCTGTCGGTAATCGGCGGACTGATGGAACGGTATCCCCAGGTGATGATCAACGTGAAGGCGGATTCCGAGCAGAAAGAAAAATACAAGGCCGACGCGGAGCTGCAGGCCGCGGTGGAAGCCGCGGGGGCGAGCCTGGGCAAGGACGGGCGGATTCTGGTCCGGCCCTCCGGTACCGAGCCGTTGATCCGTGTGATGGTGGAAGGCCGCGATTTCGACGTGATCAACAGGCTGGCGGTGGACGTGGCCCAGACCATCCAGACGAAATTGGACGGGGGCCGCTGATTGACGCGGTAGACCCGGCGGGGGAGGGGATGGATAAGGCGTGGGAGGTCCGCCGCCCGGGGGGACGGCGGACCTCCCGGCTATTCGGATGATGAGGAAGGACAGGAGGACGAAACCATGCGGGCGGCGACCGGCTGGAAGGACTATGAATTGATCGACACCTCGGGCGGGGAGCGGCTGGAGCGCTGGGGGGATATCCTCCTCATCCGGCCGGACCCGCAGGTTTTATGGCATACGCCGAAAAAAAGCCCGCTTTGGCGGCAGGCGCACGCCCGGTACCACCGTTCCTCCACCGGTGGCGGGAAGTGGGAGCGGTACAAGCCGATTCCCGATTCCTGGCAGATTGGGTACGGCCCGCTGCGGTTCAACCTTAAGCCTATGGGTTTCAAACATACCGGCCTGTTCCCGGAGCAGGCGGTGAATTGGGACTGGATGGCGGATACCATCCGCCGCGCCGGGAGGCCGGTGCGGGTGCTCAACCTGTTCGGCTATACCGGAGGTGCCACCCTTGCCTGCGTGGCGGCTGGAGCGCATGTCACCCATGTGGATGCGTCCAAGGGCATGGTGGCCTGGGGACGGGAAAACGCGACGGCTTCCGGCTTGCAGGACAAGCCGATGCGTTGGTTAGTGGACGACTGCGGAAAGTTCGTCCAGCGGGAACAACGTCGGGGGAACACCTATGACGCGATCCTGATGGATCCCCCCTCTTACGGCCGGGGGCCGGGGGGCGAGGTGTGGAAGCTGGAAGACCAGATTTATCCGCTGATCGCGCAGTGTACGGGGCTGTTGAGTGAAAACCCGCTGTTTTTTATTGTGAACTCGTACACCACGGGGCTTTCCCCTTCGGTGATGCAATATATGCTGGCCGCGCTCCTTACCCCGCGCTTCGGCGGGGCGGCGCAGGCCGACGAGATCGGGCTGCCGGTCAGCGGCGGGCCGGCGGACGGGCTGATCCTCCCCTGCGGAGCGACGGCCATCTGGAAGCGATAGTTAGGCCATGGAAATATGGAAACGATGGATTTGTAGTGGTTGGGACAGGAGTAATGCCGTGACAATCTGGTAATGGTAAATCTGTGATTGCTCGGAAAGCGGCAAGACCGGCGGAAAAAATTCTGGAACAGCAAGGATGCGGCGGGGTTCCGCCGGATAAAGTGGGGACGATTGGACATGGACATTATCACTGCGCGGGATGTGCGCTTTGTTTACGATAACGGGGAACCGGAGCCGGGGGCCGCGCCGCAGGATCCGATTCTGGTGCTGGACGGGGTGAGTCTCGCCGTCCGGCAGGGGGAGTTTTTGGCTCTGCTGGGACATAACGGCTCAGGGAAGTCCACCCTGGCCAAGCACTTTAACGCTATGCTGTTGCCTACCGGCGGCCAGATCCTGGTACGGGACATGGACACCGCGGACGAGGATCAGAAATACGAGATCCGCCGCACGGTAGGGATGGTGCTCCAAAACCCGGACAACCAGTTGGTGTCCACCATCGTGGAAGAGGACGTGGCTTTTGGCCCCGAAAACCTCGGGGTGGAACCGGCGGAAATCCGCCGCCGGGTGGACGACGCGCTGAAAACGGTGGGGATGTACGAATACCGCGCCCACGCCCCCCACAAGCTCTCCGGCGGGCAGAAGCAGCGGGTGGCGATCGCGGGCATCCTCGCCATGCAGCCCGACTGCCTGGTGCTGGACGAACCGACCGCCATGCTCGATCCCCAGGGGCGGCGGGAGGTGCTGGACACCGTCTCCCGCCTGAATAAGGAGCGGGGGATGACGGTGGTGCTGATTACCCACTACATGGAGGAGGCGGCGCGGGCCGACCGGGTGGTGGTGATGGACGACGGGCACATCCGGATGGAAGGCACGCCGCGGGAGGTGTTCTCCCAGGTGGAAGCGCTGCGCGCCATCGAACTGGACGTGCCCCAGCCGACCGAACTGTGCTTTGAGCTCCGCCGCCGGGGCGTCCCCCTGCCGGACGGGATACTCACCGCCGAGGAATGCGCCCAAGCGATTTCCCTATTTATGGAGGAACCGTTATGCCGGTAATCGAAACCAAAAACATCACCTATACCTATTCTCCCGGCACCCCGTTCCAGATGGATGCGATGACCGATGTGTCCATCGCGGTGGAAAAGGGGGATTTCGTGGGGATTATCGGGCATACCGGTTCGGGAAAATCCACGCTGGTGCAGCACCTCAACGGGCTGCTCCGGCCCACGTCGGGCCAAGTGCTGCTGGGCGGGCAGGATATCTGGGCCGAACCCAAAAAAATCCGCGCCGTGCGGTTCCGTGTGGGGCTGGTGTTCCAGTACCCCGAGCATCAGCTTTTTGAGGAAACGGCGTATAAGGATATCGCTTTTGGCCCCAAGAATATGGGGCTGCCGGAGGAGGAGATCGACGGACGGGTCCGCCGCGCGGCGGAATTCGTCGGCCTGAAGCCGGAGCTGCTGGAAAAATCCCCGTTTGAGCTTTCCGGCGGCGAGAAGCGCCGGGTAGCGATTGCGGGAGTGATGGCCATGCAGCCGGAGGTGCTCATCCTGGACGAACCGACGGCTGGGCTGGACCCCAAGGGCCGGGACATGATCCTGGAACAGATCAAGGCCTATCAGCAGGAAAACGGCACCACCGTGCTGCTGGTTTCCCACAGCATGGAGGACATCGCCCGGGTCGCCAAGCGGGTGCTGGTGATGAACAAGGGCCGCGTCGCCATGTTTGATGAAACCGCCGCCGTTTTCTCCCGCGCCGAGGAGCTGACCGCCATCGGCCTGGCCATCCCGGCCGTAACCAAGGTGTTTATGATGCTGCGGGAGAAGGGGTATCCGGTGGGGGACAACGTTTATACCGTCGAGCAGGCGGTCGGCCGCCTGCTTCCCCTGATGAAGAAAGGGGGCGGGACGGATGCTTAACGGCATTACCATCGGCCAGTATTTCCCCGGCGACTCCCTTTTGCACCGGATGGACCCGCGGGTGAAGCTGGTGCTCACTTTTGTGTATATTTTCGCGGTGTTCATCCCGCAGAACTGGATCGGGCTGGCGTTGGCCGTCGGGTTTCTCGTTTTCAGCGTGGCGGTCTCCCGCTTGCCGGTGAAGCTGGTGCTTAAAAGCGTCAAGCCGATCATCCCGCTGATTATTTTTACCTCGGCGCTGAACATCTTTTATGTCAGCGAAGGGGTCCATCTGTTCGACTGGGGCTTTATCCATATCACGACGCAGGGGCTGGTGACGGCGGCGTTTATCGGCATCCGTATCCTGTCCCTGATCGCGGGCAGCTCGCTGCTGACATATACCACTTCGCCAACCACCCTGACCGACGCATTGGAACGTCTGATGAAACCGCTAAAGGTCGTCCATCTGAACGTGCATGAGCTGGCGATGATGATGACCATCGCCCTGCGGTTTATCCCTACACTGGTGGAGGAAACCGACAAGATCATGTCCGCCCAGAAGGCGCGGGGCGCGGATATGGAAAGCGGCGGGCTGATGCAGCGGGTCCGGGCGCTGATCCCGATCCTGATCCCGCTGTTCGTCTCTTCCTTCCGCCGGGCGTATGAGCTGGCCACGGCGATGGAGTGCCGCTGCTACCGCGGCGGGGAGGGACGCACCCGGATGAAGCAGCTTCACATGAACGGGATGGACGGCGTCTGTATCGCGGTGCTGGCGGTGCTGGTGGCCGGTTTGTTTGTGCTCAATTTCGTCATCCCCGCGGCGCTGTAAATGGGGCCGGAGACGGTGGGATACAGCCCGCCATAGAAAGGGTTTCTGCGGCGGGGAACGACGAAACGACGAACGGAAAGCGAAAGGAGGAGGGGCGATGCAGCGGCTGCTGCTTACCCTGCGGTACGACGGGACGGCTTATCACGGCTGGCAGACGCAACCGAACGGGATTACGGTCCAGCAGACGCTGCAGGATGCGGTGGAAGCGGTGACCGGGGTGCGCTCCGGGATCACCGGGTGCAGCCGCACCGATACGGGGGTCCACGCGGATATGTTCTGCTGTACGCTGGAAACGGCTTCCCCGCTGCGGGGACAGAAATTCTGCTCTGCGCTCAACGCCCATCTCCCTCGGGATATCGCGGTGTACGGCTGCCGGGAAGTCGAGCCGGATTTCCATCCGCGGTACGACGCGCGGGGAAAGCGCTACCTCTACCGGATATGGAACGAGCCGCAGCGCAACCCCTTTTGGGAGGGGCGGGCTCTGCACTCCCGCCTTCCCTTGGACGCGGACAAGCTGGACGCGGCGGCGAAGGCGTATATCGGCACGCACGATTTCGCCCCCTTCTGTGCCGCAGGGAGCAGTGTGGAAAATACGGTGCGCACCGTTACCGCCTGCGGCGTCACCCGGCAGGGCGGGCTGGTGACCTTCTCAGTGGAGGCCGACGGCTTTTTGTATAACATGGTGCGGATTATGGCCGGTACCCTGCTCGATATGGCGGCGGGCCGGCGGCCCTACGACGATATCCCCGCGATTTTCGAAGCGGGAACCCGCGCGGCGGCGGGGCCGACAGCTCCCGCCCATGCGCTGATATTGGACCGGGTGTTTTATCCACCGGAAAAGGAGATTTGACCGAGCCGAGGTTGTGCAGCCGGCAGACGGCGGACAGAAAGGAGGAACGGCGGCGATGGCGAACAAACGGGATGTAAGAATAAAAAAGCGCAAGCCTGTCGGGCGCCTGGGAAACGCGCCGGAAACGGACGGCGGTGAACAGGATAACGGGGGCCTGCACGTCCTGCCCCCCCGTAAAAAGCGGCGGCGGGGCCGTTCCGCGATCCGGTTGGTGGTTCGGCTGGTGGTGGTGGCGGTTTTCGTGGCCGGTATTTTCCTAGTGTACAAAAACTGGGATGCGATCGCCCCGGAGAGCCTGGTAATCTGGATGGTGGAAAAGCTTTCCGGCGGGCAGAAGGGGGACGGCTTCCCGGTCGCCGTCGCGGGCAGCGAAGTGCTGGATATGGCCGAAACACAGGACGGTCTGGCGCTGTTGACCGACACCGCGTATGTAGTGTATAACGCTAACGGTGGCGAAGTGCTCCGCCGCCCTCACGGTTACTCTTCTCCGATACTCAAAACGGCAGGGAAATACGCCCTGATTGCCGAAGCGGAGGGTACCCGCCTAAGGCTGGAAACCCGCTCCTCTACCGCGGCGGAACTGACGATGGAGAATAAGATCATCAGCGCAGCGGTGGGAAAAAACGGCAGCTTTGCGGTCGCCACCGAATCCAGCCAGGGGTATACAACCGAAATTATCGTATATACTTCCAAAAAGAAGGAGCTGTTCCACTGGTACGGCCTGGACCTGACCATCCTGGATGTGGCCCTCAGCCCGGATGGAAAGTATCTCGCGGTGGTCGGCGTAACGGCAGATGCTGGCGCGATGAGATCCTCGGTGCTGGTGTTTGATATGGGAAAAACGGAACCGGTGGTGCGGGTGGACGATACCGATATCCTGTTGTGCGCTGTGGGCTTCTTTTCCAACGGTGCCGTGGCTGCGGTTGGCGATACGGGGATATGGGTGGTGTCTGAGAACGGTTCCATCCAACAAAAGCAGGGCTATGACGGGAAGGAACTGGTCGGCTTCGCGGTCGGGGAGAAGAATGCGACCGTGGTTTTGCGCGATTACGGCAAGACCGAAGGCGGTGATCTGCTGGCGGTTAACCCCAATGGGGACGCGGCCTATTCCATCCCCTATGAGGGCGCGTATCGGAATATCGCCCCCAGCGATTCCGGCGCGGTGCTGCTGACCAGCGACCATCTGTACACCACCGGCGCGGGCGGGCTGGAGGAAACAAAGACGGCTCCGCGGGACGGTCGGATGGTCTGCCCCCTCGGGCATAAGGAAATCGTCCTGGGCTTGACCACCCTGTCCGAGGTGAAATAGCGGTGAACCGCGTACACGAATGACACCTGTTGTCTTCGATTTAATCTCGTTTATCAAAAATTAAGAGAAAATGCACCGTTTTGTCCGCTGGCGTACGGTTGTTATTATTTGTAAAATATGCTATATTATTTGGGAAACGGCTTTGCACAGTAGACGGTGGAGACTCCGCCGTCCGGATTTCCTGTATTTCGAAAAGGGGGCGCGTAGGATGGCATATATCCTCGACGGCGCGGTCATACTAATTTTTCTATTAGCGGTATTCATCGGATACCGGCGGGGGTTCATCAAAGCCATCATCCGGCTGGTGGGGTGCATTCTTGCACTGGTGGTCGCGCTGTGTGTGAGCAAACCGTTGGCCGGCGGAATGTTCGACCTGTTCCTGGCCGATCAGATTGAACAGACCGTTTCCTCCCATATTCAGCAGACCGATGAACAGGCGGTAAAGGACGCGCTGACCGGAATCCTGGAGCAGCTTCCCCAGCCGGTAGTCAACGCATTGGAAAGCGTAGGGCTGGGAACGCCGGAGGAAATTACCCGGCAGGTCGAAGAGGCGCTGGGCGGTCCGGCGGAGGAAGTATCCGGCCGGATTATCACCGCCGTAGTACGTCCCGTGGCCGTATCCCTGCTTAGCGCGCTGCTATTTATCCTCTTGTTTATTGTTTGCATGATCCTGGTGGGGATTTTGGCTTCCGTGATCAACAAGGCTTTCCAAATCCCGGTCCTCCGGCAGGTGAACGGTGTGCTGGGCGCGGTGGTCGGCGTTTTCCAGGGTGTCCTGCTGATTTTTGTCGGGGTGGCGGTCATTACGCTGCTGTCCCAGGTTTCCAGCAGCGACAGTGCGATCAGCCGCCAGGTGGTGGAGGATACCTTTATTGTTCGGACGGTGGAAAGCATCAGCCCGGCTACCGAGGAGCTGAATAAACTGGTTGGCTAGGCGGAGACGGGCATATAGCCGCTGCGGATGGAAAATTGCCGGGGCGATTCGAGTAGCGGACCCTCCTGCGGAAAGGAACGACAAAAACGATGAAAATACTGCCACAGGTCGAATGGAAAATGAATGTCCCCAACGCGCTCTCGCTGTTGCGGCTAATTCTGTTGCCGGTTTTTGCTACGCTGTATCTGATGAGCGAGGAGCACCCGGCGCTGCTCTACTGGTCGTTCGCAGTGCTGGTCCTCTCCGGCATTACCGATTCGCTGGACGGGATCATCGCCCGGAAATACAACCAGATTACCGATCTTGGCAAGATCCTCGACCCCGTGGCGGACAAGCTGACTCAGGTGATGGTGGTGCTCTGCCTGGCTATCCGCAACCCGGCGGTGATCGGTTTGCTGGTGATCTGCCTTGTCAAGGAATTGTGCCAGGGGATCGGCGGGCTCTTCCTTCTGCGCCGCGGGGCGAAAATCGACGGGGCGAAATGGTACGGCAAGGTGTCCACCTTCGTGTTTTACGGCGTGATGGCGCTGATCGTACTCTGGCAGGGGATGCCCGCGCCACTGATGATCTCCTTAATTGCAGTGGTTGCCCTGCTGATGCTGTTTGCATTCTTCAATTATATGAAGGTGTTTTTCAGTATAAAAAAAGAGATGCCGGAAAAGGGCGCGGTCTCTACGGATAAAAAATAAGCGGAAAACAAGCCGCCGGAATTTCCTGGGTATTCCGTCTTCTTGTGAAGGGGAAGATGCGGCGGCGGAAAGGCATGGTTTCCATTTATGTTGTGTTCACGATGCAAAAAACGCACAGCGGTCGTCTTTATCACCCGGATGGAGGGGGATAAGCCGATAAACGACGGGCTTTGCCTGGTCTGTGCCAAGGAACTCGGCATCAAGCCGGTGGACGACCTGCTGGACAAGTTCGGGATTACGGACGAAGATGTGGAACAGATGGATCAGCAGCTCGGGGAGCTGATGAACCCCGGGGAGGACGGGGAGGACGGCTTTGCGCCCGGCGGCGCGGCGACCTTCCCGTTTTTGCAAAACCTGTTCGGCAATATGTCCGGCGGCGCGGCGGGTCCAGCGGACGGCGCTGTCTCGGGGAATGGGGCCAATCCTGCCGCCGGCGCTCCCGCGCCCGATAAGGCGGGGAAGAAAAAGGAAAAAAAGCGCAAGTTCCTGAACACCTACTGCACGGACCTCACGGCCAAAGCGCGCCGCGGGGAGCTGGACCGGATCATCGGCCGGGACCGGGAGATCTTCCGCGTGGTGCAGATCCTCTCCCGTCGTACCAAAAACAACCCCTGCCTGATTGGCGAACCGGGCGTCGGAAAAACCGCGATTGCGGAAGGGCTGGCGCTGCGGATCGCGGAGGGGAACGTCCCGCCGCGGCTTCTGGATAAGGAAATCCACCTGCTCGACCTGACGGCGCTGGTTGCCGGCACCCAGTTCCGCGGCCAGTTTGAAAGCCGCATCAAGGGCTTGGTGGAGGAAGTCAAGGCGGAAGGAAACATTATCCTGTTTATCGACGAGGTGCATAATCTTGTCGGCACTGGGGATGCGGAAGGCAGCATGTCGGCTGCCAATATCCTCAAGCCTGCCCTTTCCCGCGGGGAAATCCAGGTGATCGGCGCCACCACTTTCAACGAATACCGCAAGCATATCGAAAAAGACGCGGCGCTGGAACGCCGGTTCCAGCCGGTAACGGTGGAAGAGCCCTCGGTGGACGACGCGGTAGAGATGCTGCGCGGGATCAAAGGCTATTATGAAGGCTTCCACGGGGTGAAAATCAGCGATGCACTGATCCGCCGTGCGGTTATGTTGTCCGAGCGGTATATTAACGACCGGTTCCTACCGGACAAAGCGATCGACCTGTTGGACGAAGCCTGTACCGCCACCGCCCTCCGGAACAAAAAGGCGGACGAATACGCTGAACTGAACCGCCGGGCCAAGGAACTCCAGCAGGAGGAAGAGGAGGAGATGGCCAAGGAGTCCATCGACTACGAAAAGCTGGCGGTTACCCGGTCGGAATTGCTGCAGGCGCAGCAGCAGGCCGAAAGTATCCGGGAAGCAGCGACCGAGTCCCCGGTCACGGCGGATGACCTCGCCCAGGTGATCGAGCTGTGGACCGGCATCCCCGCTTCCAAGGTGAAGGAGAGCGAGCTGTCCCGCCTGGCGCATATGGAGGACCGGCTTAAAGAGAAAATCATCGGGCAGGGCGAAGCGGTGGAGCTGGTATCCGCCGCCATCCGCCGCTCCCGTGTGCAGATCAGCCCCCGCCGCCGCCCGGCCTCCTTCATTTTTGTCGGGCCGACGGGCGTGGGAAAAACCGAACTGGTCAAGGTGCTGGCGACCGAGCTGTTCGACACCCCCGAAACCTTGATCCGTCTGGACATGTCCGAATTTATGGAGAAACACTCGGTGTCCCGTATTATCGGTTCCCCTCCCGGCTATGTTGGGTACGACGAGGCGGGGCAGCTGACCGAAAAGGTCCGCCGCAAGCCCTATTCGGTGTTGCTTTTCGATGAAATCGAAAAGGCGCATCCGGACGTGCTGAATATCCTTCTCCAGATCTTGGACGAGGGGCGGGTGACCGACGCCCACGGGCGAAACGTGAATTTTGAGAATACCGTCATCGTGATGACCTCCAACGCCGGAAGCCAGCATACCGAAAGCCTGATGGGCTTCGGCAAGACCGACGCGCAGGCGTCCAAGGACCGGGCCATGAAGGCGCTGAGCGAGTTCCTTCGGCCCGAGTTCCTCTCCCGGGTGGACGAGGTGGTGTATTTCGCCCCCTTGACCAAGGAGGACTTCGCCCGTATCGCCAACCTGATGTTAGGCGAGCTGACCGGCCCGCTGGAAGAAAGGGAGATCGCGTTTACCTGGACGCCGGCGGCTACAACCGCGCTCGCCGCCAGCGCATACGGCGGCAAGCGGGGGGCGCGCGATCTGCGCAACGCCGTCCGCCGCCAGGTGGAGGACAAAATCGCCACCATCCTGGTGGAAAACTGCGATAATCCGCCGAAGGCCATTTCGGTGGACGCGGCGGCGGGGGAGGACCCGAAAGAGGTCACGGTAGTCTATTCGTGATCCCCCGCGAATACAATGAAGCAGAGGTACGCCCCTTTACGCGGTACCGGAAGCATGGAGGATCGGCTTGATGGAATTTTTGGAGATACTGAAATCGTTTTTAATGGGGATTGTGCAAGGCATCACCGAATGGCTGCCGATCAGCAGCACCGGGCACCTGCTGCTGCTGGACGAGTTTATCAGCATGACCGTTTCCTCCGACCCGGTACGGAACGACGCGTTTTTCAACATGTTCAAGGTGGTGATCCAGCTCGGTTCCATCCTGGCGGTGGTAGTGCTGTATTTTCACAAGCTGAACCCCTTTTCCCCCAAAAAGAGCGGGATCCAGAAAAGGGAAACCTGGTCCCTCTGGGGCAAGGTGCTCGTTGGCAGCGTCCCTGCCGCCATTATCGGCTTTTTAATCGACGATATTATCGACAACGTGCTTTCCACCTGGTATGTGATCGCCGCTACTCTGATTGTGTACGGCATCCTGTTTATCTGGATGGAAAACCGGCACCGTACCCCGAAGATTGAAAGCTTCCATCAGCTCAGTTATAAAACGGCTATTTTGATCGGTGGGTTCCAGGTGCTGGCGATGATCCCGGGTACTTCTCGCTCCGGAGCGACCATTTTAGGAGCGGTGCTGCTGGGGGCTTCCCGCTTTATTGCGGCGGAGTTTTCCTTCTTCCTGGCGATCCCCGTCATGTTTGGCGCCAGCGGCTATAAGCTGCTGAAGTTCGGGATGGAGTATGGCTTTGGAATGACGGGTCTGGAGTGGGGCGTTCTGCTCACCGGATTTATCGTTTCGTTCCTCGTTTCGGTACTGGTGATCCGCTTCCTGATGAACTTCATCAAAAAGCACGATTTCAAGCCGTTCGGTTATTACCGCATTGTGCTCGGTATCCTAATCATCCTGTATTTCGGGATCCCGCTGCTGATCCATTAACCGGGTTTGTCCGTTGCCTGTTGACCCGCCCGCAGGAGGATCTTCCTGCGGGCGGGTTCTTGCTTCGCCGTTACAGACGTTTTCTTACAAGGTACCTATTGCAAAAGCCTTTTCTTGTCTCGCTTAGGCGAACAAAGGCGTTTTTATTGCCGGTTTATCGCGAAAGCTTCTCCTGCCCCCGGTACGGCCCGGCGTTGTTGTATAAACCGCCGCTTCGGCGGGTTCCTTGATTTTTGGGAACAATGAAAAAGGCGACCGCTTTTCATACGTTCTTTTCGAAGAACTCGGAAGTCTCGCGGAAAAGCGGAAAATGTCACGGAAATTATCCGATTTTGCCTTGACAGACGTTCCGTCTTATGGTATCATAACTAACGCTGCATCGCGCATGGCTTGCCGCTTTTGGGGCGGGAAGGTCGCAGATGTGCTTTGAGGAGCTGATACCGGAAACGGCGAAAGCGATTCAAACGGTATCTGCGGGTGTAGTTCAATGGTAGAACCCCAGCCTTCCAAGCTGGTCGCGTGGGTTCGATTCCCATCACCCGCTCCACTTACCACAATTGAACGGTTCCTCACATGCGCCTGTAGCTCAGCTGGATAGAGCATCTGCCTTCTAAGCAGAGGGTCAGGGGTTCGAGTCCCTTCAGGCGCGCCAGTATGGTGGATGTAGCTTAGTTGGTTAAAGCGCCAGTTTGTGGCACTGGAGACCGTGGGTTCGAGTCCCATCTTCCACCCCATTACGAAAGAGGGCACACGGAAAACCGCGTGCCCTCTTTTCTCCAGATTTTCCGGCCGTACGGCCTTTTTACTGAATATTGGGGTGTAGTCTAGTGGTAGGACAGCAGACTTTGACTCTGCCCGTGCTGGTTCGATTCCAGCCATCCCAGCCATGACCAGCAGAAGAAGAGGGAGTTCGTATGAACTCCCTCTTCTTGTAAGTCGCGCACCGAAGGTTTTTCTTTTTCTCAGTGAGAGACCCGCGTCGAGACCGGGTATCTTTTTTGTACCCAAACCCAGACCTGTGGTCGGCGATTCATGATGAGTCGCCGGCTGCTTTTTTTGTGCGGTTCCACCGGGGCTCGGATATCTTTTTTGTAGAAGAAACGATGATCCTTATTCAAAGCGATACGGTTGAATCACTAAATATAAAAATATTATTTTATTGAAAAAATTTCTTGACGGGGGAAGCCGCCCGTGATAAAATAGAACAAACGTTCTTGATTGCTGTCCAGACCTTCTGCCGCAGGGGGAGCATGTCTTTAATTCACTAAATAAGGGTAATTTGCGTTATATAAAGAGCTTTGCTCGGTTATTTCCAACATTCGTATCCGATAAGCAGAGGGAGAAAGGAGGGATCACTGCATGCATGAAGTCGTAGAGCATATGACGGCCCTATGGTTGCTGATTACGGCGCTGGTATTCTTTTTGCTCGGGTTGGCATTAGGACGGCTCCGGCGGAGACCGACACGGTCGTCTGCCGGGCTGCCAGGCTGTTCGAATTGCCGGTATGAATGCAACTGGTCGGATATGCTGCGCAATCCGCCCTGCGTACGTTGTATTACCCAAGGAAAATACCAAGGATACAAACCGCGCCGTCCGGACGGCAGGCAGCCGGGGGAGCTATGCCGCCGGGTACCGGGTAAACGAAGGAGGAAAAAGCAGGATGATTGCCAATAATCGAAAGGGTAAAAAACGCTGCCCGCTTTCTCATTGTGCATGGAGGAGCGCTCGGGACCAGCGCTGCCTTTGGCCAGGGGAATGGTGTCCCCGCCGCCAAGAACGGTTGCAGGCACTTTGGAAGCAAGCCCTGTCCTGGAAAGCGGATAGGCCGGTTCCCACCCGCAAGGGAAAACAGCCCTGCCGCCCGGTGAAGGATTACACGGCTTGGCACTGGACGATGAGGGAGGAGGGAGCGAATGGACGAAAGCCAGTGGATGGGTTACTGCCGGGCGAAAAGAACGGCGGAAAGCAACAGGGGTTCCCGCCGTCGGCCGATACAATCGTACCGGTACGAAGTACCGAATACGCTTCCTCCTCAGGTGCAGCGATGGCTGGAAGCGGTGGAATGTCGGATCGCCGCGGTGCCGGACCCGCTGCTTCGGGTGATTCTACGCGGCCGTTATATTGAAGGCTGGCCGTGGAACCGTATCGCCCGCCAATGCGGCTGGAAGGATGGGCGGACCCCCCGCCGCCGGGTGCAGCGCTTTTTGCAGGAGGGGAATCCGCCGCCCCAGTTCGAGGATTGAGACGACGCGTTATCCCGCTTGGGGAGACGACTGGTCTCGACAAAGGATATTCCCTCTCGAAACGGCCGGTTTCGCCCGTTTCGAGAGGGCGTGTTTTGTCAAATGCCCGGCTTTGCGGCTGTCTGCTTTTGAAGGATCGACATAATGGCTTTTCTTCCTTCCGCATAACCGAGCGGGCCGTCTTCCAGCATCGGCAGCAGGAGAAACCACGAAAAGGATACGTCCATCCTATCATTGACAAGGCCCGAGAAATTGCAGTACAATAGGAAATATTCTACCTATTTTGCTATCCAAAGGAGGCCGCTGGATGGACGCGCACGATAAAAACCTGGAGATCCTCAATCACCTGTTGGTGGAAACCTTTAACGAAATTTTGAAAGTGGAGGAACAATCCCTGCGGCTTTCGGCGGGCGCCCCGGTGACCGTAACCGAGCTGCATGTGCTGGACGCGATCGGGAACGGCGAACCTCGCACGATTTCCGCCCTCGCGGCGGCCATGCGGGTAACGGTCAGCACGATGACCATCGGCATAAACCGGCTGGAGAAAAAGGGTTTTGTGGAAAGGGTGCGGGAAAGCGCCGACCGCCGGGTGGTACGGGTAAAGCTAACCGACCGCGGCCGCACGCTGGCGTATATCCATCAACGTTTCCACCGCCGGATGGCGCGTGCGGTCGTCGACCGGTTGGAGCCGACGGAATTGGATATACTCTGCCGTGCGATGGAGAACCTGAAGGGCTTTTTTCACGAGGAGAGCGAGCGGAATGCCAAGGGGAAAGAACAGAGCGGGCTTCCCGAAACCGCGGGATTCGGACCGGACGCTTTCGAAGGCGGCGGACAAGCGAATGAAACCGTTTGAATGGAAAAATTTGGGAGGGATACGACCCGTTTGGCGCGTTGCAGTCCTGCAGCGCGTTTTTTATTTTCTTTCGCATTTTTCCTGTGTATTTTCCGCCGGAGGAGGTAAACTAAAACGACGTTTCCGAAAGGGAGGTGTAAGATATGGACAAAAGCCGTGCGAATCATAGCATCAAATGTACAGTGCAGCAGTGCGCCAACCATTGCCAGAGCGAGCAATACTGTTCTTTGGACTGCATCACCGTCGGTACCCACGAGATGAACCCCACCGTGGATCAGTGTACGGACTGCAAATCGTTCCAGCTTAAAAAATAGGTAAAAGATACCGGCGGAAAAACGGCTGGCCAATGCAATCTTTCATTGGCCGGCCATTCTCCCGTTGATAAGCACCCCTGGTTATGCAGAGAGTGCGGGAAACGTTTTGCGATCTATGGGAGAAATACGAAGAGGGTAGCAGTGAAAAAGCAAATAGAGAGAACATAGCAAGAAGGAAGAAGGGCTTGAAAAGGCGGAGATGCACAGTATCGGCATCCTTCTTTGATAAAACGGATGATATCGCTTTTTTGGATCGAAAGAGGGGAAGGGGCAATCGTCGCGCGGCAAGTGTCGGCTGACCCCCTGCCGGCAATGGAAGCTTTTCCGGTGTTTTCTGTAAATAACCCCCGGCATTGCCGGGGGTTATTTACAGAAAGTTTATTTTAAAAATAAACGCGCGGCGTTGAGCACCGAGAGGATGGATACCCCTACGTCGGCGAAAACCGCCGCCCACATCGGAGCGAACCCGAATGCGGCGAGGATCAGCACCGCAGCCTTAACCGTCAGAGCAAAGGCAATGTTGAAGCGAACAACCCCCATCACCTGGCGGGAGAGCCGCACGGCGTCCGGCAACTTGCCTAGGTTGCCGGAGGTAAGCACGACATCCCCGGTCTCGATCGCGGCGGCGGAGCCGAGCCCCATCGCGATGCCTGCGTCCGCTTCCGCGAGAACCGGCGCGTCGTTGATGCCGTCCCCCACGAAAATCACCCCGCCGTTTTCCTGTTTCAGCGCGCGCAGCGCTTCCAGCTTCCCTTCGGGGAGCAGGTCGGCGTGGATCTCATCCACCTCCAGCTTCCCCGCGATGCGGTCGGCTTCGGCCTTCCGGTCGCCGGTGAGCATCGCGATCTTCCGCACGCCCAGTTTATGAAGGCGGGACAGCGCGCCCGCAGCGTCCGGATGCAGTTCCGATTCCATCTGGAACGCGGCGGCTGCCTTTCCGTCCACCGCAAGGTAAACGGCGGCATCCGTCCAGGGGACGGCGATGTGGTTCGCGTCCATCAGTCGTTTGCCGCCGCAGAGTACGGCTTTGCCCTCAATAACGGCGGAAACGCCCAACCCGGGCAGTTCCGACAGGGACTCGGCGGCCGTACCGTCCCCGTCTCCCGCCTTGGCCGCTTCCTCCCGGATGGCGAGCGCGGCGGGATGGGGGGAATGCTGTTCCGCCAGCGCCGCGAGCCGCAGCGCCTCCACCTGATCGATACCGGGGGCCAGGTCGATCCGGGTGATGGTCAGCTTGCCGGTAGTGAGGGTGCCGGTTTTGTCAAACGCCGCCGCTTTGGCTTTGGCAAGCGCTTCGATATACCGCCCGCCTTTGACCAGCACCCCTTTGCGGGAAGCCGCGCCGATGCCGGAATAGAAACTGAGGGGGACCGAGATAACCAGCGCGCACGGGCAGGAAGCCACCAGGAACACCAGCGCGCGGTAGATCCAGTCGGTCCATTCACCCAGCCCGGCCAGCGGAGGAACCACCGCCAGCAGCACGGCGAGGAGGGTAACCACCGGCGTGTAAATCCGGGCGAACCGGGTGATGAATTTTTCGGACGACCCCTTGCGGGCCGCCGATTCGGAAACCATGTCCAGAATCCGCGCCGCAGCGGAGCTTTCCGCTCGGTGGTCCGCTCGTACGGTCAGCGTGCCGCTGCCGTTCATGGCGCCGGAGAGCAATGTGCTGCCCGGCCCGGCATACACTGGACGGCTCTCGCCGGTCAAGGCGGAAGCGTCGATCTCAGATTCGCCGGACAGGACGGTGCAGTCTACCGCCACCCGCTCATGTGCCGGGATGCGGAGCGTGTCGCCAATTTCCACCGCGTCGGCCAGGATCTCCTCGTCCGTCCCGTCTTCCCGCACCCGGAAGGCCCGGTCCGGCCGGATCTTGGCCAGCTGTTCGATCTGATGCCGGGAACGCCCCACAGCAATGTCCTCCAGCAGCTCGCCCAGGGTGAACAGCAGGGCGACCATCGCGCCCTCCATCGCTTCCCCAATGGCGAAGGCGGCCACCAGCGCGATCAGAAGCAGAATGTTTTCGCCCATGCTCTTTCCTTTCATTTCCGCTATCGCGCCCCGGGCGACCGGCAAAGCAGCGGATACCGCCGCCGCTAGATACAGTAGGAAGGGGGCTGGGGCGGGGAGGATGGGAAGAAAGGCGAGTAGGAAAAAGCTTGCGCCGATCAGGAGCCCCCAGGGGACCCCTTCCTTTTCACCGCCATAGCTATGCCCATACCCGTGTTCGCCGGATCGGGCGGTTTCCGTGTGCTCGTGATGGGAACTGTGTTCCTGTCCGCAGCAGCAGGTGTCCATTTCATGGCCGTGCCTGTGTTCATGCCCGCAGGCGGAGCTGATGGACGCGGGAGTCACACAGATGCCGTGTTCTATGCTGTCGCAAAGGCGTTGGATATCCGCTGTAACGTCCTGCGCGCTGTAAAGGATCAGCAGTTTTTCCGGATAGTTCAGCGCCGCGTCCCGCACGCCGGGAAGCTTAGCGACGCGGGCTTCGATCTTCGCCCCGCAGTTGGGGCAGCCTAGCCCTTCCAGCCGGTATTTGCGTTTAACCGTGGATGCGTTCATAAAAAACACCCTTTCTGGCCGTAGGATTGAGGATAAGGCCTGTTCAGCGCAGTTCCTCAATATGGGACATGCCCAGTTCGAATATTTTCCGGACATGGTCGTCGTCCAGCGCGTACACGGAGGATTTCCCCTCCCGGCGGCAGCGGACGAGCCGCGCCTGCCGTAGAAGCCGGAGCTGGTGGGAAACGGCCGACTGCCCCATCTCCAGCAGTTCCGCCAGGTCACATACGCACATTTCCCCCTCGGACAACGCCCAGAGGATACGGATGCGGGTAGTATCTCCAAACACCTTGAAGAGTTCGGACAGGTCGTATAGCTCTTCCACTGCCGGCATTTCCTGCCGGGCTTTTTCCATGGTGTCTGCGTGCTTTTCCTTGCAGCCGCAACCGGCTTCCTCGGAGAGCTGTGTCTGTTCAACTCGTTGTTTCTGTGTCATCCAGGATCCTTCCTTTCATCGGGTGGCGTCCGGCAGGCGATGCTCCCGTCGTTGGTATTTCTTGTGCTTTTATGAACATATGAATTATTGTTCATATGTTCATTATATGCGCTTTTTCGCAAATGTCAAGAGGAAAAGAGCAAGATTGTTTGATATTTTCGGCGTCCTATGGCTTTTTCCCGTCCGTTGCGAGCGGCTCCATACCATCCAAGCGGCAAAAGGAAAGGCGTTGGCCGTTCCCGGCCAACGCCTTTTTCCTCTCTTATATAAGGGAGTCTTTCGAGAATCCCGTTGCGTGGATTAACAGAATCGGGGATTTTTCCATTTATGGTCAACGCAGCGGCGCGCCGGCGATTTTGCTGCGGTCCGCTTGAAGCGTTGGATCAGCGGGTGTTGGACTGTACAGCCTGCGATACGGCTGGAAACGTAAGCAGCCGTCCGTCCGCGTCCACAATGGAAAGCGGAAGTTCCGGCAGAAGCCCTTTAATGGTTTCAATAAACAGGTTACTGTCGGCGCCTGGCGTTCCACTAACCAAATGGATCGCGCCGGTCTGGCTGGCATGTACGGCCGCGGTCAGGGCGGGTTCCTTGTTGAAGTAAAAAGTCATCTCCGCCCCCAGAGAACTGGCGGTATCGTACAGGCTCTGCAGTACCTTTGCCGTCTGCGGGGAAACCAACCCCTCCGGCAGCACGCTGAGCACCCGGACCGGTACGCCGTATTTGTCTGCGATGGCAGCGCCCGCCCGGATCAGCCGCTCGCAGGATAGCTGGTCGGTTACGCAGACGAGGACGTTGGCCGATTGGTTTTCGTTCAAGAAATGTCCCTCCTTTCGTTTCGTTTGAATATATGATACAACAGGCTTGTGTGATAACCATAAACAAATAATGTACAACTTATTAATATTATCCTAAGATGGATTCGGGCAAGATGTGTAAATCTGCGGTGTCTCCTTGACTTTTAGGACGGGTATGTTACATTTAATTTAACCAGTTGATGAAATAAAGGATTAAAGGGGATACAGGCGCGCTGTAGACGTCTCATGCGGGCTCGGCCGTATGGGACCCTTATACTTCCTTGTAATCTGATGGGGGAGAGATACGGATGATGAATTCTCAGTGGAAACAAACGCAAAAATCAGGGATACGTACAGTGCTGATCGCCTTATTCGCCGCCCTTTCTTATGTGGTGCTGTTTTTCCGTATACCTTACCCCGCCCCGGTGGGGCAGCCCTTTCTGCATTTGGGGAACGCGGTAGTGATTCTCGCCTCCCTTCTGCTGGGCGGCTGGCAGGGCGGGCTGGCCGGTGCCATCGGCATGGGGCTGAACGATCTGTATTTCGGGTACGGTTTTGCCACCGTCAAGACGGTGATCCTGAAATTCGGCATCGGCCTGTTTGCAGGCATGGTGGCGCGGTTAGGCAAAAAGCATCCGGACCGCAGCCCGCGGGTAGGGCTGTTCGCTGCCGCCGTCGCGGCGCTGGTGCTCGGGCTGGCCATCCTAATCGGTAAACTGAGCGGCGTGCCCGCTTTTGAGACGGTTCCCAGCCTGGCCTACTGGTTTCTGCTCCTTCTTGCCGCCGCGCTGGGGGCCGCTGCGCTCCTTTCGCTGCGGATGCCCTCCCTGACCAATGAGCGGCTGTTTACCCTGCTTGGAGCAACGGCGGGCATCGCCTTCAATGTGGTCGGCGAATTCCTGGGTGGTACGGTGATGAAAATGATCGCCGGTTCCACCTGGCAGGCGGCGTCGATTGCTTCCCTGATGAGCCTGCCGGCAACCTTTATCAACGGCGTAGCGTCGATTGCGGCAGCGGTCCTTTTATATATACCTATTAAAACAGCGCTTCACCGCGCCCATTTGGATACACTTCTGGATTGATCCTCCTAGGCGGTTCCTCCGCAGGTGCCCTAGCGTCCCGGACGGCCTGTTTGTTCTGCCGCGAAATGGGTGCCGGACATATGCGTGGGGCGAAGGCTATCGCGGACACGGCGGGTTCCTCTACGAGACGGAACAATCGTCTCCATAATGCGGGACGCCTACCCCGAACGAAAGAAATCCATTGGATTATAACGGATAATCCGGCGGATTAAGATGAAAATAGCCGGTAAAATGGCCATCGAAAAAGGTCGTCCGGTGAAGCGGAAAGGAAAAGTTTTCGCTTTTTAAGGCGGAAAGCCATTGTTTTGCCGATAAAAATCGAGCAAAATCGACGGCCTTCTTTTGAAAATAAGCAGCGAGATGTTGTCGGAAAACCGTTTTTCATTCGATAATTGAAAGAAAATCCGCAAAAATCGAAAATTTTTATATTTTTTTATTCATCCAAAAGGGCCGCAAAATCAACGGTTGAAAATCCAAAAGTTTTCCACGGGGAAAATCTTTCACGCTATATTGCCGCTTTATAGGATGAATGCGGTGTGAACAAGGCTTTCGATAGAATGGGCGACGTAGGATGATAGTTCCGGGATTCTGTGAATAAATATGTATTTCAGGGCGTTATCCCCAATTATTTGTTATAAACAAAAAATATAATGGCGAATCAGGCAAAAGCTGAAAAGCAAATAATAGGCAATTCGGATAGGCATAAAAATCTAGAATACTTTTTTGCTGTGTCAATCGGGGATAGCGTTCGCTAAGGAAATGGATGATCGTTGATATAATCCCTGATACTGTATAAAAAGTGAAAAACATGGATTTCATTCCGAATTTTGGTGGAAACTCTGTGGAATTGTGTTTTTTTCTGGAGACATAGAAATCCAATAATGGAAGAAAACGGGCGTAAACCGGAGAAAATGTGTGAATAAATGTCACAATTATGTGTAATAGCCGAAAAAAGTCGAAATCTTTTTATTGTAATTTCATCTTCACTTCGTTAAACTGGAAACGACGTTTTCGAAAGCGGCGACAAATTTTTTCAAAGGGGAAGAATGAAGTTGGAAATGATGACTGAACGGCGGGTAGCATTCCACAAACATTTTTCGGAGCTCCGCGGGATGCAGAAAGAAAGCACGGTTACCTATGAATTGCTGGCCGACGAGCGGGACGGGTATGGCGTGCGTATTGAATCTGTCTGCGAGGGCTGCAAGCGTTCCGATGCGCAAAGCGGGTTGACCGCATCGCTGGATGAGGCGAAGAACCTGGTCATTTTTCTTTATGAAAATGCAGCCACGATCGACGGATGGCGGGACGTTGTTGTGGATCTACTCAAAACCGTGCATTGCCTGGCTTGAACGGAGGTTAGGCGGCCCCAGGGGAGAAAAGACGGAGGAGTGCAAGAGAACGAACATGGCAAAAGCGAGACTTCTGATCGCGGATAACAACCGGGAATTAAGCGATAAACTGCAGAAATTCTTTGAAGAGTGCGGGACAGTGGAACCGTGCGGCGTTGCCCACGATGGGGAAGAGACATTGGCAATGATCGATCAGCTCCGGCCGGACATTGTCCTAATGGAACTTCTTCTCCCCCGCCTGGACGGCATTTCGGTGCTGGAGAGGCTGAACAGTTCGCCGCCTGCCCATATGCCGCATGTGATCGTCACCTCCTTCGTCGAACAGGAACCGGTGATGAACCGGGTGATGAGCATCGGTGCGAGTTATTATATCATTAAGCCGTACCTTATGGACGACGTATATAAACGGGTAATGATGTTTGTTGAACCGTCCTCATATGCGTTGCCCTCTCTCGGGGATTTTCGCGACAGGCTCAAGCGGGCGTTGATAGATTTGGGGGAGACGCCCGGCACGCGGGGCTTTGCGTATATTATCGACGCGGCGGAGGTCCTGTCGCAGGAAGAGACGCCCTGTTCAATAACCAAGGTGGTATATCCCGAGGTGGCGAGACGCCACGAAACCACGGCAGATTGCGTGGAGAGCGCCGTACGCAAAGCGATTTCCCGGATTTATGAAACGGACAACGAAGCGCTGCATTTGTTAACCGGACACAGTTCCGGTATAAAACGGCTTTCCAATCGAAAGTTCCTGACGCTGCTGGTGGAAAAAGTGCGAGACGGTACCCTGGGCGGTGCGCATCGGGACAGCGTGGGTAAAACGCCGGATGCATGACCGGACGTTTTACGGGTATAAAGAAGGCGGGGGAGACAGCGCAAAGGGTTCCGCGTTTGCCTTAAGCATGAGGCTGGACAGCGGATAGCGGCGGACCTTCGGTCATATACGGAAGCGACGAATCTCGGATTATCGCGGAAAAGGGAGAAAAGCAGAACCGCAGGGACGGTAATGGGGGGAAAAGCATGACGGATTTGTTGGTTATCGGGGCGGGTCCGGCGGGACTGACCGCCGCCATATACGCCCGGCGGGCGGGGCTTTCTGTAATACTGTTTGACGGTGCGCTGTACGGCGGGCAGATGGCGATAACCCCGGTAGTGGAGAATTACCCCGGCATTCTGGAGATCAGCGGCCCGGAGCTTTCCATGCAGCTTATGGAGCAGGCAACCGGGCTGGGGGCGGAAATCCGCTATGAGGCGGTGGAGTCCGTTTCCCTGGAGGGGGCGGTGAAAACGGTCACGACGGTTTCCGGATCCGTGGAGGGGAGGACGCTTTTATTTGCCAACGGCGCCAAACGGAGGAAGCTGGGGGTGCCGGGAGAGGAAAGGCTGGCCGGCCATGGCGTATCCTACTGCGCGACCTGTGACGGTGCTCTGTACCGCGGAAAGCGGACAGCCATTGTAGGCGGCGGCAACACAGCCCTGGAGGATGCGCTTTTCCTGTCCAATTTGTGCGAGCAGGTGACGCTGATCCATCGCCGCACCGACTTCCGGGGGGAAGCCCGGCTGGTTCAGGCAATACGGGAAAGGGACAACGTGGAAATCCTCACCCCCTTTTCGGTGGAAGCCCTGGAGGGGAAAGAACGCCTGGAGACGGTAACTTTGGCCGGCAGGGATGGCGAGCGCCGCCGCATTACCCCGGAAGGGCTGTTTGTGGCAATCGGGTATGAGCCGGATAATTCGCTGGCACAGGGGCGGCTGCCCCTGGACAGTTACGGGTATCTGGCGGTGGGGGAGGACTGCCTTACCCCCATCCCCGGCGTATACGCGGCGGGAGACAACCGGGCAAAGCCGCTGCGCCAAATCGTGACCGCGGCGGCCGACGGCGCGGTGGCCGCTTTTCAGGCGGCGAACTATTGCAACGCCCATGTAGGGGTATAAGCTGCACGTGGATGCCGGAACCGCCTTATCAGGAGCGAGTATCCGGCCGGCAGCATCGGACGGAAAAAGCGCTGCCGGGTTGATCGGCAACCGTATTCCACCAGCCTTTGTAACATTTCCAACCGTCTCGGCCAATTGGTATTGGGCGATATGGGAGAGTTGGGTTAAAAACGGACTTACAACAGGCGAACGGAAAAAGCCCTATGGGAATGGAACTGCCATTCCCATAGGGCTTTTCTTTGGGCCTTTCCCAATCATTCCGTGTACGCAGGCGGCACAGCTGTCGCCAAATGCGGCGGCCGGGCACCGGGGGGTCGCTCCGTATAAACCGCCTTGGAGGATAAAAGCCCGCCGGTATCGTAAGAAGGCATGTATGACGAACCGGTAAGTAGAGCCGATTTTTTACCGGGTATACCACTTGACAATTATCCGGTTTCGGATTATAATCCGAATTGTCCGCTTTCGGATGAAATGGAGGACTCCATGGAAAAAAAGGATTACGATCCACTTGCCGCATTCAATCAGCTCTATAAAGAAGTGGATGAAATTTACCACCAGTACGCCAAAAAGCACGGCGTTTCGGATACGGCATTATGGCTGATATACTCCCTTTACGAAGCCGATGCCGCCTATACGCAACGAGAGCTTTGTTCGGCCTGGCACTATCCGCCGCAGACGATCAATTCGGCCTTAAAAAGTCTTGAAAAACAGGGGTTTATCGCGCTGAATCCGATTCCTGGGAACCAAAAGAATAAATTGGTCGCCCTCACGGAAAAGGGGAAAGCGATTGCACAAAAGGTCATCTCCCCTTTAATTCATGCGGAACAAAGGGCATTTCGCGGGCTGGAGGAAGAAGAAAGGGCGGCCCTGGTGTCCCTTACCCGTAAGTATGTGGAACTTTTACAGGATGAAGTCAACTGAATAAGAAATCGCCATCGGAGGACCGTGTATCGCAATACACAAAGAGACATTATGGCTCTTGGTCGGATAAGATGTCGGGTGCGCCCGGTTATTGTCAAAGATAATCGGGCGCTTTTTAACGGGAATTGTAGCGAAAGAGACGGAATAAAGGGGTATTTACGCTGACAAGAACCCAATAAGGATTACTTGCTTGAAAGTCCAATGGTAATAAGTCAAGAGGGTGATACAAGAAAAAAACAAGGAAAAG
>CAMMRL010000039.1 GCA_946499275.1 uncultured Clostridia bacterium | reverse complement strand
GCCCGCCTGGCCCCCGCCCTGGGCCCCGGGGGGGGAAGGGAAAAAGAAAAGGGGGCGGGGACGGGTTCCCCCTCCCCCCCCGCTTATTCTGTTTTCGGAACCCCTGGAAAATGGGTTTGCTTCAAGCCGTGGGCGAAGCGCGCTGTTGACGGCGGCAATCCTTTGACGGCGGAACGCCACTGTGCAGCGAGCGCCCGCTCACGGGCTGCGGAGCAAGGGATGCCGGTGAAAGAGCTTTCGGCGTGGCGGGAGATACCGGCCGCTCCTCATCGCCTATGGCGGCCCGGGCCGCCCGCTTTGCACCGGACGGCAAGCGCCAAAGGCTACAGGAGCGGGATGCCCGCTTTTTCGCATTCCGCCTGCATCTCCGCCGGCCATACGGAGGATTGTACTTCGCCGATATGGGCCTTGCCGAGGAAGAACAGGCACATCCGGGATTGGCCGATCCCGCCGCCGATGGTCAAGGGCAGCTCGCCGTCCAACAGCGCCTTCTGGAAGGGGAGGGCGGCGCGTTCCTCGCAGCCCGCTTCCTTCAGCTGCGCCGCGAGGGAAGCTGCGTCCACCCGGATGCCCATGGAGGACATCTCCAGCGCCCGGTCCAGCACCGGGTAATAAAACAGCAGGTCGCCGTTCAGGGCCCAGTCGTCGTAATCCGGCGCGCGGCCGTCATGCGGCTTGCCGGAGCGGAGTTTCCCCCCGATCTGCATCAGGAACACCGCGCCGTGTTCTTTCACCGCGGCGGTTTCCCGGCCCAGCGCGTCCAGCCCCGGATACCGATCCTCCAGCTCCTGCGTGGTCAGGAAGGTGAGTTCCCGCGGCAGGGAGCTTTGCAGGAAGGGGTACTGCGCGTGGATTTTTTCCTGCGTGGCCAGAAACACGCCGTAAATTTTCCGCACAATGGTTTGGAGGAATTCCGGGGTGCGGCGGTCGGCGGTGATGACCCGTTCCCAGTCCCATTGGTCGACGTACAGGGAATGGACGTTGTCGGTCACTTCGTCCCGGCGGATGGCGTTCATATCGGTGTACAGCCCGGTGCCGGGGGCGAACCCGTACCGTTTCAGGGCGAAGCGCTTCCATTTGGCGAGGGAATGCACCACCTCCGCCACCTGGCCGCCCTGGTATTTGATGTCGAAGGACACGGGGCGTTCCACGCCGTTGAGGTTGTCGTTCAGCCCGGTTTCGGGCAGGACGAACAGGGGGGCGGACACCCGGGTGAGGTGCAGGGCGCGGGCGAGTTCGCTTTCAAACGTATCTTTTAACAGCTTGATGGCTTTTTCGGTTTCTAAAATATCCATCGAGGGGGCGTAGCCTTCCGGCGTCTGGAGCCGGTACACGGATTCAGTCATGGATAATCCTCCTTTTGGCCTGGTTGCGGCTGCGCGCCGGGCGATGGAAAGCGCGGGGCAGCCGGTCACAACAAATCATTATACCGCCAAATCCCCGCCAAAGCAAGGAAAAAGAGGGGAATTACCGCATACATATGGCGTTGCCTACGCCACTTATGGTGTAAATCCGCCTTTTCATAAGGTTTTGTTATATACTAGGGAGGGAAAGGAGCGATAAGTATGGAACAGTCCTTATTGGAAAAACTGTATTTTGGCGGGTACGTTGCGGATGACCTTATGGATTCCTCAGCGCCGGAACAGAAAGCAGCATATCAACGTTACAGCAAAGAGTACACGCAGGTAATCAACAGGCTGGGAACGGAAATGGCGACGGCTGTTCAAAACCTGCTCGACCTCCATGGCGACCTGACGGCGGAGGAAAACGCCCGCGCCTACGCCGCCGGCGTCCGGTTCGGCGTCCGCCTGATGAATGAGGCGCTGAACCGGCGCTGATCCCCCAAACAGCCCAAAGAAACAGGGGAAGGGGCCGCATCCGCAGCCCCTTCCCCTGTTTCCCTACGGTATGCGGTATTCCGCGCCCGTTACTCCGCAACCTCTACCGCCACGCCCTGGGCCAGGGAAGCGGGAACGTGCAGCATCCGCTGGTTCCGGGAACCGCGGAAGGGGAGGGACAGCGTCTTCTCCGCCAGGAGGAAGGGGCCGTCGATCAGGATATCGGTCTCCTCCAGCAGTTCCCGCCAGCCGTTTTCCGCCGTCGCCCCGGCGAGGAGCCGCTCGAAAGTGTAGCCGGTAAAGGTGACGACGTCCTTCCCCAGGGCGTGGATGCGGCGGGCCAGTTCCGCGCAGGCCGGGGCCTGGGCAAAGGGGTCGCCCCCCGACAGGGTGATCCCCTTGAGCATCGGGTTTTTCTGAAAGGCCGCGACCAGGTTGCCGATGTCGCTGTCGTAGCCGCCGTCCGGGTCGTGGGTGGCGGGGTTATGGCAGCCGGGGCAGTGATGGGGGCAGCCCTGGGTGAACACCACAAAGCGGATGCCGGGGCCGTCCACAATCGATTCCCGGATCACCCCGGCCAGCCGGATGCCGGTGATCGCGGGAACCGCCGTTTCGGGAGATGCCATCGTCTTACCTCCTGACGCAGAACAACAGGCCGGGGAGCATCCGCCGGCCTGTGGATTCCGCCTATTGTTTTCCTTTGGGTTATCCCGCGCCCTCCTGAGGAAAGGATGCGGGGCTGTTTTGAGCTGGAACGCTCTGCCCCAAGCAGAGCGGCCCGGCGCCGGTCCGGCGGGCCCATTTTCGCCCCGCCGCTTTCCGTGCGAACGCCGTATGGGCGGCCAGAATGCCGCCTGGCCTGGCTCAGATCCGTTCCATTTCGCCCTTGCCGGTGCCCAGGGAGTGCTTTACGCGGTCCCGCACTTCGGCGAATTTCGCGTCGTTGAAGCGGTCGAGGGTGCCGACCAGGTAACCGGTGATCCGGCGGATCCGCTCAAAGTCGGGGTTGCCGTCCCCTTCGTGGCGGCCGCACTTCGGGCAGGTGTCCTCGATAATGCCGGTGTAGCCGCAGACCGGGTCGCGGTCCACCGGGTGGTTGACCGAGCCGTAGCCGATGCCGGCCTCCTTCATCGCCCGCACCACCGATTCAAACGCGTCGAGGTTGGTGCAGGGGTCGCCGTCCAGCTCCACATAGGTGATGTGGCCGCCGTTGGTCAGTTCGTGATAGGGGGCTTCAATTGCGATTTTGTCGAACGCGCTGATGTCGTAGTACACCGGCACGTGGAAGGAGTTGGTGTAGTACTCCCGGTCGGTCACGCCGGGGATCACGCCGTATTTTTCCCTGTCGATCCGGACGAAGCGACCGGACAGGCCCTCCGCCGGGGTGGCGATCAGGGAGAAGTTGAGCCCGTACTGCTTGCAGGCCTCGTCCATCCGCTTGCGCATGTAGCCCACGATTTCCAGCCCGAGGTTCTGCGCTTCGCGGCTTTCGCCGTGATGCGCGCCGATCAGGGCCTTCAGGCATTCCGCCAGCCCGATGAACCCGATGGTCAGGGTGCCGTGCTTGAGCACTTCGCGCACCTCGTCGTCCGGGCCGAGCTTGTCCGAATCGATCCAGATGCCCTGCCCCATCAGGAACGGGTAGTTGCGCACCTTTTTCTTGCACTGGATTTCGAACCGCTCGAGAAGCTGGCCGATCACCAGGTCGATCTTGCGGTCAAGATCCTCGAAAAACCACTCCACGCTGCCGTGGCTGCGGATCGCGATCCGGGGCAGGTTGATGGAGGTGAAGGACAGGTTGCCGCGGCCGAACACTTCTTCGCGCTGCGGGTCGTAATTGTTGGCCATGACGCGGGTGCGGCAGCCCATATAGGCGATTTCGGTGTTGGGGTCGCCCTCGCGGTAGTATTTTAGGTTGAACGGCGCGTCGATAAAGGAGAAGTTCGGGAACAGGCGCTTGGCGCTGACCCGGCAGGCCAGCTTGAACAGGTCGTAGTTCGGCTCGCCTTCGTTGTAGTTGATGCCGTCCTTTACCTTGAAGATATGGATCGGGAAGATCGGGGTTTCCCCGTTGCCGAGCCCGGCTTCCGTGGCGAGCAGCACGTTTTTAATCGCCATCCGGCCTTCCGGCGTGGTGTCCAGCCCGTAGTTGATCGAGCTGAAGGGGATCTGCGCGCCGGCGCGGGAGTGCATGGTGTTCAGGTTATGTACGAACGCCTCCATCGCCTGGTAGGTGGCGCGGTCGGTTTCCGCCACGGCACGCTTGCGCACAAATTTCTGGATTTTGCCGGCCAGGGCGATATCCCCCAGCCGTTCGGCCAGCACATCCGTCTCCGCCTCGCGGTAACCGTTGTCGTCGGCCAGCACGGGCTGCGCGCCGCTGAGCTGTGAGGCGGCGTCCACTATCGCTTGCGCGTCCGCCGCAGCATCCTCCGTATCGGTGAGCAGCTCCAGTGCGCGGGCCAGGTTCTGGCGGTATACGCGGCGGTAGGTTTTGGCGACGCCTTTCGCCATCGCGTAGTCGAAGTTCGGCACGCTCTGCCCGCCGTGCTGGTCGTTCTGGTTGGACTGGATGGCAATGCAGGCCAGGGCCGAATAGCTGGCGATGTCGTTCGGCTCCCGCAGGAAGCCGTGGCCAGTGGAAAAGCCGTTTTCGAACAGCCGCACCAGGTCAATCTGGCAGCAGGTGGTGGTCAGGGTGAGGAAGTCCAGGTCGTGGATATGGATGTCCCCGTTGCGGTGCGCTTCGGAATACTTCGGGTTGAGGACGAACATCTCGTAAAATTGCTTGGCGCTTTCCGAACCGTACTTCAGCATGGTGCCCATCGGGCTGTCGCCGTCGATGTTGGCGTTTTCCCTCTTTACGTCGTTTTCCTTCGCGTCCTTGAAAGTGAGGTCCTCCAGGGTTTTCATCAGGCGGGTGTTCATCTCACGGACGCGGGAACGCTCCGCGCGGTAAAGGATGAATTCCTTGGCGGTGCGGGCGTGGCCGTTTTCAATTAGCACCTTTTCCACCATATCCTGCACTTGTTCCACCGTGGGGGCCTTTCCGGCCGTGACGCCGGACAGCTTGTCCACAACCTGGCCGGCCAGCTCCTGCGAAGTATGGTAATCGTGGCCGCCGATCGCCTGGGCGGCTTTGTAAATCGCGCTCGCGATCTTTTCGGTATCAAAGGAAGTGGTGCGTCCGTCGCGTTTGACAATGGTGGTAATCATGGGGAAGCCTCCTCTATGTATTTCAACATTTCCACAGCTTTTCAACTTTCGGTTGAAAACCGAAACACAATATCTTGTGTTCTTTTTGGGCACGGGCTCAATTATAATCAAGATATGGGTGATTGTCAAGTCAGAAAATGGGAGAAAGAAGGCGAAGTTTCCGGCGTATTTTTCCGAAATCTGCGGGTACTTTTCTTTTGGCGGCTGCCGTATGAACGTTTTGTCCATATAAAAACAGGCGGAGACGGCTACAAGCCGTTCCCGCCTGTCGGATTTGTGAGGGGAAGGGTGACGCCTTTCATAAAGGAAAATATCATTTAGGGAATACATGGAAAGCGAAAAATTTTAAATTTGGAGTTTTATCAACATGGGGAAGGGGAGACCGGAAGGCGCTATGCGCCCCCGGCAACCAGATGCACTAGGTGGGCGATGCCGGGGATGCTTTCCCCCTGCTGGGAGGAAGTGGGGGACATCAGCGCCCCGGTGCCGATAAACAGCACGCTTTTCAATTCGCCCTGCTCCATTTTCCCCAGCAGATAGGAGCAGAGGACGGCGGCCGAGCAGCCGCAGCCGGAACCGCCGGCATGCACGTCCTGCTTGTTCCGGTCGTAGATCAGCAAGCCGCAGTCGGTATAATTCGCGCCAAGCGGGTAGCCCTTCCGTTCGCTAAGCTGGCGGAGCAGGTCGCTGCCCACCGCGGCAAGGTCGCCGGTGATAATTAGGTCGTAATCGTCCGGCTTGGTGGCGGTGTCCTGGAAGAAGGTGGCCAGGGTATCCGCGGCGGCAGGGGCCATCGCCGCCCCCATGTTGTTCGCATCGGTTATCCCCAGGTCGGTGATCCGCCCGATGGTAGCGGCGGCGATCTTTACGCCGCTGCCTCCCATGCCCACCACCGCCGCGCCGGAGGCGGTCGCTGTCCATTGGGCTGTCTGCGGCCGCTGCCCGCCGTATTCCAGCGGAAAACGGAACTGCCGTTCCGCCGAACAGAAGTGGGAAGAAGTCACGGCGCAGCAAAGGTCGGCCGCCCCGCTGTCTACAAAAATGGCGGAGAGGGCGAGTGTCTGCGCCATGGTGGAACAGGCGCCGAACTGCCCCAGCATCGGCACGCCGTATTCTCGCATCCCGAAAGTGGAGGCGATGCTCTGGTTGAGCAGGTCGCCTGCAAAAAGATAATTTAGCTGGGAAGGGGACATCCCCGCCTTATTCATCGCGCGGGTAAACGCTTCCCTCTGTAGGGCGCTTTCCGCTTTCTCCCATGTTTTTTCGCCTAAGGTGGTATCCTCGAATATCATGTCGAAGTACCGGCCGAGCGGGCCTTCCCCTTCCCGCTTCCCCACCACGGCCGCATAACCTAGGATGGTCGGCCGGGAGGAGAGGGTTACGGTATATTGTCCTTTGCGCTCCGGCATTGTTCATTCACGCCTTTCATTTATACTGCTATACTGCGGCGGCCTTCCGCTACGGAAGAGAGCCGCTGTTGGGATTCGACGGTTGCCGTTCCCGTTACCGGAACAGTTTGATGAGGTTTAATATCAGCCCGTAGAGGATGGAGGTGGTGATGCCGTACACCAGGACCGGGCCGGCGATGGTGAACATTTTCGCAGCCAGCCCGACGATCAGGCCCTCGCTCTTGAACTCGATGGCAGGGGATACGATGGCGTTGGCAAAACCGGTAATCGGCACCAGCGTCCCGGCTCCGGCGTGCTTGGCGATGTTGTCGTACACATTGAACGCCGTCAGGATGGCGCTTGCCGCAATCAGGGTGATGGAACAGATCATCCGCGCTTCTTTCAGTTCCATCCCCGCATTCTGTACCAGGTTGACAATCACTTGCCCCAGGGCGCAGATCAGCCCCCCGATCAGGAAAGCCTTGATGCAGTTTTTCAGCACCGGCGATTTCGGGGCCGTCTGTTTGTTCATTTGCCGGTACTCCTGCCCGGTAACCTCCATGGAAAACGCTCCTCTCGCAGATTGTTGGAATAGACCTATTTTTCCGCGCTTTTCCGGATTTATGCAAAGTTTTCGAATGGACGTATTTCGTTGCTAAAACCGCTCTTTTTATATAGGATAGAAGGGAAGATCGGGAAATTCCCGACAGAAAAAACAGGGCTACGGCAAGATAAGAATGCTTTCCTGCAAATGAAAGGGAACAATATGGAAGGATAAGGACGATAAGTAAATGGAATAAACGGTGTTCCGGGTATTTAGGCCGTAGAATAATTATTTACTTAAAGCTATCAGTAAAAAAATTATTACAAGGAGTTTATATGCACAAAAGTTGCGATAAAAAACTTAAAAAACTTTGCATAAAGCTCTTGACATATCCACAAACAGGGTATAAACTCTACTTATACGAATAAGGAAGAGATGAGGAAATGTCCAGACGTGTTACCATACGGGATGTGGCAAAGGAAGCGGGCGTTTCCACGGCGACAATCTCGTATGTCTTGAATAATAAGGCATCCGAAAGCATCACCCCGGAGACCATCGCCCGGGTTAACGCGGCGATTGAAAAGCTGGGGTATGTGCCGAACCTCTCGGCGCGTGCTCTTCGCTATCGCAAGTCGAATTTGATCGGCGTGGTGATCCCTCAGACGGAACCGGGAAAAGAGTTTATGTTCAGCAACCCGTTTTACGGGGATTTCCTCAGTGCGGTGGAATATACGGCGCGTACCAGGGGGTATCGCTTGCTGATATCCGGCACCAGCGTAGGCCAGAGCTATATTGAGATCGCGCAGAACCATGGGTTGGACGCGATTATTATCCTGGGGATTTACCCTACCGACGATATCAACGCTTATAAAGAGACGAAAATACCCTTGGTTTTGGTGGATTGCTACCGCAACGACCATTTTTTTCACAGCATCGGTACCAACGACCGGCACGGCGGTTATCTCGCCGCCCATTACCTCATCCGTCATGGCCACCGGCGAATTGCTTTTGTTTCCGGGGCGGTGGAAGAGGTGGGGGTGAACCAGAAGCGCCTATTCGGTTATCATGACGCGCTGGACGAAGCGGGGATCCCCTACGACCGGGAACTTATCTTTTCCGGCAATGTCGGCTATGAATACGGGGCGGAAACCGCATTGGATATTGCCCGAAACCATCCGGATGTAACAGCGGTTTTCGCGACGGCCGATATTATGGCGGCGGGCGTCATTAAAGGTTTTTCGGACGCGGGGCTGTCGGTGCCGGGGAATGTTTCCGTTGTGGGGTTTGACGACGTTTTTATCGCGAATATTTCCTCGCCTTCCTTGACGACAGTCCGACAGAATATTAAGGAAAAAGGAAGGGTGGCGGTCGAACTGGCGCTGGATGCTATTGACGATCCTTCCGGACCCAAGCGGGAAGTGATTATTCCGTTGGAAGTGGTTGAGCGGGACTCCGTTCGAGATATTGGTTAAGTGGGGGGCAGCTATGAAAATTAAACATTTGCCTTGCGGATTGTTTCCGCATATCGCCAGTGGGATACAGCGGGATCCGCTATATCCGGAAGCCGGAGGACAAGTACGCGTCGGATGCCGTTTAGACGAAGCAGGCGGTGATGCGGACGTATTGCTGCGGTGGCGTACGCTGCCTTCCCCGGATTGGCATGATGTTACCCCCGAAAACAGGGATTCCAACTATTATACCTTCTCCTTTTCCTGTCCCTCGTCATTGGACGCGGTTGAATATGTTTTTACTGCTCGAGATCACGGAAACATCGAAGAAAGTTCCACATTCCGTTTTTCACCAGTACGGAAGATTACATTGCAAAAGCCGTACGATGTGATACAGGCAGACGACGCTATCCGATTCCGGTACAACGTGGAAAATGTCGAGTATGAATGGGGCGTTGAAAAAGGAGAAGGTTCCGCTTTTCGGCATTACTTAAACGTTTATTTAACAAAATATACAGGTCAAAATGTCCGTATTAGGAATATAAATGCAGATAAATCCTGCTTGATTCCTAAAATGGATGAAAACTCCATTGCTTTATTTTGGGAAGACGGGGAAACCCTGATGTCCCTTCTGCCGTCGAACATCGATCTTTGGGTCGACCAGGCGGGAAATGTGTATGAACTCCAGGAGAGTTTCAATATTTCCGGCAGCGCGGTTTATGGCCTGGGAGAAAAATTCGATGCAGTAAACCAGCTTGGAAAGTCCCCGCTTTCAGCGGTGGTGGAACAATATGGGTACCAGGAGGATAAAACGTATTTTCCCATCCCGTTTTTTTATACGGAACAAGGGATCGGCTTCCTGCAGGAGGGCAGCTGGAGGACGGGATATTCTTTTGAGAAAACCGATGAACCGGATCGGATCCGGGTTACGGTTCGAGCCCGCTGCCCCCGTACTGGCACTGTATTCTCCGGTTTGTTTTTCACGGGGAACCCGGCGGAACAGCTCCAGCAATACACCGCTTGCACCGGTGCACCGGCGCTTCCGCCGAAATGGGCATTCGGGCCTTGGATGTCCTCCAACGGATGGAACACGCAAAAAGAAGCGTTGGAACAGATCCGTTCGATGAACGAATTGGCGATTCCGGCAACCGTACAGGTGTTGGAAGCCTGGAGCGATGAAGAAACCTTTTACATATGGAACGATGCGCAGTACACGCCGACGGCAAAGGGCGTTTTCGCATATGAGGACTTTACGTTTCCGAAGGATGGGAAATGGCCGGATCCGAAGGAATTTATTCGAACGCTGGATCAAAACGGCGTGAAGCTGGTCTTATGGCAGATCCCGGCAATCAAATACGAACGCCAGCCGCATTCGGTTCAGTTGGATCTGGATGAGGAATACGCGAAGGCCCATCACCTATGCATCCGTACCCAAGACGGGGAGCCTTACCGCATTACGGAAATGTGGTTCGGCAATTCCCTGATGCCTGACTTCACCAATCCGGAGACCGTGAAATGGTGGTTTGATAAACGGAAATATCTCCTGGATCTGGGCGTGGCGGGCTTTAAGACGGACGGCGGCGAGTTCTTATTCGACGAGTCCGCGCGGCTTTACGACGGCCGGACTGTGGAGGAAGCGCATAACGATTATCCCAACCAATACATTGGGGCGTATCACGCTTTCCTTGAAAGGGAACTCGGCCGTGGAAACGGCGTGTTGTTCAGCCGGGCCGGTTATACCGGAGGGCAGAAATATCCTATCCATTGGGCGGGGGACCAGGTTTCCGAATGGTCGGAATTGCGCTGGCAGTTGAATGCCGGACTGTCTCTCGGCTTATCGGGTGTCCCTTTCTGGGGCTTTGACATCGGCGGTTTTGCTGGGCCTTTCCCCTCTACGGAACTGTATTTGCGATCGACAGCGATGGCGGCCTTTTCCCCGGTGATGCAGTTCCATTCGGAACCACGCAACGGCCAGTATTACATGACCAAACGGGACCAGTGGAACAATGACCGCAGCCCCTGGAATATGGCTACCGCCAATAAAGACGACCGGATCGTCCCTATTTACCGCCTGTTTGCGAATCTGCGGATGAACCTGCTCCCCTATCTTTGGAAGGAAGCGCGGCACTGTGTGCGGACGTCCCGTCCGATGATGGCCCATCTCGTTTACGACTATCCCAACGATCCGGCGGCGAGGGAGCGGGACGACGAATACATGCTGGGACGGGATCTGCTTGTCGCGCCGATTGTGGAAGAGGGGGCTCAGGGCCGGAACGTATATCTTCCCGGCGGCGCATGGCGCGAACTTTGGAGCGGCATGACCTATACAGGGAATTCCGAGATCTGGGTACCCTGCGGATTGGACCGTATCCCGGTATTTCTCCGCGAAGGCTGTGCCCTGCCGGTGAACATAAACCGCCGTTTCATCATGGGGGAAACCGACCCGCGGGCGGCGGTTTCCAACCGCGTGGATTCATATGAGGAGCTGGCGTTCCTATTATGCGGGGACGGGGAAACGGATTTTTGTGACGAACTCGGCAATGATCTGAGAATCAGCGTAGCGGATGGGATAGCGAGACTTGAAGGATCATGGAGCGTCCCGGTTTCTTTGTTCCCTTGGGCGGCGGATTCGCCGGGGATGAGGATGGAAGTGCGGGTCAACGGGGCGGATGAACAGCCGGTCCCCCGTCAGGCGTTCTGCTTTGGCCGAAAGGTAGATGGCTGTCGGGTCCCTTACCGTCAAGCGTGACCCGATAAAGAAAAAGATACAGTAATGAACGGAGGCGATTGCGTGAAGGAGCGCTATCTGGTAACAGGGAACGAAGCGGTTTCCCTTCCCACGATCCGAGAGTCGGACGGTGGGCTGGAGGGTTTCTCTATTTTATATATGGCGGCGAAGGGGATGCTGGAAATTGTCGGTTCGCCCCTGATGGCGCCGTTCGTGGAAATCGACGGCGAAGCGGTTCCGTTAAAGGACCTTTCCTGGATGCGAACCCATTATTGGATTCCATCCTTTACCGCTTGGGCCGGCAGCGTACAGTTAGAGGGCGTGATCCTCGCTCCGGTGGGAGAACGGGGGTTTTGTTACCGGCTCAAAGCCGTGAACCGGGATGAAAAGCCGCATGTGGTGCGTTATGGGTTGAAAGGCCGTTGGGGGCAAACCATTCATTCAATTAATGAAAGCAAACCGGTCGCCGGCGAAAAGCATGCCTACAACAGCGGCTGGAACCATGCATTTGTGATGGATATGCGGGTCGGCGTTTCGTTGTTTGCGTTCGCGCCGGTCTATACCGAACAGCCGGAAATATCCCGTACTCATTGCACATACAATCAAGAACAGGATGGGGCGGTATCCTACTGCCTGTGGCGGGAGGAGACGCTGAAACCGGAGGAGGATGACGCGGAAAACTTCTGGTTCGGCGTTGGGTTTGAGGAGGTCGCGGCCTCGACCTCGGCCAAGGAAATGCTCCGGCAGGGGTTTGACGAGGAATATGAAAAAACCTGCCGCTGGCTGGCGGCGCGGGAACGCTCCGCTGGCGATCCGAAACTGGATGAGCTACTGAACATGAACATGTTTTTTAGCTTCTTCTTTGGATCCGGCGTGACGTTGGATACCGAGGAACTGGTTTTGGTCACTTCACGCAGCCCACGGTATTATGTCAGCGCCGCGTATTGGGATCGGGACAGCCTGCTGTGGAGCTTCCCGGCCATCTTGATGACGGATCCCGCTTACGCCCGGGAGATGCTCGGGTACGTGTTCGGCCGGCAGGGCCGGAACGTGGGGATTCACAGCCGCTTTATCGACGGTACGGTGTTGGAGCCGGGCTTTGAACTGGATGAGCTTTGTGCGCCGGTTCTGGCGCTTGCCGAGTATGTGCGGGAAACCGGCGACCGGACGGTCCTTACGCAGCCGGACGTCGCATCCGGCGTGGAACGGATACTCAGACGGCTGGCCGGGAAAAAGCATCCAGAGGTCGCGCTGTATGAAACGATGCTCCAGCCCACGGACGATATGCGTGTTTACCCTTACCTGACCTATGACAACGTGCTGGTCTGGCGAATCCTGCGGGATTTGGCGGAGTTGTACGAGGGGATTTGGACCAAGGAGCGTTGCGATGGGCTTTCCCAGATGGCGGAGGACGTCCGTGCTGCGATTGCCGCGCACTGCGTCAAGGAAAAAGACGGAAAGGCCATGTACGCCTGGTCGGTGGACCTGAAGGGAAACTGGGACGTTTACGACGAACCGCCGGGAAGTCTGCTTTTGTTGCCGTTCCGGGGCTTCTGCACCATGGACGACGAGGTGTGGAAGAACACCGTGGCAGTCATCCGCCGGAAAGACTATCCCTATTCGTTCGCCGGTTGCCCGATCGCGGAAATCGGTTGCCCGCATGCGCCGCATCCTTGGGTGCTGAGCATTGCCAACAGCTTGCTTTCCGGCAACCGGGATTCGGCACGGGAGCATCTCCTGCGCTGTGTGATGGACAACGGGATCGCTTGCGAAAGCGTCGATGAAACGACGGGGGAAAGCGCTACGGGAGATGCGTTCGCCACGTGTGCCGGTTTCCTGGCCTATGCCATAGATCGGGCGTTTGGAGAGGGAAAATCACATATATAGAAAGAACAATATGGAAAGGAGGTAGAGGATTGTGAAAATATTGAAGATTACCCCATGGACCATTGGCTGTGCAACGGATTCGGAGGACACCTTGGACTTTCGGGAGAGCGTTTTCAGCCAGGGCAACGGTTATATGGGGGTGAGGGGGTACGCCCCGGAGGGGGAAAAGAAACACGGTTTTGAACGTTCTACGTTCCTGTCCGGTTTCTTTGAGTACATAAAGCCGGGAACCACGGATATGGTTAACCAGCCGGATTTTTCTGTGTTCCGCATTGCTCTCAACGGCAGCGACGTATCCGCCTATACGCGCACCGGATACGAAGAGACGCTGAATCTAAAGGACGGGACCTTTACCCGGCGTTACATAGCGGCGGACGAACAAGGGCGGCGGACCAAAGTGGAAACCATCCGTTTCCTCAGCATGGACAATGTCCATACGGCGGCTGTCCGGCTGCGGGTTACGCCGGAAAATTACGACGGGGAGCTGATGCTGGAAACCGGAATTGACGGCGGGGTGGTCAATCTCCCCATTTCCGACGACCAGTTGACACAGAACGTCGAAGTGGCGCAGATCTGGGGGCCGATCGCCCGGCACTCTTCCATCAAAGCGGGAGGGCTTACGGCGGAAACGGCGTATTCCAAACGGACAGTTTCCATGGAGTACCGGTTGGACGACCATGGTGGCGGGTATGCCTGGCTACCGGTCTTGGATAAAGCTTTTGCAGGGGAAAAGGCGGTCATTCCCGTCCAGGCTGGGCATACGTATACGGTGGATAAATTGGTGGCGGTGTACAGCTACCGGGACGGCACCGCTCCTTCGCAGCAGGCAGCACATACTGCGGATGTCTGCAGGCAGCGCGGTTTTGACGGCATGCTGGAGGATACAGCGAAGGCATGGGAGGCCCTCTGGCGGACGGCCGACGTGGAAATGGAAGCGCCGGACGATTGGCAGGGAGCGGTGCGGTACAACATTTTCCAACTAATCCAGACCGACCCACGTTCCGACCCGTATGCCAGCATCGGCGCACGCGGTTTGATGCACGGCCGGTATAAGGGCTGCTATTTCTGGGATACCGAAATTTTTATGCTGCCGATGTTCCTGCATACCGACCCGCAGGCGGCGAAAAACCTATTGCTGTACCGGTACCACACGTTAAAAGACGCCGTGGACAGCGCCAAAGGCTTTTCCCTTCCTGGAGCGCGGTATCCATGGATGGCGTCGGATACCGGGTATGAGCAATGCGGCACATGGGATACCGGCTGCTGCGAAATCCACATCACCGCGGATATCGCTTACGCTGTCGGGCGGTACCTGGAACTGACCGGCGATGACGAGTTTTTCCGCGATTGTGCGGCGGAAATGCTAATCCAGACGGCGCGATATTGGACAGAGCGGTTCACCTATGATCCGGTAGAGGATCGGTATAACCTCCTTTTTGTCAAGGGGCCGGATGAGTATTGCGGCGTGACGGTCAACAATCTGTACACGGTCTGGCTTGCATGCGAGAACCTGAAGGCTGCCCGGGATGCGGTTACCCGGATGCAAAAGGAATATCCGCAGGAATGGAAAGCGCTCGCAGAAAAGCTGGCGTTCCGTCCGGAGGAGCCCGCCGCCTGGGCGGAGCGTATGGATAAGGCCGTCCGCCGTTATGACGAAGGCCGCCGGCTGTGGATACAGGACGATACTTTTGAAAAGCTGGAACCGCTCAATCCCGCCGATTATAAGGAAGACGACATCCCGCTGTACCACAAAATCAGCTATGACCGCCTTCAGAGGTATCAAGTGCTCAAGCAGGCGGATGTGCTTATGTTGATGGCGATGTGTCCCGGCGATTTTACCATGGAGCAAAAACAGGCGGCATGGGCTTATTATGAACCCAAAACGCTGCATGATTCCACCTTGAGTTTCGGCATCCACGCCCTAATGGCGGCGCGTGTGGAACAGCGGGAGGCCGCTGAGCGGTATTTTGAAAAAAGCCTGTTTCTGGATCTGCAGGACGTAATGAAGAATACGGCGCGGGAAGGCATCCATACCGCGGCGCTGGGAGCAACTTGGCAGGCGTTGATTTTTGGATTTGCCGGTCTGTGGATAGATTCTGACGGCATCACCTGCACGCCATGCCTGCCCAAACAGATTCGCAAAATGCGCTTTCACTTCGCGTATCTCGGCAAGCGTTACGAAGTCCGGATCGACGAGAAGGGGGCGGTTGTGGAAACTTTGGAGGAGTGATTGCCGAAAAGGGGATACATGGCAAATATGAGGAGAAAGTTGTGGGGTCTTGGTATTTCACCGGCTTCGACAGCCGTGAGCGCGGCTGTTGAAATAGAAAGCACACCATAGAGAAAAGGAGGATTATTTCATGTTAAAAAGGATCTTATCGGCGATTTCCGTAGCGGCATTGTCTTTGGCGATCATGGGAGGTTGCTCTCCTAAAGAACCAACACCTGGGAGTACGGACACCACTTCCGCTTCTGGAGGGGGAGAGTCCTCGGTTTACTCCATGGAAGGGAAGGTTTCCATCGGGTTCCCGGTGGCTGAAGAGGCGGAACTTCAGCCGGTTCTGGAAGCGTTCCGTAAGCAGTATCCCAATATTGAAGTGGTGGAAGTCCCCTTTGAAGGCTCCACAGGAGGTGCTTTCAATGCATTCCTGAGCCAGCACGCGGCATCCAATGATATGCCGGATATGATGTGGTGCGACTGGAACGATTTTGCTCCCGAAGTGGCGGGCGGCCTGGTTATGGCGCTAAATGACCTGATGAAGGACGACGAGGAAGCGGAGTATGTGCCCTCCGGCATGACCGATCCGTACACCTATAACGGCAAGCTCTATGCGCTGCCCTGCCAGCTCAACGCTATGGGCATCACCATCAACCTGGACCTGCTGGATGAACTCAATCTAGATAAACCCAGCTATGACTGGACCATCGACGAGTTCACCGACTTGCTGAAAAAGGCGATCAGCAACGACACAGTCGGTGCTGCGACGCTTGAAGACCTGGATCAGGTCTATTCCGCGCAGGAAGATGGGTATTTCTATCCGGCGTATGACTATGTGAACCAGAAGTTCGATTTCACCAACAAATGGGTTCCGGCGATGAACCGTCTGGCGGAACTGCGCGCGGTTCCTGGCCTGGAAGCCTGGAGCATGCGGTATCCCAAGAACGATGACGGAACCACCTCCATGGACAGCGACTATGTCAAGAAGTTCGGCGAAACCGGTAAGGACGATAACCATTACACGTTTAAGAACGGTATGGCTCTGATGGCGACCAACGCGACCTACAACGACAACTGGATGCGCAACGAGTGCAAGATCAACTGGGATTACTGGCCGTATCCGCGCCTTGATGAGAATACCCCGGTCAAGACCCCGATCCATGTGGACTGCGCATATCTGACCAAGACCTGTGCTCAGCCGGAAGCGGCGTTCCAGCTCCTGAAATGGCTGACCTACGGTGTGGAAGGCAACCTCCAGCGCCTGGATATCTTCGCGGCCCGCGGCGACGCGGATGTGGTGGAAGGCGATACCAAGCTTCTGAAGACCTGGTTCATCCCCTGCACGCAGCACCCGGATGTCGTCGCGAAGTTTGATGAAAACCCGCATCTGACCGAAGGCTTCAAGGCCCTGTATAAGAGCACGGAGAATTCGATCCGCGGCGATATCAACAAGATCCTCTCCGGCTACAGCAACATTTTCACCGATGAAGTGAATAAGCTGATCACGGATGTCCGCGAAGGCCGCGCTAATGCCGCCGACGTCGCGCCCCAGATCGACGAGAAGGTCAACGCCGCTTTGCAGGAGCAGCTCAAGAGCTTCAACGATAAAGTGGCGGCTAACGGGTAAGCAAACACCGTACCAGCAGCAAGGAAATCATAAACAAGCGTAAACATTCGTTATGACTCTTTTCTAATTTTGGTTCTTCTTTTCATGTCAGCCCACCTTGTCCCTCCCCGGTATGTCCGGGGAGGGACGGCGTGGGGCGAGGAGGGGTTAACGTTGAAAAAACGAACCTGGTTCCGGGCGGAGGCGGTATTGCTGACAGCGTCGCTATTTCTGTCTCTAATAGGCTGTTCCGGCGGCTCACACACGGCTGACTCGGATATTACCCCCCGTACCTATCGTCTGGACGACGTGTCTGTATCGCAAAAATGGGTATCGTACCGTGCGGAAGACGTGGCGGCGGAGCTGCGGCTTTCCGATCCAGATGCCAAGGTTTCCGGCGAAGGGGTGGAAAAGCATGCCGACGGCATACTGATGCCGGTAGATACAGCGTGCGAAATAATTTTGAATGTTCCCGATTCCGGCGAGTATTGGGTGCTCGCCGAGTATGAACTGGTTAGCATAAATATGTTTGAAAACCCGGTCTCGGTTTCTTTGGGGGAGACGGACGCCACTTGTTCTCTTCCCTTTTTGTGGGAGGACGATGTGACCGAAGCCCGCACCGACCGGTATGGCAATGAGATTGTTCCGGATCAGCAGGAAATCGACGCCCCCTCCCTTTGTTATCTGGAGGATTACGAGCATTTTTCCCGTACTCCGATCCGGTTTTCCCTCCAGGAGGGGGAAAATACCCTAACCATTACGCCGCAGAACCAGGATATCCTGCTGCGCTCCCTGCGCCTGATCCGTCCATCCGAAGATCTCAGCTATGCGGAGTACCGTGCACAGCATGCCGATGCGGCGGAGTTCGACGGTCTTCTTCAAGTGGAGGGGGAGGATTACCGGGCGAAATCCGACTCCTATATCCGTGGAAGAAATGTGCAGAATACCAGCTTGACGCCGAACAACGCTTACGTCAAGTTGATCAACGCCACCGATGACAAATCCAATAAAACCATGGGGCAAAAGGTGCTTTATGAAGTAGAAGTCCCGCAGGATGGGTGGTATTATCTCAGCTTCAAGTACAGCCAGCCCCTGAAAAGCGGCGGTGTGGCCTATCGCACCATTGAGGTGGACGGGGCAGTGCCTTTTGCCGAGGCCAGAGACATGGCCTTTGTCCACACCGGCATTGATATCTATGGCAACGCCACGCTGGGTGGGGAAGAACCGCTCGGGATTTATCTAACCCAGGGGCTTCACACCATCGCTCTCAAGGTTACGGCCGGGCCGATGGACGCGCTGTATCAGGAATTGCTGGCGATCGTCAACGAAATCAACGACGTCGGCATCCAGATGAAGCGGATTAAGGGAAGCAACTCGGACGATACCGCTGCAGTGGACACGAACCGGACGTGGGACATCCTGCAGTATATGCCGGATATCTTGACCGACCTCCAGGATTGGCAGGACCGTTTGAACCGGATCTATCAGACGCTGGAGGATCTCACGGGAGAGGATCCTGCGTTTGCCAGCGATATCTCCCTAGCTGCGCAGAATTTGGAACGTCTCGCCTCCGAACCCCGGGAAATCCCGAACCGGATGTCCCTGCTCAGCGATGATTCCAGTTCAGCGGCGCAGCTTTTGGCGCTGACGCTAACCAAAATATACGACCAAAACCTGAGTGTGGACTGCTTTTACCTCCACGGCGCGGATACCAAGCTGCCCTCTCCCCGCGCCGGCTTCTGGAGCGGGCTGGCCACCGGCATCCAGCAGTTTTTCTATTCTTTCTCGCCCGTGATGAACGAAGCGGTGGATGTGAAAAATTCGGACGGCGCGTTGACGGTGTGGATCAACAAGCCCTCCCAGTACGTGGAAGCGCTCCGGGAACTGACGGCGCAGACCTTTACCGAACAGACCGGCATCGACGTGGTATATTCCATTATGCCGGATGAAAAGAAGATCACCTTAGCCAACTCCACCGGCTCCAACCCGGATATCGCGCTCGGCCTGTCCTACTACCGTCCGGCGGAGTTCGCAATGCGGGGAATGGCGAAAAACCTCCTCGAATACGACGATTTCCTGGATTGGTACGGCGACGAGTACAATCTGGAAGCCCTCGCGCCCATGGCCTATGAAGACGGGATTTACGGGGCGAGCGAGACACAGGATTTCTATGTGCTTTTCTACCGTACCGACATCTTGGAATCGCTGGAATTGGAGGTCCCCGACACCTGGGACGACGTGAAGAAGATGATGCCGGCGCTGCACCGCAACGCCATGAATTTTAACCTCCCCCTGGCGAACAACGTCGGTTATAAAAGCTTTGAGGCGACCGGTGCCTTCCTTTTCCAAAACGGTGGGGATTATTATTCGGCAGACGGCTTCACCTCCAATTTCCGCGACCCGAACACCCTCAAGGGGCTGCGGGAGATGACCGATCTGTATAAGGTTTACGGCCTGATCCAGAACGTCCCGAACTTTTTCAATGCGTTCCGGTCCGGCTCGGTACCGATCGGCGTGTCCAATTTCTCCACCTATCTGCAGTTGCAGATGTCCGCGCCGGAACTGGCCGGGCGTTGGGATATCGCCTTGGTGCCCGGCACCGTGCAGGAGGACGGTACCGTCTCGCGGTACTATTCGGCGGACTCGACCTCCGCGATGATCTTTTCCAATACCAGAATGCCGGAGGAAAGCTACGAGTTCCTGAAATGGTGGCTGTCCAGCGATACCCAGATTGAATACGCCACCAGCCTGCAAATGAAATACGGCCCGGACTATGTCTGGAACACGGCCAACCACGTGGCCTTCGCCCAGATGTCTTACCCGCGCAAGCATAAAGCCATTATTCTGGAGCAGTGGAATTGGCAGAAGGAAGCCCTGCGCCATCCGGCGAGCTACATCCTGGAGCGGGAAGTCAGCAACGCCTGGATCGACATTGTCACCAAAGGCGCCAGCTTCCAACCGCGGATTGACGAGGCGACGCTGGCCGCCGACCGGGAGATGAAGCGGAAACTGACCGAGTTCGGTTATTATGACGACGAAGGCAACAAGCTCAAGGAGTACAACGTCCATCTGATCGATGATCTGATTGCCCAACGAGAGGGAAAGGAGGCGGCCGGAAGTGAATGAAAGCCGGAGTGAAAGCCGGAAGGTCTGGAAGATGGTGTCCAGCCTTCCCCGCCGTACCGTGCAGAGCGCGAACCGTCATTCGGTTTTCTGGCTGCAACTGCCGTTTGTCCTGCTGTTTATCACCTTCATCATCATCCCGATCCTGGTGGCGATCGGCTTGTCTTTTACCGATTTCAACTCCATTGAAGCGCCGAATTTTGTTGGGCTGGACAATTACGTCACCATCCTGACCGACGATTCTACCTTTATGGAATTCGCGCTTCCCAACACCATCGCGTTTGCCGTGATCGTGGGGGCTGGCGGCTACATCCTTTCCTTCTTCATGGCCTGGTCGCTGGCGCAGGTCACGCGTATCCCGCGCACCGTAATGGCCGTGATCCTGTATTCGCCGTCCATGACCAGCGGCGTGATGCTGTCGACGGTTTGGCAAGTCGTGTTCGCCGGCGACAAGGTGGGGTATCTCAACGCCCTTCTGCTGAAGCTGGATATCATACAGAAACCGATCCTTTGGTTGAGCGATGGTACGTATCTGCTGCCGATCATGATCGTCGTATCCCTGTGGAGCAGCATGGGCATCGGTTTCCTCGCCATGCTGGCCGGTATCCTCAATGTCGATAAAGACCTGTACGAGGCAGCTTACATAGACGGCGTAACCAACCGTTTCCAGGAAATTGTCTACGTCACCATCCCAGCGGTCCGGCCCCAGATGCTGTTCGGCGCCATTATGGCGATTGTCAACACCTTCCAGAACGGTTCGATCGGCGTGTTGCTGTCGGGGGCCAACCCCACGCCCGGTTACGCCGGACAGCTTTTGGTCACCCACGTGGAGGAGCATGCGTTTGTCCGGTATGAGATGGGGTATGGCGCGGCGGTATCGGTGATTCTGCTGATTCTGGTGTGGGTTATTTCCCAAATCGCGAAGAAGCTGTTCGCGGATAAAGAGTAAGGGGGTGGGCGCATGCGAAAGAAAAACAAAATCCGGATTATGGGCATTAACCCTCGCCGGTTCGACCGGACGCAGATCAAATTTTATCTTTATCTAATCCCGATTGTCTTGCTGACGGCGCTGCCCATCATCTTTATCTTTTCCAACGCATTCAAGCCGCTGGATGAACTGCTGGTCTATCCGCCGAAGTTCATCACCACCCGGCCGACACTGGACAATTTCCGGAACCTGTCGGCCACCTCGGCCAACAAGGCTATCCCGATGTCCCGGTACCTGTTCAACAGCATCTTCACCACCTTGGCCGTGATGGTCCTGACGTTGCTCATTACGGTGATGACGGCTTACTGCATGTCCAAAAAGCAGTACCGTCTGAAAAATTTCCTGTTCGGCGTCAACGAAGCGGCGCTGATGTTCGTCCCGGTGGCCGTGGCGATCCCCCGGTACATGATCGTGTACGGGATGGGGATGATCGACAGCATTTTTGCCCATATCATCCCGTTGGTGGCACTGCCGGTTGGGCTGTTCCTTGTCAAGCAGTTTATCGACAGCTTCCCGAACGAGGTGGTGGAAGCGGCGCAGATCGACGGGGCCGGCGACTTTTATATCCTTCGTAAAATCGTCGTGCCCAACATCACGCCGGCATTGGCCACGGTAGCGATCCTGGCTTTTCAATCGAGCTGGAACAGCCTGGAAGCGTCCAACTACTACATTAATAATGAAGCGCTCAAAAATTTCGCTTTCTATATGACGACCCTTACCGCAACAAGCGGCAATGCCAACACGATTGCCGGTCTCGGCGTGCAGGCGGCGGGTACGTTGATCATGTTTGTGCCGAATCTCATTTTGTTTATCATCCTGCAAAGCCGGGTTATGAACACTATGTCGCATTCTGGTATGAAATAAGCGGCGGGGGGACGGAACAGGGTTTAACGGCCGGTTTCGATGAAACGGTTCCCGCGCCCGCAGAAAGGAAGGGCCAACCATATGGAGCAGCGTTCCCTATGGAAACGATGGATTAAAAAGGGGCTGGGCTTATGCGCAGCGGCTGTAGCCGGGCTGGCGGTTACGCTGCCAGTCTCCGCGATCGAAAGCACGACGTACACCTATACGCTTGCCATGGATATGAACGGATACGTCCGCACCCAGGACGCCTACTTGCCCGGAGGGACGTATCTGTCCGACATTGAACTGAATGCGCCGGAAGATCTCTACTACCGGGACGGTGTGTTGTTCATTGCGGACAGCGGGAATGCCCGGATCGTGCGGTACGAACTGGAGACCGGTGAACTCTCCTATCTGGGAGAGGATTTGCTGAACAATCCGACCGGGGTGGCGGTTGCCGAAGACGGACGGCTGTTTATCGCGGATTACGGCGCTTCGGAGCTGGTGATCCTCTCCCCGTCCGGAAACCTCCAGCAGCGGATCGGCCGGCCCGAAGAAGTCATCTACGGTTCCAGCCCTTATAAACCGCGACGGGTGGATGTGGACAGCTTCGGCAATATCTTCGCGCTCAGCGAGGGTACGTATGAAGGCATCCTCCAGTTCAACGCCGACGGGACCTTCAACGGCTTTTTCGGCGCTAACAAGACCAAAGGGTTATCCTTTACCGAATGGTTCCAGGACACCTTCTATACCGAGGAACAGAAGGAAAAGCTTTTCTTCCATACGCCGCCGAATATCGTGTCCCTCGATGTAGCCTCCACCAACCTGGTGTATTCCGTAACACAGCAGGACGCCAACCGCGCCTTGAAAAAGCTGAACCTAGCCGGCGTCAACGTCTTTTCCGGCAATGGGGAGGTTTGGGGCGAGGACAATTACGTGGATGTGGCAGTCACCCCACAGGGCGAAATCTTCGCCGTGACGGACACCGGGTCGATTGAGGAATTCGACAATGACGGCAACCTACTGCTGCTTTTCGGCGGACGGGCGGCGTCCAGCGACCGGAACGGCCTGACCGCGGTGGTCAGTGCAATCGAAGTGGACGACCAATACAATGTGTACGTACTTGATAAGGAACGTGGGCTGATTCAGACCTTTTACCCGACCAGCTATACCGACTTGATCCATCAGGCCAAAGCGGATTACAACGCGGGGAATTACGATAAAAGCCTGGAAAGCTGGACGGAGATCCTACGGATGAACCCCACCGCCCAGATGGCCCATCTCGGCTATGCGAATGCCATGTTCCAGATGGGGGAATACGAAACGGCGGCGGAACATTATAAGACGATATACCAGGGCACCTCTTACTCCGATTGCTACTGGAAAATCCGTAGCCAATGGCTGAGCGAAAACATGGCGACGATCCTGATCGTCCTTCTGTGTGCAGTGGTGGCGTTGTTTGCGTTGTGGCTGGTGCGCCGTAAATACGACTTCCTGGCCCCGGCGGCTGCCGGCTGGAGAAGCTTTAAGGCAAAACACCGGTTGGCGAGGGATCTTCTAGTGGATCCCTTCTATATGATGAAACACCCCATTGACTGTTATTACGACTTGAAGCATGGGCTGCGCGGCGGCGTGCTCAGCGCGAGTATCCTTTATGTCCTTGCTTTTATCGTCTGCCTATTCAGTATGGGCTTTACTTCCTTCGTGTTCGGAGGTGGGCTGGGCTACTGGCAGGATCCGGCAATAGTGGCTCTGACCATTATTGCGCCCGTGTTTCTGTTCGTGCTGGGGAGTTATCTGATCAGTTCCATCAACGACGGTGAGGGCAGCTTTAAAAACGCGTATGTAGCTTGCGCTTACATGTTTTCGCCCTATATCGTGTTCACGCCGATCCTTACCCTGCTCTCTCACGTGATGACCAATAAGGAAGCGTTTATTTATAACTTTTGCGTTCTTCTGGTTGTCGGTTATACCTTAATCCTGCTATATCTAGCCGTGAAAGAGACACACAGCTATACCCCGGGGAAAACGATCGGCAACCTGTTATTGACCGTCGCATTCATCATCATCGCCGTCCTGGCGTTGATTATCCTGTACATACTGTGGAATGAACTGCTCGATTTCTTAAGCGAAACATTTGAGGAGGTGCGGTATCGTGCGTTTTCGTAAAGCGGCGGCGGCCGCGCTGATGATCGGACTGAGCGCTTCCCTCGTCCTGAGCTATTCGCAGGCGGCTTATACCGAAGAGGAAGCGTCCCCGATTACCATGACTACGCCTTTGCGCGCCGATACGATGGAGGCCAATTCGAACCGGCAGGTCCACCCGTTTTCCACGGATGAGTCGGAAAGCCAGTTCGATCTGCAGGGCTTTGAAAAAGCGGCGGAATCGTCCGAGACGGAACTCTGGCTGAATAAGGAATGGAATACCATTCGGCTAAAAAATAAGCGTACGGGCTATATCTGGGGGGCGTTACCCGTCGAGGACGCGGAGGGGCTGAACAAGACGTGGAACAGCTACGGGAATTCTATCGCCGCCATTGAATGCTTTGACGAGTCGGGCGTGGAGAAACGCTATGGTATGGCGGGGAATGCGTCCACTACCTATACGATGACTCAAAACGGCTTTACCTGCCATGCGGTGTATGACGAATTGGGCGTCTCTTTCGATGTGAATGTTGCCCTGGAGGGGAACCGTCTCCAGCTTTCCGTCGATGAAGCGTCGATCACCGAGGGGGAGGAATTCCAACTCAAATCCATGATCTTCCTGCCGTATTTCGGTTCTGGATACAGCGATGAGACGGACGGCTATCTGTTTGTCCCGGACGGTTCTGGGGCGCTGATCCGTTTCCAGAAACCGACGAATTATTCGTCCACTTTTTCTAAAAAGGTGTACGGCAAGGATCTCGCTATCGACGTATTGGCGGATCCTTCCGATCTTAAAGCGAACCGTCCCAATGATTACATCGTGGAAGATCCGCAAGTGCTTATGCCGGTGTACGGCGTCGTCCATGGCGCCTATCAAAACGGCGTGTTCGGGGTGATTGACCAAGGGGCGGAGTATGCCAGTATTGTCGCCAATCCGGCAGCCCCGAACAACCCCTACAACTGGGCGGCGGTGCGGTTTGAATTCCGTCAGAAATACAACCTGAGTACCAACCGCAAAGAGGGGACCGGTGCGATTGTACCGCAAGAACACCGCAACGAGCTGTCCCCTTCTCTGTCTTTATATGTTTTGGACGGCGATCAGGCGAATTACGACGGCATGGCGGTGTTTTACCGCGGGTTGCTGGAGGAGTCCGGCGTACTGCCGGGGACGGTGGATCCGGATTCCGACCTACCTCTCCGTCTCGAAGTCCTGGGAGCGGGGTTGCGCGACGAATTCTTCGGAAAGTCGGTCAGGGTATTCACCAAAGCGGAGGACGCGCAGGAAATGGTGCGCCGCCTGGCCGCGGATGGGATTACGAATCTCTCTATGGTGTATCAGGGATATACGAAAAACGACGAAGCGGGGAATCCTCTACTCAAAAAGTTGGGCGACAAACAAGATTTCGCCGAGCTGTCGGAACTGGTGACTTCTCAGGGAGGGCGGTACTACTGGTATCTCGACCCGATGAGCGCCAATGTGGACCAGATCAATCAGCGAAGTGAAGCGGCAAACAACCTGTCGAACATAGTGATTAGTATAGCACGGGAGAATTCCGCCCTTCTGTACAGAGACACCTATTTCTATCGCTTGGCCGAAATGAGCCGCCGGGTGGATAAAGCCATGGATCGCGGGTATTATGCCGATTCGCCGGTTTTTGCGGTGGATCAGCTCCCCTACAGGCTATATGGGGATTATACCCGAGGAAAGGAAAAGACCCGAGCGGAGAATCTTCCCCAGTTCATATCCTTGATCGAGGAACTGGCCGGGGACCGGTCCATCCCGTTGTACCAGCCGAACGAATATCTTTGGAAGTACACGTCGGAATTCTATAACGTACCTATGGTTTCCAGCCAGTACCTGTTTGAAACGGATACGGTGCCTTTCCTCCAGATCGTACTCAGCGGGCATATGGAGCTGTTCGGCACACCGCTCAACACGGGTACCTATTCCAGCGAACGATTGCTGCGGATGATTGAGTACGGCATTGCACCGTCCTTTACCGTGACGGAGTGCCCGAGCGAGGATTTGTATAAAACGACACAGGAAGACTTTTTCTCCACCAATTTTGACGATTGGGAGGGCTTTATCACCGAATCATACAACACCGTGCAGGAAGCGCTTCAGCCGGTACGCGGCCGGGCGATGGTTTCCCACCGCGCACTATCCGACGGCTTTATCCTAACGGTTTACGATAACGGTGCAAAAGTATACGTCAATTATACGGCTGATGCGAAAACGGACGGCGGCGTAACGGTGGAACCGTACGGGTATCGGGTTGTAGCCGGTTGATGCGGCGGAAGCTATGCGGAAAGGAATGGGTATGAGTATGTCAAAACGCCGGTTTCACATGACGAATAGGCGGCGGGACGCATTGGCCGGCTTGCTTTTCTTCCTGCCATGGCTGATTGGCTTTTTCGTCATTACCGCCTACCCTTTGATTTATTCCCTGATTATCAGCTTTAATCAGGTGGTTATTACGCCGGGGAAAATCTCATTTACACCGGTTGGCTGGGAATATTTTCGCCAGGCATTTGCCTCCGATACGGAATTTCCTACCAAGCTGATGAATTCCCTGAGTTCGGTGTTGCTGGGCACGCCGCTTACCGTCGTGTTCGCTCTGATCATCAGCCTGCTTCTGAATCAAAAATTCCGGGGCAGGGCGATTTACCGCATGATCTTTTTTCTGCCGGTGATCATTATGAGTGGGCCGGTTATGGCGGAATTGTTGACCGAAACGTCGGCAATGACCATTGACATCAATGTTTTTAATATTATGGGCCTTCTTCAGAGCACCAATACTTTCTGGTCAAACATACTGCTCACTTTTCTGAACAGCTTTGTGCAGATTTTGTGGTTCTCTGGTGTACAGACGATTATCTTCCTCGCGGCGCTGCAGAAGGTGGACAGTTCCATGTATGAGGCGGCTTCCATCGACGGGGCTTCTGTCTGGGAAAGCTTTTGGAAAATCACCCTGCCGCACTTGAAGCCGATTATCCTGCTGAATGCTGTGTATACGATCGTGGAAATGGGGACGTTTTCCAGTGATCCGACCAACGAGAAGATCGTCAGCGACATGCAGGATATCGGGCGCCCGTACAGCTACGCAGCGGCGGAATCCTGGATATACGCTGCCGGCCTGTTGGTGCTGATCGTCATCGCGTTTCTTTTGCTGAATAACTGGAAGGAAGTAAGGAGGGCTCGGGATGAAAAACGCCGTCAAAAGCTTGACCGTTCCAGAAAAGCGTAAACAGGCCTTATACAAAGTCCGCCGTTTCTTCCTTGGCAATGCGGAGAAAAGCGGTTTTGTCAGCAAGCTGCTTACCTATGTTATCCTGACCGGTCTGGGTTTTGTTTTCGTCTACCCGATTTTCTACATGCTTTCCACCAGCTTTATGGATTCCAAGGACCTGGTGGATTCCACAGTAACCTGGATCCCTACCCACTTCACGCTGGACAGCTTTATCAAGGCGGGCAGGACGCTAGATTTTTGGAACGGGCTGCGGGATTCGCTGATCATGACAGTGCTGCCCTCGATATTCCAGACGTGTGTGCTTGCCTTGTCCGGGTATGCGCTGGGGCGTTTCCCTGTTCCGTTTAAAAAAGTATGGATAGCACTGGCGGTCTTTATCTTTTTGATCCCGGAACAGGTTACGATGATCCCCCGATATCTCCTGTTTAACAGCTACCAGCTTGTCGGAACGATTTGGCCGACCTATCTAATTGCCATCCTGGGGCAGGGGATCAAGAGCTCCGTGTTCCTTCTGGTATATTATCAGTTTTTCTCCAGCTATCCTAAATCGCTGGACGAAGCGGCGCAGATTGACGGTGCCGGAAGAATCCGGGTATTTACCCAAATTGCGCTGCCGATGGCGGTGCCGGCGATTGTGGTGTGCTTCCTGTTTTCCTTTATCTGGACATGGAATAATACCACGCAGGTGGCGCAGTATTCGATGGGGGCGGTGACGACCCTGCCGATGCATTTGGAGCAGTTTGTGGATAAGTTTAATAAACTATATTCCTCCTCGCAGGTCAGCACCGGCGGCGCGCTGAATGAGGCGATCCGCCTGGCGGGGACACTGCTGACGATTCTACCGTTGATTATCCTATATCTTGTTTTGCAAAAGCAGTTTGTGGAAAGCATTGAACGCACCGGCATAACCGGGGAATAAACGCGCTTTATCCGTAGCCGGAATTTGCAATACATATGCAAAATGGTTTTTGTGGCGCAGGGGTGCCGTGCGCATACGGAGGAATGGGATAATGAAGATAAAAACACACACACACCCAAACACACCACCACA
>CAMMRL010000038.1 GCA_946499275.1 uncultured Clostridia bacterium | reverse complement strand
GGGGGCGGATTATCCGCGCGCTGGAACTGTATCATACCACGGGAATGACCATGAGCGAGCAGTTCCGGTTTTCCCGCAGCGTGCCGCCCCCTTTTGAAGCGCGCTGGATCGTGTTGGACAGCCGGGACCGTGCGGTTCTGTACGACCGGATCAACCGGCGGGTGGACGGGATGCTCGAGTCCGGGCTGCTGGAAGAAGCGCGCCGGGCGCTGGCGGCGCCGACTGCGCCGACCGCGCTGCAGGCGATCGGGTATAAGGAACTGGCGCCGTATTTTCAAGGCGATCTTCCTCTTTCCCAAGCGGTGGAGAACCTGAAGCGCGCCACCAGGCGGTACGCGAAGCGGCAGCTCACCTGGTTTCGTCGCCGGGCAGACGCCCGGTTCCTGTATATCGACGACTATACCGGCCCCGCCGCGCTGGCGGACGCGGCGCAGCAGCTGCTCGCACAGCGCGGGTCGGACGATCCGGACGGCGCCGGTTAGCCGTTTTGTAAATTCTCGTGTCCGCCCGGTGGAAACCCCGTGAACGATAAGCAGGAGGAGCATCCATGGAACCTTTTGTCAAACGGATTATCACGGTTGTGGTGTCCCTGTTTTTGATTACCTATGTCGGCTACCAGGCGTTTCAAATGCTGTACAACCCTGTGAAAACCGAGACGGTGAACAGTTACAGCGTGTACGATACGGTGGACGCTGAAGGGATCACCATCCGCAACGAAACCAAGATTTCCAGCGACACGGATGGTTTCCTGTTTTATACCATTGAAAACGGCAGCCGGGTATCCAAAGGCGGCGTGATCGCGGAGGTATTCCCCACGGAAGCGGATTCCCGCGCGCAGCAGGAGCTGGATACGCTGAATGAGGAGATCGAAACGCTCAAGGGGATCCAGCTGCAGGGCACGGCCAACCGGGTGAACCTGGATGTGATCGACAAACAGATCAGCCAGATGATCGGCCGGATTACGGCCGGGGTCAACTCCCTGTCCTTGTCGGATCTCACGGACTGGCATTCCCGCTTGCTGGAACTGATGAATAAGCGGCAGATCACCGTAGGTACGGTGGAGGATTTCAACGACCGGCTGACCGCACTGACCGCGGAAAAAGCCGCGTTGGAGGGGTCGTTTTCCAAGGCTGTTTCCTCCATCGTCTCGCCGGACGCAGGTTATTTTGTCAGCGAGGTGGATGGTTTCGAGGATCTACTCAAGGTGGAAGACGCACTGCTTTTGACGCCGGACAAGCTGGCTGAACTGATGAACAGCACCCCGGTAGCGGATACCGAGGGGTATGTCGGCAAGGTGGTGCGCAATTACGAATGGTATTTCGCCTGCCGGATCCCGGCGGAGGATGCGGCGAATATCCGTATGGATATGACTCCCACCCTTTTGTTCCCCTTCGTCACCAACGAGTCGGTTTCCGCCACAGTAGTAGCTACCAATCGGGACAGGGAGGGCAACCTGGCGGTGGTTTTTGAATGTTCCACCATGTCCAGTGAGCTTTCCTCCATGCGGATGGAACCGGTGCGGATCCAGCTTCAGCGGTACGAGGGATTGCGGGTACCCAGCAGTTGTATCATCAAAAACGAGAAAGGGGAAACCGGCGTATACGCGCTGGTGGGGGACACCTGCACCTTCCGCCGGGTGAACATTCTGCATTCCGAACCGGAATACGTCATATGCGAAGAGACGGACGAAGCAGGCTTCCTTAAGCTGTACGATGATATTATCACGGAAGGAAAGGAGCTGTACGATGGAAAGACCGTACGATGATATTCTGGAAAATATAAAGCGGGTCCGGGAAACAATGGCGCAGGCGGCGATTGCCGCCGGCCGGAATCCGGAAGAGGTGCAGCTTTTGGGGGTTACCAAAACCGTGTCTCCCGACCGGATTAACGCGGCGCTGGATGCCGGCATCGCCGCGATCGGGGAAAACCGGGTGCAGGAATTCCTTGGAAAGCGGGACGCTTTGCTCCTGAACAGGAGCGACGGAAGCAAAACGGCCGTCCACCTGATCGGCCACCTGCAGACCAACAAGGTTTCGAAAATCGTCGGTTTGGTGGATATGATCGAGTCCATCGACAGCGTTCATCTGGCAAAGGCGGTGTCGGACGCATCCCAAAAAATAGGCGGGGTCACCGACGTGCTGGTCGAGGTAAATATTGGGCGGGAAGAAGCGAAATCGGGCGTTTTTGCGGAGAATTTAGACGAAATGCTGGATGAAATCCGTGGATTTCCGGGAATCCGCGTACGAGGGTTGATGACCGTACCGCCGATTTTAGAGACGGAGAAAGAAAAAAGGGCGATTTTTTCGCAGATGTATAAACTGTTTATTGACATCAAGGCGAAAAACAGGGATAATGATGGTATGGACACTCTGTCTATGGGGATGTCCGGGGATTACCGTGAGGCGATATTGGAAGGCGCTACGCTTGTCCGGGTCGGTTCGGCCTTGTTCGGCAGGCGGTACTATCCACCACGCTGACGGGCAGTTGCCGGGCGGTCCTTTTCTGTGTTTATAATCCCGGGGAGGGGCTATGTCCCCGTTTCCGGATCATTCTCTTTTCCACGGCCCCCTGTGCCGTGCGGAGGACATAACTTGGAATAGAAAAAGAAAGGACAGGATTAGGAACATGAGTCTGATCGACAAGTTTAAGAATCTAATGAGCGACCCGGAGGATGATGAATTCGACGAAGAAGATATGGACGACGGCATGGATTTTGTCTCAAAGCAGGAGGAATCTGCAGCTCCCTCGGCGGATATCCCAATGGAACCCGCCAAGCGGAGCAACAAAGTAGTGAACATCCATGCGACGGCCCAGCTTCAGGTCGTGCTGGTCAAGCCCGAGCGGTTTGACGACGCAAGCGCGGTGGCGGATCATCTCAATGCGAAACGGACTGTCGTCCTGAATCTGGAAAGCGCCAATAAAGACGTGGCCCGCCGGATCCTCGACTTTTTGAGTGGCGTGGCCTATGCCAACGACGGCCAGATCAAGAAGGTGGCGAACTGCACCTTTATTATCACGCCATATAATGTCGGCATTATGGGCGACCTGCTCGACGAACTGGAGAACAATGGGCTCTACTTCTAAAAAAGGCGGGAAAACGTCGGCCGCAAACGGGGAGGACGAATACCTCCTTGCCGCAGCGCAGGATGCCGTCCGCCTTTGTGAGCGGAGAGGCGCGCCGCGTTTCCTTGGGTTTCTGGATGGGCGGCAGCGTGCCGCCGTGCTGAAGCTGATGGAATCCCTGCATGTGAAGAATGCTGCGTTTTGGGGCGGGTATCCGGATGCGGAGCGGGTGTATTTCGGGGTGTTTCCGGATTACATGGCCTGGGAGGGGGATTCAGAAGGGATTCCCCATCTGGTGTTCCCACTGACGGCGCTGGGATTCCGCTACCGCAAGGAAGCTAAGCTGACCCACCGCGATTTCCTGGGCACCCTGCTGTCCTGCGGGGTGAAGAGGGAAACGGTGGGGGACATCCTGTGCGGGGAAGGGTTGGCTGTCGCGTTTGTGGACGCGGGCGTCGCGGATTTCCTGGCGGGGCAGATTGAAAAAGTCGGCGGGGAAGGTGTTGTGCTGCTGCCGGATTACGAGGGGGAGCTTCCGGGATTCGGCGGCTTTCGGGAAATCCGGGATACGGTGGCATCTCCCCGGTTGGACGCGGTGGTCAAGGTGGCCGCCGGCTTGTCCCGGGAGGAAGCAGCCCGGCGTATCGAAGCGGGGCTGGTGTCCGTAAACCATCTTCCATGCCTATCGGTATCCGCCGCGGTGAAGGAAGGCGACACCCTTTCCCTGCGGGGGATTGGGCGCTTTGCCGTGGAGAGTATCGGCCCAGTGTCCCGCAAAGGGCGTCTGTTTATTACGGTGCGTAAGTATTTATAATCTGCTGGAATGGTATATGTTATTTGTTCGAGTGTGAAATCGCTGAAAGGAAGGGCTCCCCTATGCTGACTGCCAATGAAATCCGCAACGTGACCTTTAATAGAAGTATGGGCGGCTATAAAACGGCGGAGGTCGATGTATTCCTCGATCAGTGCGCGGATACCGTCGCCGCTCTGACCACTGCGAAAGCGGAACTGGAAAAAAAGCTGGAGGTGCTTGCCGACAAGTTGGTAGAGTACCGCAATGATGAGGACAGCATCCGCACCGCCCTGCTCAGCGCGCAGCGTCTGGGCGATACCGTGGTGCGCGAAGCCAACCATAAGGCGGGGCTTATCCTGGACGACGCCAACATCAAGGCGCAGAAAATCGTAGAAACGGCACAGCGCAATATTGTGGATGCCGAAAAGGAATTTGAACGCATCCGCCGCGAAATCACCGCGTTTAAAGCCCGGATGCTTGCCATTTACCGGGAGCATCTGGCATTGATTGACGTCCTGCCGGAGGAGCCGGAAGAGGGGGCGGAAACCGCATCGGCTGCGGAGGAAAGCGGAACCGAGACACAGCCGGAAGCGGTGGAGACGGTTCAGGCTCCGGCCGCTGAGACGGATCCGCCGGCATTTGAACCGGTGGTGGAACTAGATGTGAAAATGGCGCCCGCTGAAGAAGCGGCGCGAGACGTGGTCTTGGACCTGCCGATACTACAGGAGGAAGAGAACGCGGCACCCGCTGCCGCAGAGGAACCGGCCGCCGTAGAAACAGCGGCGAGTTCCCGCTTTGGTGACCTTAAATTCGGCGACGACTACGATATTTCCAAGGATACCGACGAGGATCCGGGCTTTTTCCGCCGTCGGAAATAAGGCGAAACTCCATATATAGGATAGGGCGGCGTACCGGTTATCGGCCCGCCGCCTTTGCCCGTCCCGGGATATTTCGCCGTGGGATATCCGGGGCCCCTTTTCTTAAACTATACCCGCGGCAGAAACGGGGAACTCTATGTATCAGGCGTTTGTATTGCTGACGGCGGCGGCTTTGATCGGGCTGGATCAAATCACCAAGCTGTTGTCGGTCGCTTTCCTGATGGGACAGGAGCCTTTTGTGCTGATTCCCGGCGTGCTGGAGCTGAATTTTACCACCAATCCCGGGGTAGCGTTCGGGCTTTTTGCCGGCAACCGCTTTATTTTCATCGGGTTAACCTCGGTAGTGCTGCTGGTGATCCTGGTCGTCCTGCTTTCGGGGAAAATGCGTTCGCAAACGATGATTACCGTCAGTGGGGTAATGATTGTCGCCGGCGGAGTGGGGAATCTAATCGACCGGATTTTCCGCGGGGAAGTGGTCGATTTTATTTACTTCAAGTTAATCAATTTCCCCATTTTCAACCTGGCCGACTGCTATGTGGTGATCGGGGCGGCTATGCTCCTGGTTTTTTACCTTTTTTTATTTAATGAGGAGAAACCCGCGCGCAAAAGCGCTTTGAAAGAACCGGCCGTGTCTAAGGGAGGATTAACCAATGAGGGAGGAACGACGGACTCCGCCGCCGGAGAAGACAGGGGAGAGACTTGACCGTTATCTCAGCGAGGAACTGCAAGTCCCTCGTTCCCAGGTGCAGGACTGGCTGGAAAAAGGGCTGGTAACAGCGAGCGGCGCCGTCCGGCCGAAAAATTACCGGCTGTGTGCAAGGGACGAGGTAACGGTTTCCATCCCCGACCCGGTTGCTTATGAGGCGAAAGCCGAAGAAATCCCACTGGATATCGTGTATGAAGACGACGACCTGCTGGTGGTGAATAAGCCGAAAGGGATGGTGGTCCATCCTGCGGCGGGGAATTATACCGGCACCCTGGTCAACGCGCTGCTTGCCCACTGCGGGGACAGCCTTTCCGGGATCAACGGCGTGATGCGCCCGGGTATCGTTCACCGGATTGATAAAGACACCAGCGGCCTGCTGATGGTGGCGAAAAACGACTTGGCCCATCGCAGCCTGGCGGAACAGATCAAAGAACACAGTTTTACCCGCATTTATGAAGCGGTGGTGGTCGGCCGCCTGCGGGACGATGCGGGGACGATCGACGCGCCGATTGGGCGGCATCCCGTGCAGCGGAAAAAGATGGCGGTAACCGAAAAGAATTCCAAGCCCGCCGTCACCCATTACGAAGTAATCGCCCGGTATCCGGGTTATACCCACATCCGGGTGCAGCTGGAAACAGGGCGCACCCATCAGATTCGGGTGCATATGGCCTATTTGGGGCACCCCGTGGCCGGGGATGCTGTGTATGGGGGGAGCCGCCAGCCGGCCATGCTGCACGGACAATGCCTGCATGCGCGCGTGATCGGGTTCCGCCATCCGCGGGACGGGCGGTATATCGAACTGAACAGCCCGTTGCCCCCGTATTTTATCGCTTTTCTGCATTCTTTGGGTGAGCCGCTGTAGGGGGCGACGGGGGCGAAATCCGCCTGTCATAAGGCATGAGAGAGAATGCGGGGAAGAATCCCGTTAGGCGTTCGCTTCCATGGATGGGGGAGCGCCGGAAAGGCTTGGATATATGGATATGGATAAACGGAATGCGGAGCGCTTGTTTGAGGGGGTTTTGCTGCTTACAGATCTGGATGGGACACTGCTGGACCGCCAAAAGCATATCCCTCCGCGAAGCAAAGAGGCGATTCGCCGTTTTAAAGAAAAGGGCGGGCTGTTTTCCATCGCCAGTGGACGCTGCCCGCATTCCGTGATGATCGTAGCGCGGGAAGTGGAGCCTAATTGCCCTGGAGTAACCATGAACGGCGCTGTGGTTTATGATTTTACCGCAGACCGGTTGGCGGGACAGACCTGCCTGCCGGAATGGTATCAGCGCGTGCTGCGGGAGGTCCACGCGCAGTTTCCCGCAGTGGGGATCCAGGCATATGTCGGCTCGGATATCTATGTCGTACAGTCCAATGAGGTGGTGGAGCGGCTGTTTGCCATTGAGCATACCGAGCAATGCCGACGGGAAACGACCTTCGACACGCTGCCGATACGGGCCAACAAAGTGCTGATTGGTGCGCCGCATGAAGAACTGCAGAAGGTCCGCCGCTTCCTGGAAGGCCGCCTGGAGGGCATGTACGGCATGTTTACCGAGGAGCAGTATTATGAATTGCTTCCCGCCCACACCAACAAGGGCGCAGGCGTTCGGCAGGTGGCGGAACTTTGCGGCATCGATCCTTCCTGCGTTGCAGTGGTCGGGGACTACTATAACGATGTGGAAATGCTCAAGTCGGCCGCATATCCTATGGTGGCGGGCAACGCGCCGGACGATGTAAAAATGCTGGCCCGCTTTATTGCCGGGGACTGCGACAACGGCGTGGTGGCGGATGTAATCGAACATTTAGAGCAGCGGCTGACCGATCGGGGGCGGCTGTAATCCAATACCTTAAAAAGAAGGGCATATCGCCCTTCTTTTTAAGGTATATTTTAAAATTAGCGGGCGAAGGGGATGGAGACTCCCACAACCGTTACGCCTGCCGGGCCCGCGGAAACACACACGGGCTGTATAGCATACCGGATAAATGAGGAAAGTGAGAAATGTCAAATACTCCATTCTCTGGGTCAGGTCAACCCCCTGTCAAAGTATTTCGACGAGGGGAAATTTTAAGCCTTGCGGGGCCGGTTTCTGCGCAGCCACTGTCCGGATTCCGGTATACGTGTGCACTATCAATAAAAAAGACAGGGCCGGAAAGGGTTTTCCCTTTTCGGCCCTGCGGTGTATCGGCTTGCCGACGTTTTGGTTTACGGTTCCGCCTTTTCCGCGGCGTTTTTCTGCGCCTTGATCACCTTTAGGCGGGAGAAATCTTCCCGTTCCTTTTCCTCCAGCGAATCGGTGATGTACTTGACGGTGGCGGTATAGCGGGGGATGATGATGTTCTTCAGGGCGTTGGCCCGTTTCTGCGTTTTGTTCACCGCGGTGGCTAAGCGGTAAACCGAGTTTTCCACCTCCGCCAGTTCAGCGGTGAGTTTTTTTACCTTGTCGAATTTAATGTACGCTTCGTCCACCAGGGAACTGGAAAACATAAAGCCGTAGGAGAGTTCCAGCGGTTCGGCTTCTAGAGACACCAGGGGGATTTCCACCCCCATCACGCTGCGGGTTTTCAGGGACAGGCCGTTTTCCAACGGTACGGAGGCGGCGATATCGCTGCAGATACCGTGCGCGACGTTAGCCTTTTGCAGCGCAAGATAGGCCTGTTCATAGCAGGCGTCGATTTGGGACTGGATGGATTCCGCCCGGTCGATGAGCGCCATCATTTCCCGCACGATGATATTCCGCTTCCGGTCCAGGAGTTCAAAGCCGACCTTGGCCAGATTCAGCGTTTTCTTTGCGTTGATTAAGTTCCCTTTGGTAGGGAATACCTGTTCCGCCAAGGGACGTCACCACACTTTCCTAAGGATACGGCGCTGCGGCGCGGCGCCTTACAGGCCGGCGGAAACAACCGGCAGGGCGGCGTCTTCCGGGTGGTAGTGTTCCGCCAGCATTTTGTCGTCGACACGGTCCAGTTCCTCCCGCGGGAGGGTGGAAAGCAGCTTCCAACCGAGATCCAGCGTCTGTTCAATGGAGCGGTTTTCATGGAAGCCCTGGTTGATATATTGCTGGTCGAACATCTGGCCGAACTGCAAAAGCTTCTTATCGTTCGGGGACAGTTCCTCCTCCCCGATGACCGAGGCGAGGGAACGGGCGTCCTGCACCCGGGCGTAGCAGGCGAAAAGCTGGTTGGACACCGCCGCGTGGTCGGCCCGGGTAAAGCCTTCGCCGATGCCGTCCTTCATCAGGCGGGAAAGGGAAGGAAGGGCGGAAACCGGCGGGTAGATGCCGCTCGCGTCCAGCGAACGGTCCAGTACGATCTGGCCTTCGGTGATGTAGCCGGTCAGGTCGGGCACCGGGTGGGTGATGTCGTCATTCGGCATGGTAAGGATCGGGATCTGCGTCACCGAGCCCTTGCTGGATTTGATCATCCCGGCCCGTTCGTACAGGGAAGCCAGGTCGGAATACAGATAGCCGGGGTAACCTTTCCGTCCGGGTATTTCCCCCTTGGAGGAAGAGAACTCCCGCAGCGCTTCGGCGTAGGAGGTCATATCGGTCATGATGACCAGGATATGCATCCCCCGGTCGAAAGCCAGGTATTCCGCGGCGGTCAGCGCGCAGCGGGGGGTCAGGATCCGCTCGATAATCGGATCGTTGGACAGATTAAGGAACATTGCCACCCGGCTGAGCACGCCGCTTTCCTCAAAGCTGCGGCGGAAATAGTCGGCCACGTCGTTGGTCACGCCCATGGCGGCGAAAACGATGGCGAAATCCCCGCCGTTTTCGTCCGATATTTTTGCCTGGCGGACAATCTGCGCCGCCAGTTCGTTATGCTTCATACCGGAACCGGAAAAGATCGGCAGCTTCTGCCCGCGGATCAGGGTCATCAGGCAGTCGATGGAGGAGATGCCGGTTTCGATGAAATTGCGGGGGTATACGCGGGAAACCGGATTGATAGGGAAGCCGTTGATATCCCGGCGGGTTTCGGGGAAAAGCTCGCCCAGCCCGTCGGCCGGCCGCCCGGCGCCGTCAAAAATCCGGCCCAGGAGCTCTGGGGAGAGCGGCATTTCCACCGGCCGCCCCTGCAAGCGGGTGCGGGTATTGGCCAGCGAAATCCCGTTGGTGCCTTCAAACACCTGGATCACGGCCCGGTCCCCTTGAAGCTGTACGATACGCCCATCCCGCGAGGTTCCATTATCCAGCTGGATGGTCACCGTTTCTTCGAAAGAAGCGTTTTTTACCCCGTCGATCGCGATCAGGGAACCGTTGATTTCCTTAACGCCCCTGTATTCAATAATCATACACTGTCATCCCTTTCCCCTGCATCGGGAACTTTGCAGGCGGATTGGCTCTTTCCCTCCGCCTATTTATAGGCTGCCGCTTACGCGTTCAGCTTGCGCATGGCGTCGTCGATTTTGGTAAAGTAAGCGTCCAATAGATCCAACCGGTCGTTGGGCACGTCGTATTTGATGCGGGATACCTCGTCGAACAGGCCGGTTGCCGTCAGCCCGGAAAGCGGAATTGCCCTGGCCACCAGCGCCTGCGAGGATTTATACAGATGCAGGATGATCCGCATCATTTTCAGCTGTTTTTCCATCGGGACATAGGTATCGTCCTGGTGGTAGGCGTTCTGCTGCAGGAAGCCGACGCGGATCACCCGCGCGATTTCGATCGTCAGCTTTTGGTCGTCGGGCAGCACGTCCGCGCCGATCAGCTTGACGATTTCCATCAGCTTGTTTTCTTCCTGTAGGATCTGGGCGATCTGGGAGCGGCAGGCGATAAAATCCCCCCCGACGTTTTCTTCATACCACGCGGCCAGGTCGCTCAGGTATTCGCTGTAGCTGGCATTCCAGTTGATGGCGGGATAATGCCGGGCGTAGGCGAGGGATTTATCCAGCGCCCAGAAGCAGCGGGTGAACCGCTTGGTATTCTGGGTGACCGGTTCCGAAAAATCGTTGCCTTGTGGGGAAACCGCCCCGATGATGGTGACGCTGCCCTGCGCGCCGCCCAGGGAGCGGACCATCCCGGCCCGCTCATAAAACGCCGACAGGCGGGAGGGCAGGTACGCCGGGAAGCCCTCCTCCGCGGGCATTTCTTCCAACCGCCCGGAAATCTCGCGGAGCGCTTCCGCCCAGCGGGAGGTGGAGTCGGCCATGATCGCGACGTGGTAGCCCATGTCGCGGTAGTATTCCGCCAACGTGATGCCGGTGTAAATCGACGCCTCGCGGGCGGCGACCGGCATGTTGGAGGTGTTGGCGATCAGCGCGGTGCGGTCGGTCATCGGCCGGCCGGATTTCGGGTCGATTAGGCCGGTGAATTCCTCCAGCACCTGGGACATTTCGTTGCCGCGTTCCCCGCAGCCGATATAGATGATGATATCCGCGTCGCACCATTTCGCGAGCTGGTGTTGCGTCATGGTCTTGCCGGTGCCGAACCCGCCGGGAATGGCGGCGGTGCCCCCCTTGGCGATGGGGAAAAGGGAGTCGATGACCCGTTGTCCGGTGATCAGCGGAGTATTAGCGTACAGCCGTTCTCCCACCGGGCGGGGCGTGCGGATCGGCCATTGCTGGCAGAGCGACAGCGAATGGACCGTCCCTTTATCGTCTCTCAAAGTTACCACTGTGTCGCGGACCGTATATTTTCCGTCCGGTTTCACCTCGTCCACTACCCCGGAAAGGGTGGGAGGAACCATGCAGCGATGCTCGATGATCGGCGTCTCCTGACAGGCGGCGTATACCGCGCCCGGCTCCAAACGGTCGCCCGGCTGGACGGTGATGCGTACATCCCACTCCCGTTCTTCATCCAGGGAGGAGACGTTGACGCCGCGGCGGATAAAGTCGCCCGACTGTTCCTCGATCGCCTTGAGCGGCCGTTCGATCCCGTCGAATATATTGTCCAGGATCCCGGGGCCCAAGGTGGCGCAAAGCGGCCCGCCCGAGCCGACCACCGGTTCCCCTGTGCGGAGCCCGGTGGTGTTCTCATATACCTGGATGGTGGTTTCCTTGTCGTTGATGCCGATGACCTCGCCGACCAGCTTGTCGTTTCCGACCAGCACCATTTCCATCATCGAAAAGCCGGTGTCCCCAAGTAGGGTAATGACCGGGCCGTTGATTCCGTAAATCCGGTTTTCTTTTGCGCCGGGTTGGCGCGCAGAACTGTTCGTATGCATTCTTTTCACTCCGTTCCAGTGTGATGGAGGGCTGCCGGGGGGTTAGCCGACGGTAAGGCCCGATGAGCGGACGAATTCATCCCGCTCGGCGATGAGCCGGCTGTCCAGCGTATTGTCCGCTATCAACCCGGCTTGCCTGTTTTCCCCCCGTACGCCTCCGAGCCGGATATCCTCGGCCGTTTCAATCCGGCTTCCAGTCGGGCAGAGAGGGGAGAGCTCCGGAATTAGCGACTCGTCCCGTTTGGACACGGAAAAGACCGTCCCTTGTTCCGGCAGGGCAGCGGCGGCTTCCTGAAACAGGCTTTGCAGCAGAGCGGTGTAGGCCGGGGTGGACACAAAAGCTAGGATTTGTTCCTCCGCACGGGCGAAAACCTCGTCCATAATCTGCCGGCGACGGGTGAGTAGTTCCTTGCGGGCCGCCAAGTCACGTCGGGAAATCTCCCGTATCCCTTCGCCGCGGATGCTGAGATTTTCCTTTTGGATCAGCCGGTATGCGTCGGTTAACGCTTCCTGTTCCGCTTTCAGCAGCCGCTGGGATTTGAACTCTTCGGTTTCCTGATGGATCCGTTCCCGCTGTTCTTCCGCATAGGCGGTGATAGCCTGCACAAATTTGCTAACTTTTTCCTCACTGTTTGCCATTTTGTTGATCCCGCCTTTCCGGCCCCGTTGTGCAGGAGACCGTATGAAAATAAGAAAATGGAAATACGGAAAGCATACCGGCGGAAAAGGCCGCCGGGCACAATCTTTCCGGAAAGGAAAACCCCATATCATCCGGCTTTTCCCTTTCGGAAAGGCTGCATATGCTTACAGCCATTACCGGTTCCCACCCTGCGGGAGACCCTCTGAATCCAGGGAAGGTCTCCCACAGGGGGGAAACCAGTGATGCATGGATCATAAAGCGGCTTGACGTTGTGGGATCTGGTCCCAACCGTTTCCCGCACATACCAGCTATATCCGGGAGACCGCCAATCCTATCTTGATCCCAATCGCGTCGTACATGTATACGCTATGTCGATGTCATATCTTGATCCCAATCGCATCCCGTACATAGCGGGTGATCGAATCCTTGGCGCGGCCGTTGCCGTGGCGGTCGGGGATCTCCACGATCAGCGGCCTTGCCCGGTTGAGCTTCAGTTCATCCACCAGGTCCGGGCAAAGTTTCACCAGATGTTCGGTCATCAGGATGACGGCGACGTCCTCCATCTGCATGGCAGCGGAGAGAGCCTGGGTCACTTCCTCCTGTTCATGTACCACAACGCCGTCGATCCCGGCCAGCCGCATACCGACCTGAGTGTCCACGTTGTCGCTGATCACGTAAAAGCGCATGGCTGCCGCCTTCCTTCCCGGACTAAAGAATCAGGATCATAATGGCGATCAGCAGGCCGTAAAGGCCGAACCCTTCGCCCAAGGCCACAAAGATGATCGATTTACCAAAGGATTTCGGGTCTTCCGCCGTGGCGCCGATGGCCGCGGGAGCGCCTGCCGCCACGGCAATACCGCCGCCGATGCCGGCAAGGCCGACCGCCAGTGCCGCACCGATGTACGCCAATCCCTTGGAATTGTCCACCGGCACTTGCTCGGACTGGGATGCAGCGGCTTCCTCCGCTGGGGAGGATTCCTCCGCCGCGGCAGCGCCCATGGGGAGCAGGCAGGTCAGGATCATAATCGCGACGACCGACAGGAAGTGAACCGCCAGCGCCTTTTTGGCCGGGGTGCCCCGCTTGACCAGTACGATCGACAGCACAACCGAAAATACCAGAAGCGCTACAGGGATCAAAAGATACCAAAGATTCATACTATTTACCTCCTAATTTCAACCGGCCGCCGCGATGGAGGGCCGGGGGATGACAGATGTAGAAATCGTTAAACGAGCGGGAAAAATATCGTGATATTCTTCTCTCCGGGAATCCGCTTTGGAAATGGAGCGATTTACTTCGCCTCCGTGAAGACCTTATCGCCGGTGGAAGCATCCAACGGCTTAAAGGGCCGCCCGTCGCCGTTGTAATACCGGCTGAACATCTCGTAGAACTCGAGACGGAGTACCTGGATGGCGACCAGCAGCGCTTCCATGCACATGACCAGCGCGTTCCCGAAAATCACGATGGCGACGTAACCGACCCCGCCGGCCAGTTCCGCCAGGGTGAAGACTGCCATCATCATGCCGGCGTGGATGAGGACGAACGCCCCTACCCGCAGAAAGGACATGGTGTTCGACAGGTACGACAACATCAGTTCGAACATTTCAAAGAAGTTCTGTAGGATGAATTCGCCCCATTTTTCCGGTTTCCAATCCGGCTTGCGCGCCGCGAGCTTCCCCAACGGTTCGCGCAGGAACATCAGGATCAGCGGCAGGACGATCAATACCAGGACATAGGGAAGGGTGACGATTTTAACGTCCAACAGCAACTGAAGCCCGAAGCCGAACACCAGCGAGGAATAGAAGACCAGGCCGACGATGCCGTTGGGGCCGAATATCCCGTTTTCATAATCCCGCCGCCGCAGGCTGGAGTAGATGTTGAGCAGCATTGCCAAGACGATGAGCAGCAGCCCGATGATCACCGAAGCGAGGATGATTTTCATCGCCCAGGAGGAATTCATGACTTCAATCGGTTTTTCTTCCAGCCCGAACAGTGCGTGATACAGGGGATCCAACGCATGCTCGAAGCCGAATACCGATCCGTAAACCACGCCGAAAATCGCGGAGGAAATGCCACAGGGAACCAGGATCTTGCCGATTGGCATCTTTTTCAGCTTCCACATCAGCCAGCCGATCAGCGCTACCACCAGTCCCTGGCCCAGGTCCCCGAACATGATGCCGAACAGCAGGGTATAGGTAATGGCGACAAAAGCGGTGGGATCCACTTCGGTGTACCGGGGCAGCCCGTACATGTCCACGAAAAACTCAAAAGGCTTGAACATCCCGGTGTTGTGGAGCTTAACCGGCGGCGTATGGTGCGCATCGTCCCCCGCCCGTTCGATGGTGTATTCAATCCCGTCCACCCCGTCTAGGGCCACCCGGACCTTTTTTTCGTCCCGGCTGGGGATCCAGCCGGTCAGGATGAACTTATCGTTATACCGGGCGGCATAGCGGCGGGCGCTGTAGTAATAGTTCAGCTGCTTGAGCTGCGAGTACACGCGCAGGCAGTCGTCCCGCTCTTCCAGCCAGATATCCTGAATTTGTTTGTCCAGAGAAGCGAGTTCCTGTTCTACCTGCTTTTTTTCCTCTCGCAGCCTGGCGACGATATCGTCCGGTTTGCCGACGGCCGCCGGAATCCGGAGCCGCTCAAAATATAGGCTGGAGAAAATACGATCGACCTCCGGCGCAAAATCCAGTGGGGCGAAATATACCCCCCAGTAATAGCTGGCGTCGCTTACGCCGGGGAAGAAGAGGACGTACGGGTTCGCGTTGTACATCTTCAGCTTTTCAAAGCTGTCCCGCGGCAGCCGCCCGAACCGGACCTTGATCGTTTTGCAGGAAAGGATCGCGTCCAGGTCGATATCCATCCCAAGAAAATGTTCAAACTGTTCGCAATCTTTGTTGATCGATTCCGACCGGACGGAAAGAAGCCCCCGCTGCCGTGTCAGTTCCGTAACCCGTTTCGAAAAATGTTCGACATAACGGCTCAGCGCTTCTTTATCCATCGAAGCGCTGATTTCCGCGTTTATCGCGACCGGTTCACTGCCGACGCGGGAAATCGCGGATTCCAGACGGCTGAGAGGATCGGTATAGGGGTTGTCCTCCTGCGGCACGGTAAAGCCATGGGTGTCCGAAAAAAACGACAGCGCATCGTCCGGCTGGGACACGCCGGTTTTGCCGCAGGCGATCAGGACCGCGTCAAGAGAATCCAAATGGCCGATGATATTCAACAGCTTCATTTTTGCTACTGCCAACGCCGATCACCTTCTTTGCTTAATTGGCCAACACCAGCATTGGCCGGATTTGGTCTGGTTCCAGCCCATAGCGAACGCCCTCGATAATGTTGACGATGTCGTCTACCTCCATATCGGTGATAATGACGTAGGAGAGTAGGACCACCATGGGATGGATGGAATAGTGGATATGCTTGCGCGCGTTGAAATACGGCGCGCGGTGATGCAGATCATGGACAAAGTCCCTTTGTTCTTCCGGGATCCGCCGTGCAAGTGCGGTCGAGCGGAAAATATCGAGTACCGCATCGGCAGTCGGCGCCTCAACCATGCTTTCCATTACCTTTGGGGAAAGGCAACGGCCGCCCGGCAGCAGATTCTGCCGTATAAAATCCGGCTTCGCACCGAAATACCGTTTCAGCCGGAGAATCCGGGTAACATTCTGTACATCCACCTGCGCGCCGTACAGGTCGGTCAATTCCTGGCGCGTGTTCGTCGGTGCCTGGTCGATCAGATGGTACATCATCGTCGCCAACTGCGAAAACAGCGCGTTTTCGATTTCGGTCAACCGAATCCGCTGGTCTTCCTGCGGGGCGAGAGGGGCCAGCGCTTTGTAATACTGCGTATGGGCCAGCGCTTCCAACAGTTCGCTGTAGGAGGAGCAATGGCTCATCTTGGGCAGGTCCAGCCGGGTGTGGCTGGCGAAATACATGGGCATGGAAAAAAAGAATTCGCTGGTATGTCCGGCGCTCATATACCGCAGGCAAGCGATGATCTGCTCGATCTCTATCCGCTGAAGCAGGTAATCGAACAGCCGGGATCCCACCATGGAATCGTACCGTCCGAGGGCGGCGTAATCATTGAACACCTTCCGGCGGATCAACGTCTCCAAATGGCCGCGATGGATCGTTGATTCATTTATCTCCGCAAGCACCGAAGCATAGGTTGTATTGTTTTTCAGATAGGCGGCGATTTCGCTGACACTGTGGCAGTGGAGCAGTTCATTGAAATCCTTTGCCTTGAGGGAGTTGCCGTACATCGCCCTTGCTTTGGCAAGGATGACGTTGGAGGAGAATCGGGTGGTAAACTTCAAAAAGATCACGCCTTTCCGGGACATATTCGCCTATCTTCGCGCCGCTTCCGCTTCGATCCGGTCTGTGGGGAATTCCGTTCGACCGTACGCAGCCGGACGAGGAAAAACCGCCGTGTTGGAAAACGGAAACTCATTCGGCAGACCCGGACGCCGCCGCGTGCGATATCACCGCATCGACAATCCCGCGGATCCATTCGTCCCCCCGTTCGGCGTACAGGGCGTTCATCCGGTCGAGCTGGCCTTCGTAATGGGCTTTCGTTTTTTCCCATTCCTGCTGCGCTATCTGCCGTTCTGTTTCCCGGTTGATCTGGATGCGGCGCCGGGCGCGGGCTAAATAGTCTTCCCGCAGCTGGGATGCTTTTTCACGGATTTCTTTTTCCGATTCCGCTTTTTCCCGTTCCGCGGCTTCGGTGATCTCCCGTGCCTTTTTATCCATATCCACGATCCGTTTGATCATGTCTTCCATAACGCCGTACGCCTCCGTTATTAACAATTAGCAGGACGGGGAGAACGGCCGGCCGTTCTCCCCGTTATTTCCGCTGCTGGGTCGGCAACGGAAATCGTGTGGATCAAGTATATACCGTCTGATCGTGTTTTACAATATGAAAATTGTAGAAATACGCCAGAAACAGGTTAGATAACCTATCCATATTTTAAGCCTTTCCTGTACTAGGGGACTTAAATATCACTTTCTGGTTTTATTTAGGGGCGGGAATCCAGCGGATTCCAACCGGATCAGTTCTTCAGGCTCTGCATAGGGGCGGGAATCCGTCCTCCCCTAGCTATAAACTTTGCAGGGGACCAGGTGTTCAGCGGCATCACCGGCCCGCCGCCGAGCAGCCCGCCGAAGGAAAGCTCCTCCCCGACACCCTTGCCGATCGCGGGGATAACCCGCACCGCCGTGGTTTTGGAATTGACCATGCCGATGGCGGCTTCGTCCGCAATGATGGCGGAAATCACCTCTGCCGGGGTGTCGCCCGGGATGTTGATCATGTCCAGCCCGACGGAGCAAACCGCAGTCATCGCCTCGAGCTTTTCCAGCCGCAGGCAACCGCACCGGGCGGCGTCGATCATCCCTGCGTCCTCCGTCACCGGGATGAACGCGCCGGACAGGCCGCCCACGTGGGAGGACGCCATCACGCCGCCTTTTTTGACTGCGTCGTTCAGCAGGGCGAGCGCCGCGGTGGTGCCGTGCGCCCCGCAGCATTCCAGCCCCATCTCTTCCAGGATGTGGGCCACCGAGTCGCCCACCGCCGGGGTGGGGGCGAGGGAAAGGTCGACAATCCCGAACGGGATGCCCAGCCGGCGGGAGGCTTCCCTTGCCACAAGCTGGCCCATCCGGGTGATCTTAAACGCGGTTTTCTTGATGATGTCCGCCACAGCGGTCAAATCGCAGTAGCCGCCCGCTTTGGCCAGCGCCGCCCGCACCACGCCGGGGCCTGAGACGCCAACGTTGATCACACAGTCCGGCTCGCCCGCGCCGTGGAAAGCGCCCGCCATGAAGGGGTTGTCCTCCGGTGCGTTGCAGAATACCACGAGCTTGGCGCAGCCGATGCAGTCCTGGTCGGCGGTCCGCTCCGCGGTCTGTCGCACAATCCGGCCCATCAGACCGACCGCGTCCATATTGATCCCCGCTTTGGTGGAGCCGATGTTGACCGAAGAACAGACATGGTCGGTGACCGCCAGCGCTTCGGGGATGCTTTCGATCAGTTCTCGGTCGCCGGGGGAGAACCCCTTTTGCACCAGTGCGGAAAAGCCGCCGATGAAGTTGACGCCGCAGGCCTGCGCGGCCTTTTCCAGCGTGACCGCCAGCTTGACCGAGTCTTTGCGTTCGCAGGCGGCGAGGATCATCGCGATCGGGGTGACCGAAATCCGTTTGTTGATGATCGGGATGCCGTACTCCTTTTCGATGTCTTCGCCGGTACGCACCAGGTCTTTCGCATACCGGGTGATCTTATCATATACGCGCGCGCAGGTTTTATCCATATCGCTGTCGCAGCAGTCCAGCAGGGAGATGCCCATGGTAATTGTCCGCACGTCCAGGTTCTCGTCCTGGATCATGGTGATGGTTTCGAGAATATCGTTGGTGTTAATCACGGTTCAGCCATTCCTTTCCTTAAAAAACGGGAAGAAAACCAGGTTGGATCACAGAAATCCGACCCGCGGTAAATCAGATGCGGTGCATGGAATTGAAGATGTCTTCATGCATGGCGTGGACCGAAAGCCCCATTTTTTCCCCAAGGGCGGTGATTTCCTCGCTGAAACGGGTGAAAGGCACGTCGCTTTTCGAGATATCCACCATCATAATCATGACGAACAGATCCTGCAGGATCGACTGTGTTACTTCCGACACGTTGATGTTGTGTTCGGCGCAGACGGCCGAAACTTTGGCGAGGATACCGACGGTGTCCTTGCCGATGACGGTGATTACAGCGCGCATAACGTTTTGTCCTCCCAGGCGGTTTGAAATTTAAAATTTTGTTCTCATTTTACCACATTTTCCGCGGAATGCAAAGCGGCATCCGGGAAGATGATACAAATCCCCCGAATGCCCGGAACTTTTTGATTCGTCGCCGCGCATTTATGCTATAATGACCAAAAGATCCCGTCCCCGCGGTGCGGGCGGGATGCGGCGAGCCGGCGAACCCTGTGCCGCGGCCGGTGAAAGGGAGGAATTTTTCATGTCCGTTTTGTCAAAAAGCGCCCGGGTGGATTTCCATACCCATACCGCTTGGTCGCCCGATTCCGAGTCCGCGATGAGCGCGATGTGCGCCGCCGCACAGAAAGCCGGTTTGTATGCAATGGCGGTGACCGACCATGTGGAAATCCCGGCCTACCGGCAGGATGGATACGACAAAGCCCTGGCCGGTTCCTACCGGGAGACGGGGGAGATGCAGGTGAAGTTTTCCGGCGTGCTCCACATCGCCCGTGGGGTGGAACTGGGGGAGCCGCTGCATGACCTCCCGGTGGCGGAGGAACTGCTGGACGGCTATGATTTCGACGTGGTGGTCGGTTCACTGCACAATCTCAAGGACGATCAGGATTTTTACTATTACGATTATACTGCTACCGACGTTCTCCCACTGCTCGACCGGTATTTTGAGGAAGTGCTGGAGATGGTGCGCTGGGGGCGTTTCCACACCCTGGCCCACCTTACTTATCCCTTCCGGTATTTTCCGGAAGAAAAACGGCCTGCGGACTACCGGCGCTGGCAGGATACGATTGACCAGATTTTCCGTACGATGGCGGAAAAGGGGCTGGCACTGGAAATCAACGTGTCGGGGCTCCGGCAGCCGATCGGAAAAACGCTGCCCGACCTGCCGCTGGTTCGCCGGTTCCGGGAACTGGGCGGGGAGCTGATCACCGTCGGCTCGGACGCGCACGCGCCGGAGGATATCGCCCGGCCGATCGGGGACGGGCTTTGTCTGGCAAAGGAAGCCGGTTTCCGTTATATCGCCGCTTTTTTCGGCGGGCGGCCGGAGCTGCTGCCGATTCCCTGACCGGGCGGGGAGCCGCCGTGCCGGCTCGGCCGCACCGTTTCCCTCTGGACTTCCACGGCGGCACGTTGTATAATAGGCGAAAATGCAGCGGGAGGGTATCCCGCCTGTGTTTCCATTATTTTTGATAAAGGAGCGAATGACATGGACAAATTGCTGAAACTGCTGGATACCAACGCCCGGATGAGCAATGCGGAGTTGGCCGTGGTACTGGGGAGTACGGAGGAGGCCGTCGCAGCACGCATCGCCGAGCTGGAACGCAGCGGCGTCATCCGTTCCTATAAAGCGGTGATCGACTGGGACCGCACCGACCGGCAGTATGTAACGGCGCTGATTGAACTGCGGGTTACCCCCAAGCGGGACCGCGGCTTTGAAGAGATTGCGGAACAGATTATGCGCTTTGACGAGGTGGAGAGCGTATACTTGATGTCCGGGGGCTACGACCTGGCGGTCACGGTGAGCGGCCGTACCTTTAAGGATGTGGCGATGTTCGTCGCCAAACGGCTTTCCACCTTGGAGTCGGTGCTGTCGACCGCCACGCATTTCGTCCTCCGCCGGTATAAGGACGACGGGGTGCTTTTCTTGGGGGAAGAGAAAGACGAGAGGAGTCCCTTTAACCGATGAGCTACGAAATTCGACTGAACAAAATGCTGGAAAAATTGAAGCCTTCTGGAATCCGGCGCTTTTTCGATATTGCCAGCGAGATGGAGGATGTGATCTCCCTTTCGATCGGTGAACCCGATTTTTCCACCCCTTGGCATATCCGGGAGGAGGGAATCCATTCCCTCGAGGGCGGCAAGACCTGGTATACCCCGAACGCGGGGTTGATGAAGCTGCGCGAGAGCATTGCCGGTTATGTGCGGCGGCACAACGGCATTGCTTACGATCCGAAGGGGGAAATCCTGGTGACGGTCGGCGGCAGTGAGGCGATCGACCTCGGCCTGCGGGCCTTGGTAAATCCGGGCGACGAGGTGCTGATCCCCGAGCCCAGCTTTGTTTGCTACCGTCCGCTGGTGGAAATGGCGGGCGGCGTGCCGGTTTCGATCGTGACCAAGGCGGCGGACGCGTTCCGGCTTACCCCGCAGGCGCTGAGGGAGGCGGCCACTCCCCGTACCCGGCTGCTGATCCTGCCGTACCCCAACAATCCCACCGGGGGAGTGATGCGTCGGGAACATCTGGGAGCGATTGCCGAGGTGGTCAAAGAGAGCGGGCTTTTCGTTCTGTCGGACGAAATCTACGGGGCGCTCACTTATGGCGACCACCCGCATGTTAGTATCGCTTCCCTGCCGGGGATGCAGGAGCGCACTATGCTGATCGACGGTTTCTCTAAGGCGTTTGCGATGACCGGATGGCGGCTGGGCTATGCCTGCGGGCCGGCCAAGCTAATGAAACAGGTTATCAAACTCCACCAGTATGCGCTGATGTGCGCGCCCACCACCGCCCAGTACGCCGCGATCGAAGCGATGGACAACGGCGACGAAGATGTGGAAAATATGCGGGCGGAATACGATATCCGCCGCCGCTTTATCGTGGACAGGCTGAACCGGATGGGGCTGACCTGCTTCGAACCGGAGGGCGCGTTTTATGTGTTTCCCTCGGTAGCGGTTACCGGCCTGAGTTCGGAAGAATTCTGCCAGAAACTGTTGGTGGAAAAGCACGTCGCGGTGGTGCCAGGTACCGCTTTCGGCGACTGCGGCGAGGGATACGTCCGCATTTCCTACTGCTATTCCCTGAAGCATATCACCGAAGCGATGAACCGGTTGGAGGAATTTTTGAAGGAACATGCTGCCCGGTAAACCGGCGGCAGCGGGGGAGAGAGCCATGCGTGTGACGGCGACGGCACCGGCCAAAATCAATTTGACGCTGGATATTACCGGCCGGCGAGAGGACGGGTACCATCTGGTGCATACCATTCTACAGGGGATTTCCCTGCGGGAGTCGGTTGTTGTTTGGGAGGAAAAGAACCCTGGGATCGCCCTCGCCATAACGGGGGCGGACCTCCCGGTGGACGAGCGGAACACCGCCTGGAAGGCGGCGGCGGTTTTCCAGGAAAAGACCGGCCACCTCCTCCGGGGAATTGGTATCCGCGTGCATAAGCGCGTCCCCATGGGGGCGGGGCTGGCGGGCGGCAGCGCGGATGCCGCCGCCGTCCTCGCCGCGCTCAACGAACTGGCGGGAACCCGTCTCCGGCCCGACGAGCTGTGCGGGTTGGGGGAGCAGGTCGGCGCGGATGTGCCGTTCTGCATCCTGGGCGGTACGGCGGTTGGTACAGGGATCGGCACGATTTTGAACCCGCTGCCGGACCTGCCGGACTGCTGGATTGTGGTAGCCAAACCAGACGACAGTATCTCTACTGCCGAGGCATATCGGAAGCTCGATACAGCAGCGGATCTGCCGGTGTCCCGCGCTTCCGTGATGGAAGATGCCATTTGTTCCGGCGACCTGATAACCGTCGGGCGGGAGTTGTGTAATGCGTTCGACGCGGTAACCAGCCTGCCCGGAGTGGAGGAAATCAAGCGGGTGATGCGGGCGCACCGGACGCTGGGCTGCCAGATGACCGGGAGCGGTTCGGCGGTGTTCGGCCTGTTCGACGAATGGGCTGCGGCGGAGCGCTGCGCCGCCGTTCTCAAACTTCAATGGGAGGAAACATTCCTCTGTCGCCTGGATCCTGCCGGGGCACGGGTTGAACGGGAAAACGGATTGTAAAAAATTTTCGATTCCTGCATATTGGTAAAAATTACCGTCCATACTCCGTACATCGAAACGGCATAGAGCCGGAAACGTTGACGGAAAGGGCGGTTTTCCTTATGTCGAAATTTTCAAAGTTCCTGCGCGCGCTGGCGCTTGCGTTGAGTATATCCCTAGCGTTGTCCCTGTGCGGTTTCGCCGGGGAGTGTGACGAAATCCGCGGCCGGGTGCTCCGGCTGCACGTCCTCGCCAATTCGGACAGCGAGGAGGACCAGGCGCTTAAGCTTAAGGTACGGGATACGATTGTCGAAACGGCGGCAGGGCTGTTCGATACCGCCGGGAACGAAGCGGAAGCGCTGGAACAGGCGAAAAAGCGGCTGCCGGAAATCGAAGCAGCGGCACAGCAGCGGGTATACGACGAAGGGTACGACTATGAAGTGCACGCCAAGCTGGTGAATATGTATTTCAACACCCGGCAGTACGAGACGGTGACCCTTCCCGCCGGTTTTTACGATGCGCTGCGGATCACGATCGGCTCCGGCGAGGGGCATAACTGGTGGTGTGTGGTGTTTCCGCCCATGTGCGTGTCCGCCGCTACCCAAGCCGCGGAACTGTCCGACGTGCTGGAACCGGAGCAGGAAGAGATTGTGACCAGCCCGCAGAAATACGAGGTGCGCTTTAAAATCGTGGAGGTATTCGAAGGGATCGGCCGGCAGTTCAGCGAATGGTTCGGCGGCAGGGAGGAAGAACCGCTTACATCGGCGGACGCGAAATAACCTGGGAACATCGCAGCTGATGAAACGCCGGTTTCAGGGAAACGGTGAAACCTTCTTTTATCGGGAAGGTTAATAACATATCGTTGGCGGCGTTAAGCAGCAACATTGGGACGGTGCATGGCCAGTCACACCATGGTGCCCCTACCCTTACGGGATACTAGGGGAGTCGCGTCTCCCATTATTGACCGTTTTGAGGTTCCTTATTCCTAGGGGAAACAGCAACCGTACGGCTTGGCAACACGCTGCATAGAAAGCGGTTCCGTTTCCGGAGCCGCTTTACTTTGGAATGTAAAATTGCGTCCATAGTGTCACACTGTGAAATTATCCCTTGCATTTTCCAGACTCCTATGATAGTATAGACAAGTAAATGTTTGAGATAATAAGCGGAGGGCCGAAAATGACTGTTTTTGAAATCGTGATCGGTGCGGTGTTGATTGTTTTTTCCTTATTGATCATTGCTGTCGTACTGCTGCAGGAAGGCCGTCAGGCGAATTTGGGCGCCATTCAGGGCGCGGCAGACACATTCCTGGAAAAAGGGAAGGCCCGCACTTGGGACGCACGGCTTGCCAAATGGACCAAGGTGATCGCGATCACCTTCTTCATCCTGGTCTTCGCCGGTATGATGATTACGAAGTTCCTGGGTCAATAAAACGGATAAAAACGCCCTGCTCGATCACAACGAGCAGGGCGTTTTTTATAAAGAAACGAACGAAAATCCGCGGTGTGGAAAGGGTGGATCGATATGCCGAAATATACAGGCGGAGAACTAAAGCGGAAAATACTCCGCCGGCTAAGCGGGGAGAAAAAAGGGATGACCGCGGACGCGCTCGCCGCGTCGCTGCGGCTGAAAAAGAAGGCGCGGCCCGCGCTGCTTTTGGCGCTCGGCCGGATGGAGCAGAGCGGCGAGATCGTCTGCGGGAAAAAAGGAAGGTACACTGTAGCCGGGGCGAACGATCTGCGTGCCCGGCTGCTTACCCTGAACCGCGGCTTCGGCTTCGCCCGGCCGGAGGACGGCAGCGCCGATTGCTTTATCCCCGGACGGTATCTTGGCGGCGCGCTGCCGGGGGATACGGTGCTCCTCCGTCTCGGCCCGCCTGACGCGCGGGGCCCGCAGGGAGAAGTCACGCAGATTTTGGAGGAAGGCAGCCGCCTGTATACCGGGCGCCTGGTGCCTGCCGGCGAAAAGCGACGGGAGGTGCTGCCCGATTCGCTCATTCGCTTTCCCCTCCCCGTGAAAAAAGGGGAGTGCGAGGCGGCGGTAGGGGACAAGGTGCGCTTTCGGGTGACGTTCGATAAGGCAGGCGACCCGGTCGCGCGGGTGGTGACCTCCTACGGCAGTGCGGACAGCGCCCGGGTGTGCGCCGATGCGATTGTGGACGAGGCGGGGATCCCCTCCGTCTTCTCACAGGAAGTATCCGCGCAGGCGGAAGCTCTGCGGGACGCGGGAATATCGCCGCAGGACCTCGACGGCCGGGAGGATCTGCGGGACTGGACCATTTTTACTATCGACGGCCGGGACGCTAAAGATCTGGACGACGCAGTATCCCTTGACCCGGACGGCGACGGTTGGCGGCTCGGCGTGCATATTGCGGACGTTTCCCATTATGTGCGGGAGGGGACGCCGCTCGACGGGGAAGCCCGGCAGCGGGGCACGTCGGTATATTTTGCCGACCGGGTGATCCCCATGCTACCCGAAGCGCTGTCCAACGGGGCATGTTCCCTCAACGCCGGGACGGATAAGCTGACTCTTTCCGCAATTATGAAGCTGGATGCGGATGGAAACCTGCAGGACGTGCGGATTAAAAAGACGGTGATCCGTTCCTGCGTGCGGGGGGTGTACAGTGAGATCAACGCCTTGTATGACGGATCGGCGACGGAGGAAATCCGGCAGAAGTACGCGCCCGTCCGCACCGCGCTGGACAATATGCGCACGCTGGCCGGACGGCTGAAGGAAGCCGCGGCTGCCCGCGGCACCATGGATTTGATCAGCACCGAATCGGTTTTTGTGCTGGACGAGCAGGGGCGTCCGGTGGATCTTTTTGCCCGGACGAGGGGGGAAAGCGAAGGGATGATCGAGCAGTTCATGATCGCCGCCAACGTGGCGGTCGCCGCCTATGCCCGCCGGCGGGGCATCCCGTTTGTGTACCGGGTACACGACCGGCCGGATCCGGAGAAGCTGCAGGTACTCAGTGAAACGGCCCAGCGGCTGGGGATGAAGGCCGTCCGTCTCTCCGCCCAGCCGGACCTGCGGGAATTGATGGAAGAGGCGCGGGAGACCGCTTATGCCCGCCTGATATCCGACCGGCTACTCCGCTCCATGGCCAAGGCGCAGTACAGCGAAAACCCGCTGGGACATTACGGCTTGGCTCTCCAGGATTACTGCCATTTCACCTCCCCCATCCGCCGGTATCCCGACCTCAGCATCCACCGCATCCTGTCGGACGCTATCGCCGGGGTTTCCAAGGAGGAGCTGGCCCGCCGGTATACCGCTTTTGTACGCGAATCGGCCGACCTCTCGTCTCAGTATGAGGTGCGGGCTATGACCGCGGAACGGGAGTGCGAGGACTGCTATAAGGCGGAATATATGGCTCGGTTCCTTGGAGAGACGATGGAGGGCGTGGTTGCGTCGGCGTCCGCTTTCGGGTTGTTTGTAGAGCTGCCGAATTCCGCGGAAGGGCTGGTACGTATCAACGACCTACCGGAGCCCGGGCTGCGGTACGACGACATCGCGTCCCTGGTGGACAGCCGCGGCCGCCCGGTGTATACCGTAGGGGACGCAATGACCATCCGGGTGGATGCGGTGGACGTTTCCTCCGGCCAGGTGGACTTTTCACCGGTATTACCGACGTTGGGATAGGGGTATATCCTTTATAAAAACAGGAGTACAGCATTTGCTGTACTCCTGTTTTTATAGGGGGCCTTCTTTAGCGCAATAGGAAAAACAACCCGTTTGCCGGGAAGCCTGCGTTAACCGCCTGGTTCGTCTTCCCGATACGGGTCATAGATACACGCCTGAACGCACTGAGTGTATTGGTGGCATGGCTCGTCTGCCATAGGGGAATCAAAGCCATATTGGTTTTTCACAAACGTGATATGTTCGCATACGGCACAAGCGCTGCCGCCGATACAGGCGCCGGCGTCCACGGTTCGCCGGCTGTTATTCATTCAGGCATCCTCCTTGCTGCTGAAGAAATGAGAAAAACAGGAAAAATCTATCCGTTAGCCCTTCCTATGCCCCTTTTCGCCGCGGACGAGAGGGGCGGTATCCAAAAGCGGCGCTCATTCTCCGTTTCCGGCGCCCTGGTTCCGTCCGCTTTCCCCCGATTCGCAGGCAGGATCGGCGTCGCCAGCCCCGCAGCCGGGACAGCCGTGGCATCCGCTCCCGCAGCATCCGCCGCCTTTGCCGCTGCGCCGCCTGCGGCGCAGCCGATGAACCAGCCCTCCGGCCACGGCCACAACCGCCAGCACCAGGATCACGATATCGATAGGGGACATATCCGTCCGCTCCTTTCGCCGCCGTCAGGGATTTTGCGGCGCATACAACATCCGTCCGGCACTCGCCGCCCGTTCCAGTGAAGGGGCCATTTCCCGCCCGCTGTCCGCGCCGGTATAATGGACGGCGGCGGCCAACGAGGCGTTCAGAATGGTCAACACCGGCCGGAGCTGCCGTTCCAACAACTCGCCCCCTTCGGGGCCGTCCGTCCCCGCCGCGGTGAGCAAAACCGCCTGCTTTTTCTTTGCAATCGGCGGGCGGACGCCGCGGATAAACCGGGCGGACCAGTATCGCTGCATCCGGTCGATCACCGCTTTTAGGGGGGCAGGGAAGGATAGATTATACACCGGGGTGGCAAAAACCAGGAAATCCGCCCGTTCAAGCAAAAGATAAAAGCCGTCCAGATCCGGCCGGACACAGCGGTCCAGCCGGCGGCAGGCGCGGCAGTCGTTGCAGGGAAGAACCGGCTGGGCAAAGCAGTCGAAACGGTCGACAATCGTTCCGGGCGGCAACGCCGTCTCCAGCGCCGCCAGAAGCCGCGCGGTTGGCCCGTCCGCGTGAGGAGAGCCGAAAATCAGCAGCGCCCGTTTTTTTTCATAACAGGGTTCGTTCGTCACAGTAGTCGCACACAAGCAGATCACCGCTCTTTCGGAAGGTATGAGGGAGGTACGGCTCCTGATGGGTAATACAGCGGGGGTTTCCGCATAGAGTGTCCACGCCTTTGGGAAGGACGGCAAGTTCCTTGTGCGCGTTTTCCAGCATTTTCATAATCAGTGCCATACGGGCGTACAGGCCGTATTCGGTCTGTTCAAAATATTTGGCGCGAGGGTCGTCGTCCACCTCCACTGTGATTTCGTCCACGCGGGGCAGGGGATGCAGGACGACCAAGTCCTTTTTTGCTATTTTCATTTTTGCGGCGTCCAGGACGTATACCCCTTTCTGCCGTTCGTATTCCTCGGGGGAATCGAACCGTTCCTGCTGGATGCGGGTCATATACAACACATCCAACAGCGGCATTGCTTCGGCCAGGTTGTCGATCTCCTGCCACGGGCATCCCGCGGCGGAGAGAAAGTCCTTGATATATGAGGGAACGCCCAGCTTTTTGGTAGAAATCAGCACAAAGCGGTTGTTGGGGAAGCTCGCCATCGCTTTGATGAGGGAATGTACGGTGCGGCCGTTTTTTAGGTCGCCACACAGCCCAATACACAGCCCGTCAAACGTTCCTTTTTCGTTGCGGAGGGTGACTAGGTCGGTCAGCGTCTGGGTCGGATGCAGATGTCCGCCGTCCCCGGCGTTGATTACCGGAACACGGGAATACAGGGAAGCGGCCTTTGCCGCCCCGGCAACGGGATGCCGCATCGCGATGATGTCGGCGTACCCGCTGACCACCCGCACCGTGTCTTTCAAGCTTTCCCCCTTGGAAACGGAGGAATTGGCGGGGTTGTCAAAACCGATGATCCGCCCGCCCAGCCGCAGCATGGCGGTTTGAAAGGACATCTGGGTACGGGTGGAGGGTTCATAGAATAGCGTGGCCAGGATCCGGCCCCGGCATACGCCGTAATAATCGTCCATATGTTCCCGGATATGGCAGGCCAGGCGGGTGATTTCCTCCCATTCGGCGACCGAAAGGTCGTCCAGATCAATCAGATGACGCGATTGCATCGGTTCCACTTCCGTTTCTTTCATAAGGATTCGCAGTGAAGGGGTGTATGCTTTGGGGCGGGCGCGCCGCCCTCCCTGGACAGTTTACCAGCTTTTTCGCCGATACGCAACCGTTGCTATTCGGCTTTGTACGGTTAGGAGGGAAACTTGGAGAGATTTATGGCGGGAGACGGAGGGTAGAGCGATTGAACGGAAGCGTTTGTACGGAGGTACCCCGCTTTACCGGGATAATACCACCGGACAGCGAGCGAAAAGGAACCGAAAGCAGTAAGCAGGAGGTTTTCAAACAAATAGTGCTGTTTCGGTCTTGATTTTTTGCGTGAAGTAGTGTATACTAAATCTCGCTTTCTGTAGAGACCCCTATGCCGGTGTGATGGAATTGGCAGACGTGACGGACTCAAAATCCGTTGGTAGCGATACCGTGCCGGTTCGAGTCCGGCCACCGGCACCATGAAGGGTTGACA
>CAMMRL010000037.1 GCA_946499275.1 uncultured Clostridia bacterium | reverse complement strand
CTGACCTCTTGAATGCCATTCAAGCGCTCTCCCAGCTGAGCTATACCCCCATGTGTGGAGAACTGCTTGTCAACAAATTTGTTTCGATATGCAGTTATCAAAGGAGGGGTGTGTAACCGAATGAACCGGGCTCCCAGCTGAGCTATACCCCAGATACAAAACTATATCGAACTATTGTTAGACATCAATTGTTTTCACAACGTGTTACACTTTATCACATCTTTCCAAGAAAGTCAAGCAGAAATTTTAAGATCATCATATCCCACAAAGTATGAGAAATTGCATCGGGTGAAATAGGCAAAAGGAATAGGGCCTGCCGCTACTGGTCGGCAGAGACGGCAAGTGTTTGAAACAGGATTCAACCCAATGATACAGGAAATTTGTTGAGATAACAATAGATATTCATACGAAGAAAAATAGTTATACTTACCCTGCACCGTGCGGAAAACATCTTATGATTTTCAATCCGGCGTTTTTCTTTCTGCCCTGTATTGATATCGCAATAGCCGCCGCTGCCTGTTAAATGAACAGCGGCGGCATAGGAATCGGGAATCAACGTTTGGCAGGGACGGTTTGCAAACCTAGTCAGGAAAAAGAAGGGGGAACGATCTGAGCTCGGCACCCATGATCGCGCAAGGCGTTGAGAAGCATTTCATCGCCCATCCGGCGGCCGCAGTGTACAATAAGCCGATCTCCCTGCACATCGGTGGATAAAACGCCGGAAAGCTCGCCCAAAGCCTGCCCCGCTCGTTCAGGGTCGGCAGAGGAATCCAGATGGAAAATCACCTTTTTCACGGTTATACCAGCCTTTCCTACTTAATCTTTAAAGCTAGTATCCGCATGGGGATGGCCGTTTATACGGTGGGCATGGACGTATCGGCGCTCATTATTTACCGGAAAGGTCACGGATCATCTGATGGTATTCAAAGTCCTGATATCCCGCCCGTCGATACAGCCGGGTGGCACCGTCGTTGCCCTCTGCAACCTCCAGCCGCAGGCGGGCCACTTCTTCCGGGTATTCTTCCGATAAAAACTGCAAAAACCGGCCGCCGATTCCTCTCCCTTGAAAAGTGGGCCGGATATAGACTTCCTCCAGCCAGAGGACCAGCCCTCCCGCCTCGTTGGAATAGGTTTTGGCGGTCAGGGCATAGCCGGCGATTTGGCCGTCCACTTCGAAAAGATAGGCGTCGGCGTAGGGGGTGCCGGCCAGGATCAAATCGGCTGTTTTGTAAAAATTGTCTTCTGGGACGGGATGAAGTACGGCTGGGGAATGGTAGAATTCATTCATCAAGTCGATCAGCGTCTGCCGGTCCTCCTGCGCAATCGGGCGGAACATAAGACAACCTCCAAACTGTTGTGTTACTTACAGGGCATCGAATCGCGCTGTTTCCGCAATTCCATATTTGTCGCTTAAAGGATGCCTGTCGAAATAACGGATAGCGATGTGGTTGCAAATACCGATACTATACTACAAAATACGCCAAAAAGCTAGATGCCATTTTGTTCCGATGAGGGCGGCGCCTCCAATTCAATAAAGAATTCCACGCCGTCATCGTGATTGATCACGCCATACGGCATGTGGTGGGCGTTCATGATTGCCGCAACGACCGACAGGCCGATCCCCGTTCCGCCGTAAGCGCGGGTCCGGGCCTTGTCCACTTTGTAAAAGCTTTCCCAAATCCGGGGAAGTTCTTCTTTCGGAATTGGGTTACCGCTGTTGAATACGGAAATACGCACCCGTTTCTTCTCATCGCATGGCCGGATATGCAGGATGATGCGACCGTGCGGTGGTACATGGTTCAGGGCGTTGGACAGGTAATTCGACAGCACGTTTTCCATCAGGAATTCGTCCGCCCAGACATAGACGGGGTAGGGCGGCGGCGGGGTAACCGCAACGTCTTTTTCCTCAAACCGGGGCTGGTTTTTCTGAAGCAGGCCGTACAGCAGTTCGCTGATATCAAACCGCTCTATGGTAATCTGTTCGTTTCCCGCTTCCAGCTGCATAAGCATGGTCATTTTTTTGATCAATACGCTCATTTTATTGGCCTCGTCCGTGATCACTTCGCAGTAAAAATCCCGGTTCTCCGCCCCGGCGGCAATATCCTCTTTCAGCCCCTCGGCATATGTCTGGATCAGGGAAATCGGCGTTTTCAGTTCATGGGATACATTGGCGATAAAAGCGCGGCGCGCTTCGTTCTGACGGGTCTTCTGTTCGTTGTCGTTCATCAATTGCAGATTGGCGGATTTCAGTTCCGAAATAGCGGATTCCAACGCGGCCGACATGGTGTTGATGCTCCGGCCCAGATCACCGAGTTCGTCGTCCCGTTTTCCGGTATACCGGTCGGAAAAATTTAGCCTGGACATACTGTCGGCCACGCGGGATAGCTCTTTGATGGGGCGGGTGAAGCTGCGCGCATACAACAGGATAAAAGCCGCGCTGATCAGCAGCGTGGCCCCCCCTGAGATGAGAAGGAACTGGTTAGTAATCCCGATGCTTTCCTCGATGGCGGCGACCGGTGTGCTCATGATGACGCTGTACCCGTTGGTGAACCGCCCCAGCAGGGTGATGACGCTGGATTCGGTGCGCGGGTCCTCGCTGATCCCGATTTCATAAGCGCCGTTTTCCATCAGGATCATGGGCAGGGTAAAGGTAAGGGCTCCGCTGTCAAAATCGGAGCTGAAGATCAGCCCGTATTGGTTCCATACCTGCATCCGGATGTTCTGGTCGGAGAACAGACGGTACATTTCCTCATCGACCTGTTCGGCATTCCCGTTGAACAAGCCGTCCACCTTGGCAAAGGACGTTTCCAAGGACCGTTTCTTTGCCTCCTGATAATACGACACCAGGACAAAGTTGTTGAGCAGCCAGTTGAATATCAGCAGTAAAAACAGGCAAAGGAAGGTGCTGGTAAACAGCTTCCAGGCTATGGAACGGCGTAGCCGGCGTCTCGGGCCGGGCTGCGGATGATTCATAGATGTGTTCCTCACTCTCCCGCTCGACGGCGGCTGGCCTGCCGGCGGATAATGCGATGGTTAAACTTCGAATTTATATCCGACGCCACGAATGGTGCGGATATATTCCCCCCGTGGGCCGAGCTTGCTGCGGAGCTTTTTGATATGGGTGTCTACCGTGCGGGCGTCCCCATAATAATCGTACCGCCAGACCGCGTCCAGGATCTTATCGCGGGACAGGGCGATGCCGGGGTTGTCCAGCAGGTAGGCCAGCAGTTCGAATTCCGTATAGGTCAGCTCGACCGGCGCGCCGTCCACCCGTACCTCCCGGCCTTCCCGGTCCACCGACAGGCCGGGCGCCGCTTCGCCCGAAGGTGCGGCAGTTTCCGCCGCTCCGCCGTACAAACGGCGGAGCACCGCTTCGATGCGGGCAAGCAGGATTTTTAGACTGAACGGCTTGGTGATATATTCGTCCGCCCCGAGCGAGAAGCCTTGCAGCTCGTCCTCTTCTTCCCCGCGCGCAGTCAACATGATGATGGGCACCTTGGATTTGCTGTGCATAGCCTGGCAGGTTTCCCATCCGTCCATCCGGGGCATCATGACGTCCAGCAGGACGAGCGACGGGGGACGCTGTTCAAATTTTTCCATTGCCTCCACACCGTCGCAGGCTTCCATGGTATCGTAGCCTTTGATCCGCAGGTAATCGGTGATCACGCGGCGCATCCGTTCTTCGTCGTCCACAATCAATATCAAGGGCGCTGCTGTCTGGTCCATTCGGCCTATCTCCTTCCCGGCGGCGTGTACCGCGGAATTTCGGATACGTTTATCATAAGCGATTTGTGTGAGAATAGTGTGAACAATCCCGAGAAAGTTTTGACGGCTGTCTTCAGTATACCATATTTTTGTGAATTCGTCTGCCCGGATATTTCCCGGGAAATCCTTACGCTTTTTGTTCGTTCCTTTTCTTCCATCCATTCCCCCGGTATATCGGGCTTTTTGGGCGGTGTCTCCGTTTTTGCAATGCGCCACCCTTGTACTGGACGGGAAAATGCGATACAATACACGAAGACAAGGCGGATCTGCCGCCACAGAAAAGGGATGGGAAAATATGGGGGAAAACATAGAATGGCTGGATGGGAAAACCGATGATTTGGAAAAGGCGTTCGCTATCCGGATCGAGGTGTTTTGCGACGAACAGGGGTACGCCCCTTCGATGGAACTGGACAACCAGGACGCTTCCTCCTGGCATCTTTTGTATTGTATGAACGGCATTCCGGCGGCGACCGGGCGGGTGTACTGGAAGGACGGGAGAACCATCGGGCTGGGACGGATTGCCGTGCGCCAGCCCTGGCGTGGGAAGGGCCTTGGCCGTAAAGTACTCTCCGCCATGGAGGAGAAGGCACGTGCCCTAGGGGCGCAAAGCGCCGAACTGGACGCGCAGTGCCGGGCTATAGGGTTTTACGAAAAATGCGGGTATATCGTATGCGGGGAAGAGCATATGGATGGGCATGTTCCCCATAAGTTGATGAGAAAAAACCTATAATTTAAAGAAATTTTCGATTTATTCTTGACAAGATCAATAAAAAAGGTGTAAAGTAAATCCATTAGTTGCTGTACTGTCCCGCCTTGACAGTACAGGACAAATACGAAAGAAAGGGGATTGTGTTGTGACCAAGGGGATCAGGGGAAACGAGAGGAATACGCGAGGACGCGAGGGGCTTGACAACTGAATACTTCTTGGAAGACAACCCAATGCCTGCGAAAAAGAGAGTCGGCCGTCGCCGTATTCTTTCATAATGTCGTGGAGCCGTGGCGGTTTTGTCACGGTTTTTTTGCACCCTTTTTGCGGTCGGCCTGGAAATGAAATGGAAGAAACGGAGGGGATACAGGCGGACGGGAAGGATAAGAAGCCGGCGGCAGGTTCAGACGAAAGTCAGGTAAGATCAGAGAGGGGCGGGAACTGGAATACGGAAAAAACAGAATACTCGCCGATGCGTTTCAGCGTGACGCACCGGCGGGGACCGATACAAAGGAACGGGCGGTTGACAAACGCCGCCGGATGCTTTAGTATAGACTGCGTTGAGCGGGCTGAACAGCCGCGTATCCGCTTTGGGCGGGTATGAGGAAAGTCCGAGCACCACAGGGCAGGATAACGGCTAACGGCCGCCGGGGGTGACCCTAGGGAAAGTGCAACAGAGATATACCGCCGCGGTTTCGCGGTAAGGGTGGAAAGGCGAGGTAAGAGCTCACCGGCGCATGGGAGACCATGCGGCCCTGCAAACCCTATCCGGTGCAACGCCGACTGAAGCGATCCATCGGCCCGATGGGCTTCGACGGGCGGCTAGAGCCGTATGGCAACATGCGGTCGAGATAGATGGCTGTTCACGACAGAACTCGGCTTACAGGCCCGCTCACCCTTTGTTTTTTCGCAGGACGCTGCCGCTTTTTGGCGGGATCGTCCTGCTTTTTTGTTTTGGAAGGGCCAAGGGATGCAGGCGGAAGCCGTGTTTTTCTGCTTGAAAATGGCGTTTTTGTTCGGTTGTGGCAATGCTGTATGAGGACTTTGAAGGGCTTCATGGCAGTGTTCCCCGTTGGTGCCCTCGGTTCCGCCTGTAAAGGAAGCGTCGGCGGAGACGGGAAGAGCGCGTGTTTACGGTGTACTACATTTGAATAAGAGGTTTTGGAGAAGGATAAGGAGGGGCTACGATGACGGAACGTTTGCTCCGCTGGGGGATCCTCGGCTGCGGCGGCATTGCCCGCCGGATGGCCGGGGTCATCGCTACGCGGGAGAATATGGCGGTGAAGGCGGTTGCCGCCAGGGACGGCGCGCGGGCCGAAGCGTTCGCACGGGAATATGGAGCCGCGAGGGCATACGGTTCCTATGAAGAGTTGCTCCGGGATGGGGAAGTGGACGCGGTGTATGTGGCGAATCTCCACCCCGCCCACTATGAAACGGTGCGCTCTTGCCTGGAGACCGGCAAGCCGGTGCTCTGCGAAAAACCGCTGACCATGACGGCGGAACAGGCGGAAGACCTATTCCGCCTGGCTAGGGAGAAGAACCTCCTGCTGATGGAGGCGATGTGGACCCGGTATCTCCCGGCCTGCCGGGAAGCGGCATCCCTGGCTGCGGCAGGGGCGCTTGGGGAAGTGAAAGGGATGACGGCGGATTTTACCACCTATTTCCCCTACGACCCTACCCATCGGCTTTATGCCCCGGCAAAGGGAGGGGGAGCCCTTTTGGATGTAGGGGTGTATTCCATCCATATGGCTTTTTCCCTATTCGGTCCGGACTACTGCGCGGCCAGCGTGACCGGACGGCTTGCCCCCACCGGGGTGGACGAGTTTGTCGCCCTGACGCTGGAGTACCCGGGCGGACGTACCGCCCTCCTCACCTGCGGCAGCGACCGGGTGGGGACTTTGGAAGCGACGATCCAGGGACAGCGCGCGCGGATAACGCTGCCGAGCTTTTTCCAGGCGACCGAGCTTTTGCTCCAGGTTCCGGATCAGCCGGTGGAAACCCGACAGTATGAAAAAATCGACGGGTTTGCCTATGAATTGGAGGAATTCCGCCGCCTGCTTGCCGAAAGCGGGATCGAAAGCCCGACGGTCGCGCACCGGGACACGGTGGCGGCGCTGCGGCTGATCGAATGGGCGTCGGCGGAGCTGCAGCATCGGCACAAAGCCGGTTCCAACTAGGAGGATCAAGAGGAGGGAACGGGCGTTCCCTGTCCACGGACGCCTGGCACGGTTCTTTTTTTCCTCGCCGACAGCATAGAAAGGAAAGACCATGAACGATACCATTTGGAAGCCGGTGCCCCGTTCGGTGCGCAAGGCGCTGGAAGAACGGGGCGTGCCGGTACAAGATATCTGTTCGCTCTCGGTGGCGGACATGAACAATGACGGCGGGCTGCAGAATATTTATCTGCTGCTGACCAAAGAGAGACTGTATTTCGCCGTATCCGACCAAAGTGGGGAAATGACCTACGCGGGCGCCGTCCCGCCCAAACGGCGGCAGAGCGAAGGGATCGCGGAACTGCATACCTATCCACTGTCCCGCCTGAACTCGCCGAAAATTCTCAACCAGGTGGTCGGCGGGTTGCTGACGGTGGACCTGGACGGGGAAGAGACCTGGCTGTGCCGTTTCTCCGGCACCAAAATGCACCGGATGCAGCGGTTCTGCGAGGATATGCAGGCGCTGATCCGCAGCGAGCCGCTCAAGGAGAGGGAGAACGACGGGGAGGAATATTGCCCCCAATGCGGCGCCCCCTATCCGGAACGCGGACGGGCCGTCTGTCCCAAATGCATGGAAAAGCACACCGTGTTTGTGCGCATCCTGCAATATTTTAAAAACTACAAGCTCCGCGTCGCCGTCATGCTGACCGGCGTGACCATTTCGGGCCTGGCAAACGCGGTCTGGCCGTACCTGAGCGGTTCGGTGCTGTACGACCAGGTGCTCGGCGGCGGGGGAGAGCTTGCCGAAAAACTCGGCATCCCCGGCAACGCGATGCTGCTGTTGCTGATTCTGGTGCTTACCATGGCGGGCACCCATTTCATCCGCCATCTCACCGGTATCATCCATGGACGGATGACGGCGTTTATGGTGCCGGATATCGTCTGCAAGCTCAAGCAGCGGGTGTTCGATTCCCTGAAGAATCTGTCGGTCGGCTTTTTCACCCGCCGGCAGACCGGTTCCCTGATGCAGCGGGTCAACGGCGACGCCAACGAGGTGATGGGCTTTTTCATCGATGGGCTGCCGTATTTCCTGTTCAATATCGTCACCATTGCGCTGTCGGTCGGGGTGATGTTCTCCATGAACTGGATGCTCGCGCTGGTGGCGATCGCGATGCTGCCACCCGCCGCGATTGTCTGCTATGTGATCGGTCCGCGGTATTGGCACGCCACTGGGCGGAGAGCGCGCACGGTTCGGGCGATGTACTCCCTGCTGAACGACGACATTGTCGGCGCGCGGGTGGTCAAGGCATTTGGACAGGAGAAGAGTGAAAACAAGCGTTTCGATAAGGTGAATGAGAGGGTGCGCGCCGCGGAGATGCGAGTAGTTCATTACGGCAACCAGTACGACATCGCGTATTCCCTGACGCGGGACATCCCGAACCTGCTGGTATGGAGCGTGGGCGCGCTGATCCTGCTGAACACGCCGGGCAATTTCACTTACGGCGAGCTGCTTACCTTTGTCAGCTATCTGACCATGCTGCAGGGACCGCTGGAATTTTTCTCCGACGTGTTCCGCTGGTGGGCGAGCAGCATGAATTCCGCCCAGCGGGTGTTCGAGATTATCGATTCGAACCCGGAAATACAGGAAAGAGAAAACCCTTTACATATGGATATCCAGGGTGAGGTGGAGCTGCGGAACGTCAGCTTCAGTTATGAGCCGAACAAGCCGGTGCTGAAGGACATCAATTTCCATATTCGTGCGGGAGAAATGCTGGGGATTGTGGGAAAATCCGGGGCGGGGAAATCCACCCTGGTCAACCTGATCTCCCGGTTGTACGATCCGGACGACGGGACGGTGCTGCTGGATGGCGAGAATGTAAAGGATATTTCCTTTGCATCCCTGCGCGGCGCGGTTGCGATGGTGAGCCAGGAAACCTATATTTTTATGGGAACCGTGGCGGAGAATATCGCCTATGCCCGGCCGGATGCGAGCCGGGAGGAAATCGTCCGCGCTGCCATTGCGGCGAGCGCCCACGGCTTTATCTGCCGCCTGCCGGACGGGTACGATACCGTCATCGGTTCCGGCGGTCGGGAACTGTCGGGCGGCGAGCGGCAGCGGGTATCCATTGCCCGCGCCATCTTGGCCGACCCGAAAATCCTGGTGCTGGACGAGGCGACCGCTTCGGTGGATACCGAGACGGAGCGGGCCATCCAAGCGTCGCTGGAAAAGCTGATTCAGAACCGCACCACCATCTCCATCGCCCACCGGCTTTCCACCCTGCGCAGCGCCGACCGGCTGATTGTGCTGGACAACGGCAAGCTGGTGGAAAGCGGCACGCACGAGGAGCTGGTAAAGCAGCGCGGCGTTTACTATAAGTTGCTCCAGCTCCAGTCCAAGGCGCTGGCGATGCGCGGGATCGAGTGAGGATCCGCCGATTACGTGCATCCCCCGTGAAACAGCGCTGTCGTGACAGTCGCCTGCCAAAAGATACCGACGGGAAAGGACAGGATATAACTTATGACGGAACAGACCAACCCGCAGGATATCCGGCCGGACACGGAGCCGGATATCCTGCAGCAGGAAAAAAAGGCGGTGGAGGAAATCATCGCCATCCGCACCATTACGGCGGAGAACACCATTTTTTGCCGGACGGAAGGCGGCTTTGTCCGCATGGAGTACCAGACTCCTAACGGAGAGCGGAAAACCTATCCCCGCGTGTCGGTGCACCGGTGCTTCCCGTTTTCCGACCCGGACCATTTCATTTCCATCCGGGAACCGGAAGCGGATGGGAAAGAGATCGGGCTGATCGAAGACCTGAACGCTTTGCCGGCGGATATGCGCGCCATGCTGGAAGAGCAGATGAACCTGCGGTATTTCACCCCCAAAATCCGGAAAGTACACAGCATTAAGGAAGAGTACGGATACGCCTATTGGGACGTTACCACCGACCGGGGCGCCTGCCGTTTCACCGTGCGAATGGGGGGCAGCAACGTTTACGCCATCGGCCCCAACCGCTACCTGGTGAACGATATCGACGGCAACCGCTTTGAAATCCCCGATCTATACAAGCTGTCCGCCAAGGAGATAAAGCAGCTCGACCTGTTTATCTAAATGGCGGGCGATACACGACTTCTGCCGAGGAAAGGCGGTGCAACCTATTGAATCTATGCTATACCCTCCCGGATGAAGAGACCGGGCTGATCAAGCCGCTGCGGCAGGGGAAGCCCCTGCTGTACTGTGTGCCATACGACTTGGACGACGACGGCGGGCTGTGCGAAGACGGCTGGATCGCCGTGACGGAAAACGCCCTGTTCGTCCTGAAAAACGGGACGATCAAGCATCGGGTGGACCTTCGGGAAACAGAAGAAATTGTCTGTACCTCCCAGGTGGCCGGCGGGGTGCTGGCCGCCCGGAAAGAGGGAGAGGACGCCTATCTCTGCCGGTTCAGCATGCGGCATATGGTGCGCATTTCGTATGTGGCCCGGGGCGCGACGCTGCTGTGCCGGGGGGATGACCGGCGGGTGGAGAGCCGGGAGAGGGAAAAAACCTGCTCCCGCTGCGGCAGGGTGCTCCCTGGCACCAGCGTCTGCCCCCATTGCGCCGGCGGACGGGGGAGGGCCTTTCACCGTTTTTGGGATTTATGCAGCGGCTATACGCTGCCGCTGCTGACGCTGACAGTGATTATGGCCGCGATGTCGGGCATCAGTGTTTTCCAGCAGTATATCCAGCGCCGTTTTATCGACGATATCCTGGTCCCCGCCGAGGGGACGCTGGCCGACGTCGGCGCGTTTTTCAGCATCACGCTGGTGATGGTACTGGTTTCGCTGGCACTGTGGATCACCAACGCGCTGTGGAGCAACAGCCTGGGTACCCGCATCAGCCGGGATCTACGGGCGCGTACGTTTTACAAAATCAACGGCTTGTCCATGTCTTTCATCAACTCCCGGCAGTCCGGCGAGCTGATGAACCGGGTGGTGGAGGACGCCGCCCGGGTGCGTGAGTTTATGGAACAGGCGTTTTCCCAGATGTTCAGCCAGGTGTTTATCATGATCGGCGCCCTGATTGCCATGTTTGTAATGAATTGGCGGCTCGCCCTACTCGGGTTGGCCTTCGCGCCGGTCGGGTTGGCCCTCATCCGGATTTTCCGCCAGTGTGAACGCCGCATGTGGCGTAAACGCTGGCGGACGGAGGACAAGGTGAACGACCGGCTGCAGGATGTGATTTCCGGCATCCGGGTGGTGAAATCCTTCGGGCAGGAAGAGAGGGAAAGCGCCCGTTTCCGGGACTACACCAACGAGTTGATGAAAATCACCCGCCGCAATGAAATATTCTGGGCGACCCTGTACGCCGGGGTGACGTTTTTCTTGACCTCCGGCACCTTGCTGGTGATCTATTTCGGCGGCGGGGATGTGTTGAAAGGACGGATGACGCCCGGGGAACTGGTGCAGTTCCTGGCCTATACCAATATGCTGTACGGGCCGCTGCAGTTTGTCAGCCGCCTGCCCCGCATGCTGATGCGGCTGACCACCGCGCTTGAGCGGATTTACGATGTGTTGGACGAGGACGACCAGTTTGTCGATCCGGAAGAAGCGATCGACAAAGAACTGGAAGGCCAGGTCACCTTTGACGATGTCACCTTCGGCTACAAATCCTACGAGCCGGTGCTCGAGCATATCCACCTTTCCGTAAAGCCGGGGGAGATGATCGGGCTGGTCGGCTCTTCCGGCGCGGGAAAATCCACGATGATCAACCTGCTGATGCGGCTGTACGAGGTGGACGACGGCGAAATCCGGGTGGACGGCGTTCCCCTGCCGATGCTGTCGCAGCACTGCCTACACCGTCAAATCGGCGTAGTGCTGCAGGAGACATTCCTGTTTTCCGGCACCGTATTCGACAACATCCGCTTCGCCCGGCCGGACGCGCCGGTGCGGGAGGTCATCCAGGCCGCGAAAATGGCCAACGCCCATGAGTTTATCACCAAGCTTCCCGATGGGTACGACACCTATGTGGGAGAGAGGGGGTACACCCTGTCGGGCGGCGAGCGGCAGCGGGTTGCAATCGCCCGGGCTATCCTGCACAACCCACGGCTGCTGATCCTGGATGAGGCGACCAGCGCGCTGGATACCGAAACCGAATACCAGATCCAGGAGGCGCTCGGCCGCCTGACCCATGGGAGGACCACCTTTGCCATTGCCCACCGGCTTTCCACCCTGCGGGAGGCCGACCGGATCGTCGTGATCGACAAGCACCGCATCGCGGAGGTGGGTACCCACAATGAGCTGATGCGCAAGAAGGGCATCTATTACGGCCTGGTGATGGCCCAGCTTGAGATGCATAAAGTCCGCGGCGCGTAACCGGTAGAAAGCAAAAAACCGATCACCCGTTCTCTCAGGCGATCCCCTCCCGCTTCCCTGGACAGGCAGTGTATCCCGTTACGGTGTCCCATCAGCCGTTGTAAAGGCGGAAAGGAAAAATCCGAGAGAAGCACCCTTTCACCAAAATTCGGTTCCGGCATACGATGGAATACACGCGGAAAATGCTGGGTGGGTACGAGGCGGGAATGTATTTTCCGCGTGAAAATACATGAGACTGCGCACAGCCGGTTTTCTCTTAAAAAAGCCTTTTGACGGCTATGGAGAAAATGGCGCTGCGCAGCCCGCCGATTGGGAAAGGGTGGACGATATGGGTGAAACCATTATGCTGGTGCTGGTACTTTTGTTGGCGCTTTACGGCTGTATGGAACTGATCCGCCGCGCCGCCGCCCGGATTATGCGGCCGGCCGCACCGTGTTCCGGCATCCTGGTGCTGCCCGTACACGGCCACTGCGACGATGTGGAGTACCGTATCCGCACCGCCGCCGCCCAGACGCGCTGGACGGAGGATGCCGCCGGAGCGGTTTTTGTGCTGGACGCGGGAATGGACGAGGAGACCCGGGCGCTTGCCGAAAAGGTATGCGCCGAATATCCGTCCGTCCGGCTGGAGAAATCGGCGGAATTGAAAAACGCGCTCGAAAAAATGTTCGAATCCCGTTTACAGTAACCGGGCGGATGCGGTATAATACAATTATACGCACCGCCGGAAGAGGAAACAGGCCGGTCACGGCAAAAAAGGACGGCGCCGCCGTCCTTTTTTGCCGTGACGAAGCGGGGCGGGACATCTCCTGCCCATCGCCGCCTTCAGGGCGGAATTTCCGGCGGCGCCCCACCGTTAGTTTATAGAAAGCAAAGGATTCGGATTATGGAGGAAAAACAACTTGACCAGCTCATCGGCAGCGTGGAACGGATCGTTTTCCGTAACGAGGACAACGGCTGGACGGTGATCGAGCTGGATGACGGGCAGGAGCTGCATAAGGTCGTCGGCGTGCTGCCGATGGTCGGGGTGGGCGAAACCCTCCGCTTGCTTGGCGGATGGGTGGAACATCCCAGTTTCGGGGTACAGTTCCGCGCGGAATACTGTGAGCGCCATCTCCCCACGGATGAAGACGCGATCCTGCAGTACCTTTCCTCCGGCGCGGTCAAAGGGATCGGCCAGGCGACCGCGATCCGCATCGTGGAAAAATTCGGCAGCAGCGCGTTGGAAGTGATGGAAAAAGAACCGGAACGGCTGACCGAGATCAAGGGCATCTCTCCCGCCAAGGCGCAGAAAATTGCGGAGGAATACGCCGCCCAGTTCGGCTTGCGGGAGGTGCTGCTCGCCTTTTCCGGCTATGGCCTGACCCCGGGGGAGGCCCTGCGATGCTGGAAAAAATGGGGCGCGTCCACCGTGGAGCGGATGCGCCAGAATCCGTACCTGCTCTGCTCGTCCGGGCTGTACATCGGCTTTGAGCGGGCGGACCAGATCTGTATGGGGATGGACCGCCCGGCGGACGACCCCAACCGGGTGGAAGCGGGCCTGTTATATATACTGCGGCATAACTTGAACAATGGGCACACCTGCTTGCCGGCGGACAAGTTGTGCGAAACCGCGGTCAGCCTGCTCGGCGTGGAGCCGGGGATGGTCGCGGAGGTGCTGGACGGTATGCTCGCGGCTTTTACCGTAAAGGAAGAGCTGTTTGACGAACGCCGCTTCATTTTCCTGAACCACCTGCATCGGGCGGAAAAATACTGCGCCGCCCGCATCCGGCTGATCGGCGGGTTCCCTCCCTTGCCAAACCGCCACATTGAAGAGAGCATCGACCGTATCGAACGGCAGAGCGGCATCACCTATGCGGCCCAGCAGCGCCTGGCGATTGTGGAAGCGGTGGAGAAAGGGGCGCTGATCCTGACCGGAGGCCCAGGCACCGGTAAAACCACCGCGCTGGAGGCCATCATCGCCATTCTGGAACAGATGGGGGAGACGGTGGCCATCGCCGCGCCGACCGGGCGCGCCGCTAAACGGATTGCGGAACTGACCGGGCGGGAGGCGAAGACCATCCACCGCCTGCTGGAGGTGCAGTGGGAGGACGAGGAGACCCCCGCGTTCGGCCGGAACGAGAAGAATCCGCTGGATGCGGACGCGGTGGTGGTGGACGAACTTTCCATGGTGGACGTGATCCTTTTCGAAAGCCTTCTGCGCGCGCTGAAGACGGGGTGCCGTTTGATCTTGGTTGGGGATACCGACCAGCTTCCTGCCGTGGGGCCGGGCTGTGTACTGCACGATTTGATGGAAAGCGGCGTGCTGCCGGTGGTGCAGCTCACCGAGGTGTTCCGCCAGGCGATGGAAAGCCACATCGTTTCCAATGCCCACCGGATTGTCGCCGGGCAGATGCCCGAGATGGCCTTCCGGGACGGGGATTTCTTTTTCTTATCCCAGGACAGCGTACAGGGGGTGACCCAGACGGTGCTCGACCTTTGCAGCTACCGATTGCCGGGGAAATACGGGTATACGGTGTTTAACGGTATCCAGGTGCTTTGTCCCGGCCGGAAAGGGGAATTGGGGACCCGGGAGCTGAACCGCCGGCTGCAGGCCCTGCTCAACCCGGAGTCGGAGGAGCGGCGGGAGCTGACGGTGGAAGGGACCACCCTGCGGGTTGGGGATAAGGTGATGCATATCCGCAACAATTACGATATCGGCTGGACAAGGGACGACGGGGAAATCGGCCAGGGCGTGTTTAACGGGGACATCGGCGTACTGGAGGACATCGATACGCGGGAATCCACCCTCAGCGTGCGGTATGAGGACCGGGTTGCTTTCTACACCAAACAGGAGGCGCAGGATCTGGAACTGGCCTATGCCGCCACGGTCCACAAGTCTCAGGGCAGCGAATTCGACGCGGTGATCCTCCCGCTTTACCGCAACCCGCCGATGCTCTGCTATCGGAATTTGCTGTACACGGCGGTGACCAGGGCCAAATCCCTGCTGATTATCGTGGGGAGCCGGGCGACGGTTGCCGAAATGGTGAACAACAACCGGAAAACCCTGCGATACAGCGGGCTTGGCCGTTTCCTGCAGCAGGGCGAAGAACTCGGGCTGTAAAACAGAGGAAAAAGGGAACACATGGTTCTTTCCGGAAAGCAGAGGAGAGTATAACGCGCCATTTGATCCGGAAATGGGCCTGTTACACGTTCGAGAGCGTTTCCTTGTCTTCTTGTGGCATTCCCAAAGGGAGAAGAAAGCGAAAGCGGGGAGGTATTTCGAAAAAAGTGTTTATTTTCCTGTCCGACGGTAATATAATAAATAGGATAACGCCGCGCACTTGATGTATAGGGATAAAACGGAACGCGATGCGGCAGCGGAAAGGGTTGGACGCGATATATGGAGACAACGGCACGCACCGACGAGGAATTGCAGGAAATCCTGCGTTTGGTCAAGCGGGTGCATTTTGTGGGGATCGGCGGCTCGGGAATGAGCCCGCTGGCGGAAATCCTTCACTCGCGGGGCTATGTGATCACCGGATCGGATGTGAATCCTTCGGATAATGTGGACCGGATGGCCGGCTTGGGCATCCCGGTGGCGATGTATCAGGCGGCGGAAAATATCGGGGACGCACAACTGGTAGTGTATACCTCGGCGGTTAACCCGCAAAACCCGGAGCTGCAGGAAGCGCAGCGGCGGGGAATCCCGCTGATCGAGCGGGGAAAACTGCTCGGGCTGATCAGCCGCCATTACGGCAATGCGGTCGGGGTGGCGGGGACCCACGGCAAAACCACCACCACATCGATGATTGCGCAGATCCTCCTCCAGGCGGGGCAGGATCCGAGCGTTTTTATCGGCGGGCGCCTTCCGCTGGTAAACGCGAACGGGCGGGCCGGCGGCAGCGATACCTTTATCTGCGAAGCCTGCGAATTCCAGGACCATTATCTGTCGATGACTCCGGCGGTATCGGTGATCCTCAACGTGGACGCCGACCACCTAGACTATTTCGGCACGCTGGACAATGTGATCGCTTCTTTCCATACCTTTGCCGGGCTGGCAAGCCGGGCGGTGATTGTCAATCACGACGATGCGAATGCCCGCAAGGCGGTGGAGGGGATCGACCCGAAGAAGCGGATCTGGTACGGCACCGGCACGGGGTTGGAATGGTCCGCCCGCAACTGCCGCCTGGAGGACGGTTCCTACGGCGCGTACGATTTGTATCACAACGGGGAATTTTTTTCGTCGATCCGGCTGGGCGTGCCGGGGGCGCATAATATATCCAATTCCATGGCGGCGGCCGCCGCCGCGTATCTTTGCGGCGTGGACGCCCGGCAGATCGCGGACGGCCTACGGTCGTTCCACGGAGCCGGCCGGCGGTTTGAATTCTTGGGGACGTTCGGCGGGGTGACCATTGCGGACGATTACGCCCACCATCCCACCGAAATCGCAGCCACCATCGGAGCGGCCAAAGGGATGGATTACCGGAAGGTGTGGGCCGTCTTCCAGCCCTTTACCTTTTCCCGCACCGCCCGCCATCTGGACGGGTTTGTCCAGTCCCTTTCGGCGGCGGACCGGGTGATCCTTAGCGATATTATGGGTTCGAGGGAAGAAAATACCTGGGGGGTGTCCTCTAAGCAGATCACCGATCGTATCCCCGGCGCGCTGTATCTGGCGACCTTCCCGGAAATCACGGATTACGTCGCCGCACATGCGGAAAAAGGCGACCTTGTGCTCACAATGGGCGGCGGGGATGTGTACAAATGCGCCCGGATGATTGCGAAAGCGCTCGGGCCGAAGGAATAAATTGGCCGGGTCGGATGTGTACTGCAACAGGATGAGCGGTTCCTGCCCGCGTGATTTTCCAATCGGCCGGGAAGCTCCATACTGAAAACACAACCGCCTAACTAATAAATAAAAACAGCCCGCTGGGAGTATTCTCCGCGGGCTGTTTATGTTCCGGCATCCTCGTTCCCCGTGTCCTCCACTCGGACGCGCAGGGTAACGATACGATTGTTTCCGCTGTTCTCCTCAAAGGTGAGCTGGCCGCCGCAGATCGGGCAGTCGGCCTTGACCTCCGGCCCGGCGGGCTGGATCGTCAGTTCCAGATCCTTTATGCTTGCAATACAAGCTCGCTGATGGCCGGAAACCACTTCCGCGTGCCCGCATTCGCAGGGGGTGACGGCAATCGGTTTCATCCGTTCCCGATTGCACATCGCCCGGTAGAGCCGCGGGCAGTATAACAAGTCGTTCGCCGCCGTGCGGGTGGAGGTCGCCACATAATAGTCGGTCACCACATTAAGCGAGCATTTGCCGGTGCGCATAAAGTAGCAGGTCGATCGGCTGAGAGTGATGCTCGCTTCAATTTTCCCTTTTATAACGCTCATGGTTTTCTAACGCTCCATCGTTTCGGAAGTGTCGTCGGGGAGGGGAAAGCGTTCCAGTGGATAGAGGACGCTCAAAGGGATGACTCGCACCGGTTTGCCTAGCCGGATGCATTCTGCGATGCTGTGCATGGTGCCGCGGGAAGCGCCATCCCAAAAGGCCAGCACTTCGTCCGCACACTGAACAATTTCCAGATTGCGCATAAGCGGCGCGCGCCGCCCATACTTTTCATAATCCGGAAGGAAACGCCGGATCGGCAGGGAAAGGGAAGCGGCAATTTCCTCCGCGGCGCGGTCCACACCCTCCGCCCCGCCGCTGACCAGTTCCGTAGTGTTCGCCGGAAGATAGGAGAGTATACGGGAGGTGATGGTATCTGGAACCCGGCGGGTTCCGATAACGGCCACTTTCATCGTGTTTTCCTCCTTTACGAAGGTCTGCCGCAGGATATCAGTAGAAACGATTGCTGTCGTAATAGGCCACCAGAGTCTCGTACGCTTGCTGGTTAAAATGCAGGCCGTCCCCCGCGTCGTATGCCGCGTCCAGTGATCCCCAGGAATTTTTGAGCAGCCCGGCGGTATCCAGCCAGCGTCCGCCTTTTTCCAGGGTCAGGGCCTGGAGTTTTTGATTATAGGCGTCAATGATCGAATTGGCCATCCGGGGATCGTCGGCTTCCAGGGAAGAGGATACCGGCAAAATGGACTGTACGATCAGGATCGTGTCGGGAGAAGCGGCCTTTAGCTCATCCAAAAAGGCGGCATATTCGTCCATGAATGTTTCTTCCCCCATGAAAGCGACGCCGTTGATGCCAAAGGAAACAACCATCCGCGCCGGTTTGACGATACCAATGGCTTCTGCAATCGTCAATTTGGCGCCGGTGCTGCTGAGTATCAGGAAACGCTGCGTGCGGGCCGCCTGATGATTGGCCCCGTCGATGGCGTACACCCGCTCGCGCGGGACAAAGCCGTAATTGGCCATGCCGTTGGTGCGGGAATCGCCGATAAATATGGTGTCGTTCAGGTATTCCTCAAACGTTTGATTGGCAGGAACAGTCCCGCTTCCGGACGTATTGCCGCCGCTTTGGCTGGGATCATCGCCCTGCCCGCCGAAAAAAGGGGCGCAGGGATTTCCTTTTCCACATAAACTCTCCAGATGAAAAGCCAAAACGATGCTGCATACCGCCAGCCCGGCAAGAAAGGCGGTAAAAAATGCTCTTAGCACCGGATGTTTTCTTTTGTTTTCCTTCACCGTCGTCGGCGTTTTTTTTGACAAATAGAACACGACCTTGTCCGGCTGCCCGGTTGGATTTTATAGCGCCGCCCGCTCGACATCGCAACTGGCGTTTGCCGGCGGCGCACATGAAAAGAGCGGCTTTCCTCATAAATATCTCTGGCGGAAAAACAAAAACGCACTGCCCAGACAGTTGGAAAACCCAGTTCCGCAGCGCAGGCATCCAATCGGGATGCTGATCATCTGGCTAAACGGCATAATGCATATAGTATACCATATTATCCGAATTCTTGCAACTTGATCTAGCGTTATCAACAAGGAAACGACAGGAAGTTGGTGGGCGTAAGGGCTGATGCTGTTGCCCCGCCCGCTCCATTTGTGTCTGCATCCGGTGGAGAAAGCCCTGCCGTCTCGCCACAGGAAGGCCGTAAGCATCCAGCATATCCCGTAGCCGCCTTCCTGTGCGTTCCGGCGGGATATCCGGGTTGCCGATGTCCAGCCACATCCAGACAGCGTAAGCGAGGTCGTCCGCCGGATCGCCGATGTCTGCCGCGTCCCAGTCGATGAGGGCGCAGGGGAGCTCGCCCTGAAACACAAAATTGCAGGGGGGAAGGACCGTAATGGCATACGGTTTCCCCTTCCAGGCAGCCGGGAAAGTCCGCCAGTTCCTGGTGGAGACTGCGAAGAATTTCCATCGCCCGTCCGCATTGCTCGTCCGAAAAATCCCCCAGATCGGCGGGACAATCTCCTGGCAGGTAAGGGAGCATTTTCCTTCCCCATTCATCCAAGCCGGTAAAACGGGAGCTTGTCTCCAGATGCTGCAGGACGGCATGGACAAAAATGGCGTTGGCACAGGGCGGGCGGTGGACCCGCCCGCCGTTATCCGTCCACCTGGCAGGGGGATTTCCCGTTCCGGTTTTCTCTGTACAGCCACCCCTCATAACGAGACCGAAAGCGCCGCCGAAATTTCCGGCGGCGCTTTGCTATTGCGGCAGTTCTTCCACCACCATCATATTCGGATAGATTTTTTCTAAAAAGTCGTCCGGATAATGCTTATCAAGGAACTGGCTGATGGGGTTGGTGGCCGGCACGCCCAGACGTCGTTGTGTCTGCCGTTCCACCGCCATAGCGGAAATCAGCATGTTGAGCACCATAAACACTGTAAGCACAATGGTTAGAACCAGTCCCGGCTTTTTGGGGATCCTTTCAATCAGGGCATACAGCCGGGGGAAAATCTCCTTTACCCACAACAGGCCGAGCAGCCCCCACATGAACGAGTACATTATGTTGGTGCGCCCGTTGAAATTGAACTGTGTCTGGCTATACTCCCAGGAAACGGTGCCGAACGCCACTTCCTGCACAAAGCTGCACAGATATTCAAAGCCGCCGCCGATCACCATGCTGCCGAGGAAAATCCACAAATCCCGCTTGTCGCCAAGCCATTTTAGGGCGATGGTAAGCAAAACGGCTCCGAACCCGTATACCGGATTAAACGGCCCGTAAATTACACCAACACGGCTTTCATAATGGTGGCGGGTGATAAGGCACCAGGCAGTTTCCAGCACTACCCCGACAAAACAACCAATGAAAAAAATCCAAAACAGGGTATAATAATTCAGTTTGATCTGCCGGATGGATTTGCGCCGCGGCTTTCCGTGCCGGAAAAGTTGGCTTTTCCCTACAGCAGCTTTATCCTTCGCCGCTGTCTCCGGATGTGCAGGGACAGCGGCGGCCGGCGTAATTTCCAATTGTTTATCACGAATGCTTTCCATAGTTCCTCCTGAATCCATTTCATGGTTCGGATAGTCTCTTGCCGATCAAGGGAAGAGTGTCACTCGTCCGTTTTGCCCAACAGAACACAGGGGCGCGGCAGAGGTTCCTTGTCCGGCCAAAAGCTTGTAAGCGCCCGATTTTGTTCCACTCTCATCTGCCGCTGGCAAAAGCCGGCTGAAAATGCAGAGGATTCCCCTAAATACGACGGTTTTCGTCAACCAAAAAATTATCATACCACAGGTTTAAAGAATTCGGAAGCAAAAAAAGAGAATTTTCCCTTAAGAAAAAACAGCGTTTTCCCGCGTAATCCTAGAAAGAATATGGAAAGGGAAGAACGGCTTTGATACCTTGTGGTAAAAACTAACGGAGGAATCCTGTACTTTCCGGGGCATCCTAACAAGGAAACGGCCGGCGGCGTAACACCGGCCGCGTTTTGCGGGATGCGCGGAAGGGTGATAACAAATGGACAAACCAAGCGGCAAGTCGCTGGCACAGGAACTCAAATGCAGCCTTTGCCTATTCTGCATCGGCGGCTTCCTGTATAACATTATAGAAGTCCTTTGGAGAGGATATTCCCATTGGACCATGTTTTTTGTGGGAGGGGCTTGTTTTAACCTGATCGGGCGGATTCATACATTCTGCCGGAAGGGGCTGTTTCAGCGCTGTGTACTCTGCGCGCTGGCGGTGACATCGGTGGAGTTCCTCAGCGGCTGCCTGTTTAATTTGAAAATGAAGCTGAACGTTTGGGATTACAGCGGGATGCTGTTCAATATAAAAGGGCAGGTTTGCCTGCTTTACAGCGTGCTTTGGGGTTTCCTCAGCCTGATTGCCGCGCCGATCTACTCCCGCTGCCGCACCCGCCTGAGAGACGGCCGGCCGAAAACGCCGGAGTTGACAATCATCCCAGGGGGAAAAGGCACGGAAATGGAATTAACCGATATTGCCGAGTAAGAGTTATCCCATAAAAAGCGGAAGCGAGCCGTTTACAGGCGGCTCGCTTTCGCTTTTTTATGCTTATAACAGCTATTTTGGGTTTTCTCCTTTTCCGGGGCAACCTTCCGCCAGAGGGCATTCCCCGCAGTGAGGGGAGCGGGCGGAGCAGATATCCCGCCCGAATAAGACAAGGCGATGACAGAACGCGTTGCTTTCGTCCGGAGGCAGAAGGTCGCGGAGCTGCATTTCCACTTTATACGGATCTTTTGTGTCGGTCAGCCCCAGCCGGTTGGTAATCCGGATACAGTGGGTATCGGCCACCACCGCAGGCTTGCCGTAAATATCGCCGCAGATCAGGTTGGCGGTTTTGCGGCCTACGCCTGGGAGCTTGGTTAGCTCTTCTACCGTATCGGGGACCACGCCGTGGTATTCCTCCCGCAGCCTGTTGGCCATGGCGACGATGTCCCGCGCTTTGGTTTTATACAGGCCGCAGGAACGGATGTATTCGCCCACCTCGTCCGGGCTGGCATCCGCGAAGGCGTCCAGGGTGGGGAACCGTTCAAACAAAGCCGGGGTAACCATGTTCACCCGCGCGTCGGTACATTGGGCGGAAAGGCGGGTGGCGATCAATAGTTGGAGCGGGTCGCGATATTGCAAGGAGCAGATCCCGTCCGGATATCGCTCCTTGAGCGCTTCTACTGCACGCAGCGCGGCGGTTTTGCGTTTTTCCCTCTCTTTTTTGCTGATTTTTTTCGCTGTTTTGGTGGTGCTCATGGGAATCCACGTCCTTTCTATATCGCCGCCCGGCCGGCATATCGGTCAGCCTGGTGAGGCGGCGAAAGCAAGAAACGCTGGCGCGTTTCTTCTCGGCAGGGATAAGAAGGGATGGCCGCCCGGCCGGCATATCAGTCAGCCTGGTGCGGCGGCCGGCATGAGCTTTTGCGCCTGGGAGGGGCCCTGCCCTGCAGTGATCACTGCTTTGTGTCGGATATTATACCATAGTTGTCGCCTTTTGTCTCCCATTTCGATGATGGGGCTGCCGGAAAATTTTGTGACAGAGTACGTCGGCAAATCGCTGGCGGTTTGTTCCTCACCACCCCTGCGCTTCCTAGGGCGGCGCTTGTATCCCGGTGTCCCCTATGATAAAATGAGAAAAACGGCAGTTTCGTAAGCGAGGAGACGATGGATTGGCGGAGGTATTTGGTCCAGGGGAATGGGAAGCGCTTCGCACGTATTTCGGCGGGGATTTCGCGGAAAAGGTAAAAACCGGTCTTGCCGTATATGGGCAGCGGTGGGCCTTGCGGGAGCTGCGATTTATCCCGTATTATTCCATAAACTCCCTGTTCACCGCGTATTCCGCAACCTATGGGAATGTGGTGCTGAAGCTTGGGCGGCCCTGCCGGGAAATGTTTACGGAGTGTAGCGCGCTGCGGGAATACAGCGGACGGTGCTTCTGCCGCCTGTATGAAGCAGAACCGGAAAACGGCGTATTGCTGCTGGAGCGCCTGCTTCCCGGCACGCCGCTGCGCGCCGTCCCTAAGCAAGAAGACAGGCTCCGGGCTTTCTGCGGCGTATTCGAAGGGCTGCACCGTGCGCCGCAGGAGGATATCCGGTATCGCACCTATGGGGAGTGGGTGGAGAACATCGCTTGTACGATGCGCCGCCTGCCCGGCGGTCTCGTACTTTCCGGGGCGATGCAGCAGGCGGAAACCCTCTGCCGTTCGCTGTGGGGGAGGTATACGCGGCGGCTTCTCCTCCATGGGGATCTGCATCACGACAATATCCTGCAGTGCGAAGGCGGCTACCGTATCATTGACCCCAAAGGAGTAATCGGCGACCCGCTTTTCGACCTGCCGCGGTTTTTGCTCAACGAGCCGTATCGGGACGCCGCGCGACCGGTCGACTTTTTGCAGGCGGCGTTGGAGACGCTGGCGGCCCGGCTCGGTTACCCGGCCGCGGACATTGCGCGTTGCTTTTTCGTCGATATGGCGATGTCCCGCTGTTGGTCGGTGGAAGACGGTGCGCCGCCGGAAGAGTACCCCGCGTGGGAAGCGGAGGTAAACCTGGCGACCGCCCTGCTGTCGAGGTATGAGCGGGAATAACCACCGCCTGAATCAAACGCTCCTAGAGGAACATTTGAAAGGAGAAACGCTATGCCGCAAGGATTTCCGCCGGTGGCGGCGGAAAACGCGCGGGTGCTGGTCCTCGGTACCATGCCGTCCGTGCTTTCCCTGAAAAAAACGCAGTATTACGGGAATCCGCAGAACACCTTCTGGCGGCTTCTGTTCAGCCTGTGGAACCGCCCTTTGCCGGATAGTTACGAGGAACGGGTCGCTTTTGTGCGGGAAAAGCGGATCGCTTTATGGGATGTTCTGCGGGAATGCGAGCGGAAGGGGAGCGCGGACGCCGCCATCCGTCAGCCGGAACCGAACGATTTTGCGGCGCTGGCCATCCGCTGTCCCGGGCTGGAAGCGGTATTCTTCAACTCGCAGGGCGCGGCGAATCTGTATAAACGGCTGGTAAGGCCGGATCCCCTGGCTTTGCTGCCCAAAGTAACGCTCCCCTCCACCAGCCCGGCCCGGGCGATGAAATGGGAGGATAAGCGGGCGCTCTGGCTCCCTTTGCGGGATTGGCTGGACCGGGAGCCGGTACGGCCCGGCGGCTTGGGGATCGGAGAAAGGGAAAGAAATCTTCCTTAAAGACGGGACGTTTCCGGGAAAATTCCCGAAAAATTCCGTCTTTTCTATTGCGGGGCACGGGTGGAAAGTGCTATAGTAGATATATTATTTTTATACCAATGGGTAAAGGAGATTAAGGCTATGTACTCCAATATGATGGACACCATCGGCTTTGTAAAAGCCGCCGATGCGGAGGTCGGACAGGCCATGGAACAGGAACTGTTCCGCCAGCGCCGCAATCTGGAACTGATCGCCTCGGAAAACATCGTTTCCCCAGCGGTGATGGCCGCCATGGGCAGCGTGCTGACCAATAAGTACGCGGAAGGCTATCCGGGCAAGCGGTATTACGGCGGCTGCCAGGATGTCGACGTGGTGGAGAATATCGCGCGGGACCGCGCCTGCCGGCTGTTCGGGGCGGAACATGCGAACGTCCAGCCCCACTCCGGCGCACAGGCCAACCAGGCGGCGTATTTTGCGTTGATTAAGCCGGGCGACACCGTGTTGGGGATGAACCTAGCGCACGGCGGCCACCTGACCCATGGCTCGCCGGTGAATTTTTCCGGCGCGCTGTATAATTTCGTGGCCTACGGCGTGGACGAGGAAACCGGCTATATCGATTACGACAAGCTGATGGCGCAGGCGATGGAAGTCAAGCCGAAGCTAATTGTTGCAGGGGCGAGCGCTTACGCCCGGGAGATCCGGTTCGACAAACTGCGCGAGATCGCGGACGCCTGCGGCGCGCTGCTGATGGTGGACATGGCGCATATCGCCGGCTTGGTTGCGGCCGGGGAGCACATGAACCCGGTCCCCTACTGCGACGTGGTGACCACCACTACCCATAAGACCCTGCGCGGCCCCCGCGGCGGAATGATCCTCTGCCGGGAGGAGTATGCCAAAGCGATCGACAAGGCGGTTTTCCCGGGTTCGCAGGGAGGCCCGCTCATGCATGTGATCGCGTCGAAGGCAGTCTGCTTCGGGGAAGCGCTGACTGACGAGTTCAAAGCTTATCAGCACCAGATCCGGCTGAACGCCGCCGCGCTGGCCAAAGGTCTGACCGATCGCGGACTGAAGCTGGTTTCCGGCGGCACGGACAACCATCTCATGCTGATGGACCTGCGGGATACCGGCATCACCGGCAAGGAGCTGGAGCACCGGCTGGATGAGGTGTTCATCACCGTGAATAAAAATACGATCCCCAACGAGCCGCTTTCCCCCTTTGTCACCAGCGGCATCCGCATCGGCACCCCGGCCGTGACCAGCCGCGGGCTGAAGGAAGCGGACATGGATCTCATTGCCGGCTTCATCGCCGACGCGGTGGGGGATTTCGAGACGAAGGCCGATGCGATCCGCGCGGGCGTTACCGAACTCTGCGCCCGGTACCCGCTGTATTAATCGTTCGGAAGGGGATCGTTTCGGTGGCCGTTTTTGAAGGGACGATATATGCCGGTTCCCTGGGAATGATGACCTCGCTTACGGTGACCCTGCCTACCGGCAAAGCCGGCGGCCCGGACGGGGAGATGCCGGTGGTGTATCTCCTGCACGGGCTGTCGGACAACCATTCGGCCTGGCTGCGACGGAGCCGGGTGGACTATTATGCCGAGCGGGCGGGCTTCGCCGTGGTGATGCCGGAGGTACAGCGCGGCTTTTACTGTGATATGGCCTACGGTGTGAGATATTATACGTATATTACGCAGGAGCTGCCGGCCCTCTGCAGGCAGATGTTCCGTTTGTCCGCCCGGCGGGAGGACAATTTCGTCGCGGGCTTGTCGATGGGCGGATACGGCGCGCTGAAGGCCGCATTCCGCTCTCCAGAAGCGTATGCCGGGGCCGCGAGCTTTTCCGGCGGGGTGGATATCCGCTCCCGCTTGGAAACCGGCGGGATGGACCCGAAAGAAGTCTACGCGATCAGCGGCGGCGAATTGGCGGAGGAAGACGACCTCTTCCCACTGGCTGCGCGCGCTGCGGAACGGGGAGACTGTCCGCCGCTGTATATCACCTGCGGCCAGTCCGATTTCATGTATGAGGACCATCAGCGGTTCCGGACGCATTTGGAGACACTGGGTCTCGCGCATACCTACGAGGAATGGCCGGGCGGGCATGAATGGGACTTCTGGGACGAGAGCATCCGCCGGGCTCTGGATTTCTTCGCGGGCTGTCGGGCCGCATCCGACGGGGGCGCCGTCCGGTGAAGCGTTTTCCGGCATTTTCTGTCCGGCGGGACGATTCATTACTGAAACATAAGGGAGGGTTCCCATTTGGCCGCGCCGCTTGCTGACCGGTTGCGCCCTGAAACGCTGGACGATATGGTGGGCCAGCGCCACCTGCTCGCGCCCGGGAAGGCGCTGCGGGGGATTATCGATTCGGGGCGTATTCCTAACCTGATTTTTTACGGGCCGTCCGGCGTGGGGAAGACTACGCTGGCCCGGATTATCGCTCAGAAGACCGATATGCGCCTTCACCGGCTGAACGGTACCACCGCTTCCACCGCCGACATCAAGGCGGTGGTGGAGGAGCTGGACACCCTCGCTGCGGTAAACGGGGTGCTCCTGTATCTGGACGAGATCCAGTACTTCAATAAAAAGCAGCAGCAGACGCTGCTGGAACATATTGAAAACGGGCGGATCACCTTGATCGCATCCACGACGGAAAACCCGTATTTTTATGTGTACAGCGCGATCCTCAGCCGGTCCACGGTGTTCGAATTCAAGCCGGTAGAGCCGGCGGATATCGAACAGGCGGTCGAGCGGGCGTTCCGCTTTCTGGAAGAGGAACAGGCCCTGGTGATTTCGGTGGAACCCGAGACGGTGAAGCATATCGCCACCGCCTGCGGCGGGGATGTACGCAAGGCGATCAACGCGGTGGAACTCTGCGTGCTGGCCGCTTCCCCGGACGGGGAGGGGGCGCTCCACGTCACTGCGGAGATCGCCGACCAGCTCGCCCAGCGCAGCGCCATGCGGTACGACCGGGACGGGGACGAACATTACGATATCGTCTCCGCCTACCAGAAATCGATGCGCGGCTCCGACCCGAACGCGGCGATCCATTACCTGGCCCGCCTGCTCAACGCGGGGGACCTGCCCTCCGCTTGCCGGCGACTGATGGTTTGCGCGTGCGAGGACGTGGGCCTGGCCTACCCGATGATAATCCCCATTGTCAAGGCGGCGGTGGACGCGGCGATGCAGGTCGGCTTGCCCGAAGCGCTCCATCCATTGGCTTGCGCGGTGATCATGGTGTGCAACGCGCCCAAATCCAACGCGGCGTCGGAGGCCTTCCACGCGGCGATGGCGGACGTGCAGGCCGGCATCTCCGGCCCGATCCCCCGCCAGCTTCAGAACAAGCATTTCGACGGGGAGGACGCGCAGCGGAAAGGGCAGTTTTATCTGTATCCCCACAATTTCCCCGGCGGTTGGGTCGCCCAGCAGTACCTGCCCGATGCGATCAAGGACAAGGTGTATTATGTGCCGGGGGACAACAAAAACGAGCAGGCGTATAAAGCTTATTGGGATGCGGTGAAAAAGCAAAGTGGAGGAAAATGACGGTTCCTGACCGAAGGAACATCAATTTTTGAGGAGGAAACGGTTTGACGACAGAACATATTTTTATGCTGGTAGCCATGGCGTTGTATATGGCTCTGGTACTCATCATTGGGATTTTGTATGCCCGAAAAAGCAAGACGACCGGGGAGTTCTATCTAGGCGGACGCGGCCTGAGCCCGCTGGTAACGGCGATGAGCGCGGAAGCCTCCGACATGAGCAGCTGGCTGCTGATGGGGTTGCCGGGCCTGGCCTATCTTACCGGGCTGGCCGACGCGGGCTGGACGGCGATCGGCCTGGCGGTCGGCACCTATGTCAACTGGCTGATCGTGGCTAAACGGCTCCGCCGGTACACGGTGGTGGCGAAAAACTCCATCACGATCCCGGATTTCTTTTCCAACCGGTTCCACGACAAACATAAGGTGCTCATGAGCATATCGGCGATTGTGATCCTGGTGTTTTTTGTGCCGTACACCGCTTCCGGCTTCGCCGCCTGCGGCCGCCTTTTCCAGAGCATTTTCGGCATCAATTATACGGCGGCCATGCTGATCAGTGCGCTGGTCATTGTCCTGTATACCGCGATCGGCGGATTCCTGGCGGAAAGCACTACCGATACCATCCAGGGCTTCCTGATGTCCGGCGCGCTGGTGGTCGTACTGGTTTTCGGCGTGGTATCCGCCGGCGGCGTCGGGGCGGTGATTGACAACGCCCAGTCCATGCCCGGCTTTTTGAGTATGATCCAAACCTATAATCCCGCCAGCGGGGGTGCGGAACCTTACGGCGCTCTCAAGGCATTTTCTATGATCGCCTGGGGCCTTGGCTATTTCGGTATGCCGCACGTGCTGCTCCGGTTTATGGCGATCCGCGACCCCCATGAACTGAAAACTTCCCGCCGGATCGCCACGGTGTGGGTGCTGATCTCCCTGGGGGCGGCGGTGGTTATCGGCATCGTCGGTTCAGCCATGCTGCCCGGCGAATTCACCACCAGCGCCGAAGCGGAAACGATCTTCATAAAAATTGCGGAGGTGCTGGGCAGCAACGGCGTTGTCACCGCCCTGATTGCGGGCGTTATCCTGGCGGGGATCCTGGCCGCTACCATGTCCACCTCGGATTCCCAGCTCCTGGTGGCCTCCTCCAGCGTATCGCAGAATTTCGTCAAGGGACTGATTTATAAAAAGGCGAGCGACAAGACCGTGATGTGGATTTCCCGCATCACCATCATTGTCATCGCGGTAATCGGCGCGCTGATCGCCCTCGACCCGACAAGTTCGATTTTCGACATTGTGTCCTTTGCCTGGGCAGGCTTTGGCGCGGCGTTCGGACCGGTGATCCTGTTCTCCCTTTTCTGGAAGCGTACCACTCTCTGGGGCGCGTTTGCCGGCATGTTCGCAGGCGGCGTGATGGTGTTTGTCTGGAAATTCCTGATCAGCCCTCTAGGCGGGATCTGGGGAATTTATGAGCTGCTGCCGGCTTTCCTGGTGGCCTGCGCGGCAATTTTGGTCGTCAGCCTGCTGGATAAGAAACCCTCCAAGGAGATCGAAGAGGAATTTGAACTGGCGGCTTCCAACCAGCCGGTGGAATAAAACCGGATACGTGCTGTCCCCGACGGACGGCGCACAGCGACTATGAAAGGAGGTACTGCGGAAGAATCGGTTTGCAGTACCTCCTTTTTGTTTTGCCGAAGGGAGACGAAACGTTGAATATTCAGATATTCGGAAAAGCCAAATGCTTCGATACAAAAAAGGCGGAGCGGTATTTCAAAGAAAGGGGAATCCGCTTTCAGAGTGTCGACGTGGCGAAATTCGGGATGAGCAAAGGGGAACTTGCCAGCGTCAAAGCCGCGGTCGGCGGGCTGGCCTCCCTGATCGACGAAAAGGCGCCGGATGCCGCGCTTCTCCGGTACCTGGCCTACGAAG
>CAMMRL010000036.1 GCA_946499275.1 uncultured Clostridia bacterium | reverse complement strand
GCCCTGGCCGCGCTGCAGACCGAACGATGCGAAGCGGTTTCCGCCGCCGCCCTCATCGACCAGGCGCGGGGCGGTGCCACTCCACGGGAGAGACATGTCGGCGTTCCACTCGCCGTGTTCGGGGACGGCGCCCGGCGGCAGACGAGGGGACGGGTGCTGCTCTTCCTCACCGCTGCGCTTCCTGCTGTCGCCGCTGTACTGCTCGCTGCCTGGGCGAGAAATCTCTGGGCGGCGCTGCTGCTGTATCTCCCTCTCTACGAACTATTCCGCCCGGCGGTGCAGCACATCGTCCTGCGCGGCCTGGCGCCCCGCCGCCTTCCCCGGCTCGAACTGGACGGGGTGATCCCGGAGGAGGGCCGCACCGTGATCGCGGTTTCCACCCTCCTCCCTTCCGCTAAGGGGGCGAAAAAGACGGCGGAGCATCTTTTTCACCTTTACAATACCAACGGCCGGGGTGCGGTGCAGGTCTGCCTGCTGGCCGACCTGCCGCAGGCAGCGTATCCCACCCTGCCGGGAGACGAAACCGCCGTATCCGCCATGCGCCGTGAAATCCGGCGGCTGAACCGCCGGCATGACGGGCGGTTCGTCCTCCTGGTCCGCCCGCGGGAGTACAGCCGGACGATGCGGGCCTATACCGGAAAAGAACGCAAACGGGGCGCGATCGGGGAGTTGATCCGGGTGATCCGGGGCGGGGAACCCCATTTTCTCGCCGTGGAGGGGAACCTGGCTACCTTGCGGCAGACCAAATACCTGCTGGCGCTGGACGCGGATACCGGCCTGATGCTGGACACCGCCGCCGAGCTGGTGGGGGTCGCCCTCCACCCGATGAACAGGGCCGTCCTCGGCGCCGGAAAGGATGGGAAGTCTCGCGTGGTGAAGGGCCACGGGCTTTTCGCCCCCCGGATGGAGCCGGAGCTGAAAAGCGCCAACCGTACCGCTTTTTCCCGCGCCATGGCGGGGATCGGCGGGATCACTCCCTACGACGTCCCGGCGGGAGATCCGTATATGGACTGCTTTTCCGCCGGGATTTTCACCGGCAAGGGGCTGATCGACATCGAAGCCTTCGCTGCCGCGGCCAGCCCGAAGCTGCCGCCGGAACAGGTGCTCAGCCACGACATCCTGGAAGGCAGCCTGTTAAACGCCGGGCTGGTTTCGGACGTGGCGATGACCGACGGCTGCCCCTCCGGAATGGGAGGCTGGCTGGACCGGCTGCACCGCTGGATCCGGGGTGACTGGCAAAACGCGCCGTTTTTATGGAACCGCACCCTCCCACTGACCGGGCTGGACAAATGGAAGCTGCTGGACAACCTGCGCCGTTCGATCACGCCGCCGGCCTGCCTGCTCTGCCTGCTCTTATCTTCGCTGTTCGACTGGCGGACCGGGCAGATTCTTTCCCTCTCCGGCCTGCTGGCCCCCGTCGCGGGGAATCTGCTGGCCGCCCTCCTTGCCCTAATCCACGGCGGCTGGCTGACGTTGGGCGGCCGGTATTATTCGCGCGTTCTCCCCCGGGCGATGGGGGCGTTGACCCAGGCGTGGTATACGCTGGTGATGCTCCCCGCCGCGGCCCTTTCGGGCATAGACGCCATCGTGCGGGCGGTTACCCGCCTGTTCACCCGTCGCCGGATGCTGGAATGGACCACCGCCGCCCAGGCGGAAAAGCGCCGTTCCGGCTGGCGGGAAAGCCTGCGCCGGTATTGGCCGACCCTGCTGATCGCGGCCTTTTTGCTCGTGTTCGGCAGGGGATTCGCCCGGCTGGGTGGGCTTCTTTTCCTCTTTCTGCTTCCGCTGTCGGTGTATTCTGCCCGGCCGGTTCCGGACAAAAACTCCCGCGCCCTGACTTCGGGACAAAAGGAACGGGTAGGCGCTTACGCCGCCGCGATGTGGCGGTATTACGAGGAACGCTGCACCGCCGCCGAACACTACCTGCCTCCGGACAACCTGCAGGAATCGCCGGTTTGGCGGGTCGCCCACCGCACCTCCCCCACCAATATCGGGCTGTACCTGCTGTGCATCGCCGCCGCCCATGATTTTGGCCTGATCGACGACGACGGGATGCTCGAGCGGGCGGAACGCACCCTTGCCACGGTGGAAAAGCTGGAAAAATGGAAAGGCAACCCCTACAACTGGTACGACACCCGCACCCTGCGCCCTCTCTCGCCCCGGTATGTCTCCACCGTGGACAGCGGCAACTTCGCGTGCTGTCTGGTCGCGCTGCGGCAGGCGTTGGCCGAGCTGCGGGGCGCGCGGGCGGAGTCGGTCGCCGCCATGGCCCGCCGGCTGCAGGACGGACTGGACCTCACCCCTATGTACAACGAAAAGCGGGCGTTGTTCCACATCGGGCTGGATCCGGACACCGGGGAACGCAGCCCCTCCTACTATGACCTGCTGATGAGCGAAAGCCGGATGACCGGGTATTTCGCCATCGCCACCCGACAGATCCCGAAAAAGCACTGGGGGGCTTTGGGGCGCACCCTCGCCCGGTCAGGAAGCTCGGTGGGGCCGGTATCCTGGTCGGGTACGATGTTTGAATTTTTCATGCCCCGCCTGCTTCTCCCGGCGGAGGAAGGGACGATGAGCTACGAAGCGCTCCGCTTCTGCCTGCACTGCCAGCGCAGGCGCACCCGGAATGTTCTATGGGGTTCCTCCCACGCAAAGGTCCGCCGGGACGCACCGCGGGATATCCCGTGGGGCATATCGGAAAGCGGTTTCTACGCTTTCGACAGCAACCTGAATTACCAGTACAAGGCGCACGGCGTCCCCCGGCTCGCCCTGAAACGGGGGCTGGGCGGGGAACTGGTGATCTCCCCCTATTCCACCTTCCTGGCCCTGACCACCGACCCCGCCGCTTCGCTGCGCAACCTCTCACTCCTGGAGCGGCTGGGCATGGCCGGCGGCTGCGGCTTTTACGAAGCCGCCGATTTTACCCCCTCCCGCGCGGCGCGGGGCGGTTATTCGGTGGTGCGCAGCTATATGGCCCACCACGTAGGGATGAGCCTGATCGCCTGCGCCAACGCCGCGATGGACGACCTGTTCGTCCGCCGGTTCCTACGGGACCCCGACATGGCGCGTGCGGAGGAATTGCTGTATGAAAAGGCGCCCGATACAGGGACGGTATACGACCCGGTGAAGGAAGAGCGCGCCCCCGTCCTGCCCGGACGGGAACCGGCGGCGAGCGTAGAAATCCCCCATCCCAACCCCCGCACGCCCCGGATGCACCTGCTTTCCGGCGCGGAATGGCAGCTTGCCATCTCGGATACCGGGGCGGGTTTCTCCTCCTCCCACGGGCTGGATATCCACCGGGTAAGCGAGGACCTGCTCCGGGCGCCGCAGGGCGTTTTCGCCCTGGTGGACGATGGGAGCGGTCCCTTTTCGATCACCGCCGCGCCGGATTATCTTTCCGGCGGAGAGGAACCGGCGCGCCACGTCACTTTCAGCCCCGGCGCGGCGATTTTTACCGCGACAAAAGGGGAACTGGAAGCCGGGATGCGAGCGATGGTGCATCCCCGCCTGCCCTGTGAACAGCGGCAGGTGGCGCTGAAAAACCTTTCCGCCCACAAGCGTCGGGCGACCGTCCTGTTCTATCTGGAACCGAGCCTAGCCCGGCGGGCGGATGCACAGGCTCATCCGGCCTTTTCCCGCCTGTTCCTCGCCGTACACAAGGACGAAGCGGCGGGCGCGCTGTTCGTCACCCGGCGCGGGCGGCTGGGGGAAGCCCCGGTCTGCCTGGCCGCCGGCTTACTGGACGGCGAGGATTTCGAATACGAGGCGTCCCGGGAAGCGCTGCTGTTCCGCCCCCAGGGGATCGCTTCCCTGCCGGGGGCGATGGTACAGCCGTTCTCGGGCGAAGGCTCCGGCGTGCCGGACAGCGCCGTCGCCATCCGGCTGACGGTGGAACTGCCTCCCCGCGGGCAGCGTTCGGTCACGCTGGTGCTCGCCGCCGCCCCTACCAAGGCCGAAGCCGCCAACCGGTTGATTGAAGCAAAGCGGGAGGGGCTGCTTTCCGCCGACCGGGCCGCCCCGTCCCCCTTCGGAGGGGTGGAAGCCCAGCTTGCCGCCCAGATTCTTCCCGACTTGTTTTACCCGCCCCGGATGGATCGGGAATGGGCCGGCGCCGCGCGGGAAAACACCCGTGGGCAGGACGCGCTCTGGGCGCTCGGCGTATCGGGGGATTACCCGATCATCCTGCTGGAAATCCACAACGCGGCCGACGCTTCCCGGGCGGAACCGTATATGCGGCTCCACCGTTCGCTGCGGCTGGGCGGGGTGGAAACCGAGCTTTGCGTCGCTTACCGCGAGGGCGGCGAGTACGACGCGCCGGTGCTGGACGCGCTGCGCACCGCCGCCCAAAACGCGGAATGCGAAGACGTGCTTGGCGCGCGGGGCGGGATCCATCTGATCAATCTCCAACTGCACGGCGAAGACGCGCTCGCGCTGCTCACCGCCGTCTGCCGCCATAATGGCGCGCGGGACCTGCAGCGGCCGGGGCTTCCTCCCGCGGAATACCGCCCCGCGCCGGTCCTTCCCGCCGAACCGATCACCCCCGCCGGAGAAGCCGTGGGGGTGGAAGAAACCGCCGCACCGTTTGCCATCCCCGGCGGGGAATTTGCAAACGGGCGATTCCGGGTGGATGGAAAGCCCCGCCTGCCCTGGTGCCATATCCTGGCGAACCCCACCTTTGGCACCCTGGTCTCGGACACTTCCCTCGGCTTTACCTGGGCGGTAAACGCCCGGGAGAACAAGCTAACCCCCTGGATGAACGACACCGCTTCCGACAATCGCGGGGAGCTGCTGCTCGTGCGGGCCGGCGGGCAGATCCGCGACGTGATATGGGGTTCCACCCCGACGTTTGGAGACGGCTTTGCCCGGTACGACGGACGGCTGGAATTTCCCGGCGGCTCGGTGTTGGAAAGCCAGGCGGAAATCCGGGTGCCGGAGCGCGGCCCCTGGAAAACGGTGGAACTCACGCTGGAAAACAAGGGAACGGAGGAAATGGAGATGCAGGCAGCCTATTACACGGAACCGGTGCTCGGCGTGAACCGGGACAACGCCCGGCACACCGCCGCTTGCTGGGAAAACGGCGCGCTTACGCTGCACAACCCCTTTGCCGCCGTCAAAGGGGCGATGGTGCTCACCGCCGAGGGCGGGGCGGACGGCTGCGATTGCGACCGCGGCGGCTTCCTGTCCGGTTCCTGGGGCGGAGGCACCCTTTCCCCGGTGCCCGACCCCTGTGCGGCGGTGATCGTCCGTCGGAAATTGCCGCCCCGACGTCCGGAAAAAATCACCTTCGTGCTCGGCTACGCGGCCGGGCGGCGCCCCGAAACCGCGATGGCGGCGGCGAAAAAGCTGCCGGGTCTCGCGGTCAAAACCGCGCCCCCCGCCCTACGGCCGCCCCGGATTCGCACGCCCGACCCCGCGCTGAACGCCCTGGCCGGGGACTGGATCCCCCGGCAGGTGCTTTCCTGCCGGATCAACGCCCGCACCGGGTTTTACCAATGCGGCGGCGCATGGGGGTTCCGCGACCAATTGCAGGATTCGCTCGCCGCGCTGTGGCTGGATCCGGCGGTCACCCGCCGTCAGCTCATGCGGTGCGCCACCGTCCAGTTTGAGGAGGGGGACGTGCTCCATTGGTGGCACCGGCTGCCGGACAGCCTGCGCGGGGTGCGCACCCGCTGCTCCGACGACCTGGTATGGCTCCCCTTCGTCGCGGCGGAGTATATGGATTTCACCGGCGACACAGGGATTCTCGACGTAAAAATCCGCTGGCTGACCGGGCCGGAACTCGGCCCGGACGAGCACGACCGGTATAACGAACCGGCCCGCACCGATTACGCCGACCCGCTCTACCTCCACTGCGTACGGGCGCTGGAAAGGGCGTCCACCCACGGCGCGCACGGCCTTCCGCTCATCGGCAACGGGGACTGGAACGACGGCTTCAACCTCATCGGTGCCGGGGGAAAGGGGGAGAGCGTATGGCTGGGGATGTTCCTTACGCTGACGCTGGAACGGTTCGCCCCCTTTTGCGAAAAACGGGGAGACGCCGCGCGGGCGGAAGCCTTCCGCAAGCGGGCGGCGGATTACCGCGCCGCGTTGGAAGGATGCTACACGACCGACCGCTATCTGCGCGCCTTCTTCGACGACGGGTCCCCGCTCGGCGCGGTGGGGGCGGACGCCTGCGCGGTGGACAGCCTGACCCAAAGCTTCGCCGTGCTCTGTGGGCTGGATCCCGCTCGCGCCAACACGGCGCTGGACACCGCCCTGGAGCATCTGGTAGACCGGGAACACGGCGTGATCCGCCTGTTTACCCCGCCCTTTGAAAAAACGGAGGAAGCCCGCCCGGTGGGGTATATCACCGCCTATCCCCCCGGCGTGCGGGAAAACGGCGGGCAGTACACCCACGCGGCGGTCTGGTTGGCGATCGCCCTGCTGGAAGCCGGACGGACGGACGAGGGGGCGGACCTGCTCCGCCTGCTCAACACGGCACAGAAATACGCGGATGGGCTGGGGAAACAATACCAGGGCGAACCCTATGCCCTTGCCGGGGACGTATACGCCAACGCGGAATGCCCCGGCCGGGCGGGCTGGACCCAGTACACCGGCTCGGCCGGATGGTATTACACCGCGGTGCTCCGCCATCTGCTGGGGATCCGCCCGCACGGGGACTGGCTGGAGCTTTCCCCCCGTCTGCCCAGCCGTTGGGAAGGGTACGAAGCGTCGCTGACCCTCGGCGGCTCCGCGCTAACCCTCCGGGTGAAACGGGGCAAGCCCCGGCTTTCCGTGGACGGCCGAATGGTGGAGCGGATCCCGCTGGACGGCGCGGCGCACACGGTGGAATTGAGCCTTCCTGCGGATTGAACGCAAACGCGTTCCGGATCAAAATGCCCGGTTGGAAACGGCGTCTCCGTCCTTTTAAACAAGGGGGAGAAGGCCGGTGTAAAACAAAACCTTCCCCGGGACCCCCCTTCCTCCGATGCATCACCCCCCAAAGCACAGGGATCACAAAGGAAGCCGCCGCTATTTCACCGGATTTTCACCGATTCTTTGCGTTTTGCCGCTTTTCAATCCTCCCTGTATTTGGTATACTAATCAGTATGAATTGCCCCGCCCGCATCCGGGCGGTGTATATCGCACACCGGCAAAAAAGGAGTGATTCTTTGCCGCATCCACTTTATCAGCCCCTGACCGGGGGCGCCGGCCTGCTTACCTTATCCGACGGCCGGTTCAAAACCGCGCGGCTGTCTGTCGCGCTCCTTCTCCCATTGGACAAGGATGCCGCGTCGGCATACGCGATCCTGCCCTATCTGCTGCGGCGCAGCTGCGAAGCGTATCCCGGCTTCACCGTCCTGAAACGGCGGCTTAACGAGCTGTACGGGGCCCGCATTGTCGCCGAAGTGACCAGGCTCGGCGAGTGCCAGGCGCTGGTTCTCCACGCGGTGTCGATCGACGACCGCTTCGCCCTGCATGGCGAAACGGTCGCGTCCGCCTGCGCCGAGCTGCTCGGCTCCATGCTGTTCCGTCCGGTGCTTGAAAACGGGGCGTTCCCCGCCAAAGACGTGGAGCAGGAAAAACGCTGCCTGATCGAACGGATTCAGTCCGAAATCAACGAAAAACGGCTGTACGCCCGCCGTCGCTGCGAAAGCCTGCTGTGCGAAGGGGAACCGTATGCGGTCGACCGGCACGGCACAATCGAGGGCGTGTCGGCGCTCACCCCTGCTTCGGTCACCGAAGCGTGGAAGCGGGCGCTTTCCACGGCACAGGTCCGTCTGATCGCGCAGGGGGCGGACATCCCGAAGGATATCGGCGATGCGTTCCGGGCAGGGCTCGCTTCCCTGCCGGACCGTAATCCCTGCCGCTATACGCCGCAGATTGTCCGCCGGGCGTCGACGGTGCGCGAAGCGGTCGAGCGGATGGACGTGGGGCAGGCCAAGCTGGTGCTCGGCCTGCGGGCCGGCGCGGCCGAACCGGACGAAGGCGTGCCCGCCATGCGGCTGATGAACGCCCTGCTCGGCGGTACGCCCCATTCCCTGCTGTTCCGCAACGTACGGGAAAAGCTCAGCTTGTGCTATTACTGCCAGTCTAGCTACGACCGGCTCAAAGGCGTGATGCTGATCGACAGCGGGGTGGAAGAGAAAAACGCCGAACGGGCGAAGGAGGAAATCCTCCGCCAGCTCGACGCCGTGCGGGCCGGCGGCTTCACCGACGAGGATCTGGAGTCCGCCCGGTTGAGCGTAGTGAACCAGTTCCGCACCGTCGGCGACCTGCAGTCCACCGCCGGATCGTGGTATCTGGGGCAGAGCTTCCAGGAAATCCCCTCCACTCCGGAGGAAGCCGCGAAAGCGGTCGAAGCCGTCACCAAAGAACAGGTGGCGGCTGCGGCGCAGGGCGTGAGCCTTGGTGCAGCGTACCTGCTGGCGGGAAAGGAGGCGCAGTAATATGGCCGCATGGGAAGAAATCCTGCAAAAACACACCGGCGAGCGATGCTGGCGTCTCCGGCATCCTTCCGGGCTGACCATCCTGGTCGATCCCAAACCGGGATACCAGTCGAGCTACGCGGTGTTCGCCACCCGGTACGGGTCGATCGACACCGCCTTCCGCAAGGACGGCGGCGAAGAGGAAACCGTGGTACCCGCCGGGATCGCCCATTACCTGGAGCATAAGCTGTTTGAGAGCGAGGACGGCGACGCCTTCGCACGGTACGCGAAAACCGGCGCCTCCGCCAACGCGTTCACCAGCTTCGACCGCACCGCGTATTTATTTTCCTGCACCGACCGGCTTGCCGAATCACTGGAAATCCTGCTGGACTTCGTGCAGCACCCCTATTTCACCGAGGAAACCGTACGCAAGGAGCAGGGCATCATCGGACAGGAAATCCGGATGTGCGAGGACAGCCCCGGCCGCCGGGTGTTGTTCAACCTGCTGAAAGCACTGTACCAAAACCACCCGGTGCGCATCGACATCGCCGGCACGGTGGAATCGATCGCCGAAATTACGCCGGAGCTGCTGTACGGCTGCTACCACACCTTTTATAATCTCAATAACATGGTGCTTGCCGTCTCCGGCAACGTGATGCCGGAAGATGTACTCGCCGTGGCCGACCGCATGCTGAAGCCTTCGGACGGGCGGCGGGTGGAGCGCGCCGTGGCGGACGAGCCGGCCGAAGCCGCCGAACCACGTGTGGAAAGCCGGATGCCGGTCGCTTCCCCGCTGTTCTATCTCGGCTTCAAGGACCATTTACCGGACGGGCGCTGCCGCACGGCGGAGGAACTGGCGGCGGCGGACGTGCTGCTGGAAATTCTCGCCGGGCAGGCGTCCCCGCTCTACGCCCGTCTGATGGAACAGGGGCTGATCAACGCATCGTTCGGCGCAGAGTATTTTGAAGGCCCCGGCTATGCCGCCTGGCTGATCGGCGGGGAATCCGCCGATCCGGACGCGGTGGCGGAGGCCGTCCATGCCGAAATCGAGCGGCTACGCCGCGAAGGAATCTCCGCCGCCGATTTTGAGACGGCTCGCAACGCGCTGTACGGGCGGTTGGTCGCCTCCCTCAACGACGTAGAAAACTGCGGCGATATCCTGGTGAGCGACTTTTTCTACGATCGGGAGCCGTTCGCCCTGATCGATGCGGCGGCCGCGCTCTCTCCCGATGCGGTGACGCGAATGCTTCGTGAAAACCTTCAACGGTCTCAGGCGGCCCTGTCGGTGGTATCCCCGGCTGAATAACCGCTGGAATCCAGGCGGCGCTTCCCGCCGCCTTACATAAAGAAAGGATAAAAGCCCATGAGTCATTATATCTCGTTCCCCGCTTTGGGATGGACCTTCCACGTATCCCCGACGATTGTGGAGTTCTCCTTGTTCGGGCAGAATTTTTCGCTCAACTGGTACGGCTTGCTGATTGCCCTCGGTTTCCTGCTAGCGGTGGTTTACGCCCTCAAGCGCGCCAAGCAGTTCGACATCGACCCTGACCGGATGATCGACGTAGCGCTGGTATCCGCGATTTTTGCTTTTGTTGGGGCCCGGCTGTATTATGTGCTGTTTTCTTCCGAGCGGGCGGAATATTTCGAAAACCCGCTCAGCATCCTGTATGTCTGGGAGGGCGGGCTCGGCATTTACGGCGGCATTATTTTCGCCTTTATCACGGGGCTTATTATGTGCAAAATCCGGAAGGTCAACGCCCTGGCGATGTTCGATCTCGCTTCCCTCGGCTTCCTGATCGGCCAATGTATCGGCCGCTGGGGCAATTTCTTCAACCAGGAAGCGTTCGGCGGTAACACGACCCTTCCATGGGGAATGACCGGCGATATCATCCAAAGCGGCGTGAATGGTGGAGGGTACACCCTCAACCTACCGGTACACCCCACCTTTTTATATGAATCCCTGTGGTGCTTGCTCGGCTTTATCCTGCTACATATCGTCTCGAAGAAAGCTTATAAATTCAAAGGTGAAATCTTTTCCCTGTACATGATCTGGTACGGTGTAGGGCGGTTTATGATCGAAGGCCTGCGCACCGACAGCCTGTACTTCGGCGCGATGAGGGTCTCCCAGCTGGTCGCGGTCCTGTCCGCGATCGGCGGCGTGGTGCTCTTCTTCCTGTTCCGCACCCACGCCCATACCCTGCCGAAGGATCTGTTTGCCGTCCCGGTGCCGGAAGGGGCCGGCGATGCGCCGGAAGCGGAAAACAGCGAAACGGCGGGAACGGAAACCCCGGAAGGCGCTGAGGAAACAGACAGCGAATCCGAATCCGCGGAAAGCGCAACGGTTCCCTTGGAAAAGGGGACCCTGGATGAAACGGCGAGTGAACCGGTTCCCGATCCCGAACCGAGTCCCACATCCGCGGAGGAACCGGTTGAGAACGACGAAGAAACGAAAAAGGAACCGGCGGGCGAATAACCCCGCCAAGCGAGCCGCCCAGCTGGGAAACGGCTGGATGGTATATAGAAAGGACCGATGAAACCATGGCGACAATTATCGATGGCAAGGCCATTTCCGCACGGGTACGGGGCGAAGTGGCGGCGGAAGCCGCCGCGCTGAAAGAAAAAGGCATCGTCCCCGGCCTGGCGGTCATCCTAGTGGGGGACGACCCCGCTTCCCGTGTATACGTCAATAACAAAAAGAAGGCCTGCGCCGAAGCCGGCATCTACTCGGAGGAAATCGCCCTCCCCGCCGACACCACGCAGGGCGAACTACTCGCCCTGATCGCCAGCCTAAACAACCGCAGCGACATCAACGGCATCCTCTGCCAGCTCCCGCTGCCCTCCCACATCGACGATAAGGCGGTCATCAGCGCTATCTCTCCCAATAAGGATGTGGATGCGTTCCACGCCGCCAACGTCGGGCACATCATGATCGGGGACTATACTTTCCTTCCTTGCACCCCGGCCGGGGTGATGGAACTGCTCCACAGCGCCGGAATCTCGCCGGCCGGGAAAAGCTGCGTGGTGATCGGGCGAAGCAACATCGTGGGCAAACCGATGGCCATGCTGCTGCTGCACGAAAACGGCACCGTGACCATCTGCCATTCCAAAACCGTGAACCTCAAGCAGATCTGTTCAAACGCGGATATCCTGGTGGCCGCCGTGGGCAAGGCAAAATTCGTCACCGCCGATATGGTCAAGCCGGGCGCCGCCGTAATCGACGTGGGCATGAACCGGGACGAAAACGGCAAGCTCTGCGGCGACGTGGATTTTGCCGCGGTGGAGCCGGTGGCGGGCTGGATCACCCCTGTGCCGGGCGGTGTCGGCCCCATGACCATCGCGATGTTGCTGAAAAACACCATCTTGGCCGCCAAACAACAAAACGCCCTGCTGGTGAAATAAGGATCCGACCGATGGACAGGCGAGCGAGCGGCACTGCCGATGGGTCCAGGATCCCCGCCGGTATTACGCTTAAGTCCTGGCGGACGGCCATCCGGTGAGCGAGGTCAGCCTACATTGTGACGAAACAGCCGCTTTTTCATCGTCTCCGTAGTGATGGAAGCAAAGCACCTCCGGAAAGGGCATGGCGAACAAGCCCTCCGCCTATTGCCGAAGGAAGCGTCCAGGCGCAGGGTTTGGACACGGTGGCGGACAATTTCCCGCCGGAACGGGCCGGTGCGGAGCGGCTGTACCAAAGGCCGGCTTCCGCCGGGTAAGCCATGATTTGGTGGTCATCCGCCGGTGGATTAGCAGAACGCTATATAGCGAAAAGGCTGTGGAGAATTCCACAGCCTTTTCTTGTGAGTACCATCCTCCGTTCTGTCGAACAGTGTCGTTGGCCCCCAAGGTTTTCAAAAAAGTTTCCAAATCGGCTTGACAGTTTCCCGCCGCGCCGATACAATCCATAACGTAGCGTTTCACACCCGAACGGGATCGCGGAAAGCGCTGTGGCAAAACGGTACGCAAAGGGGTAGAAATCCAATGACCGAAAAAGAAAAAATGGTTTCCGGGCTGCTGTTCGACGGCCTGGATGAAGAATTGTATATTGAACGCCAAAAAGCCCGCAAGATCGTCGAAGCCATTAACACGCTGGATCCCGACAACGTGGAGCGGCGGGGCGAGCTTTTCCGCGAACTCTTTGGGGAAATTGGGGAAGAATCGTTTATAGAACCGCCCTTCCGCTGCGACTATGGGAAAAACATCTGCATTGGGAAAAAGTTTTACGCCAATTTCAACCTGGTGATCCTGGACGGCGCGCCGGTAACGATCGGCGACCATGTCTTCATCGCGCCCAACGTTGGGCTGTACACGGCCGGCCATCCGCTGGACGTTCCCCAGCGCAACCGCAATATTGAATTCGCGCTGCCAATCACCATCGGCAATAACGTATGGATCGGCGGCAGCGTGGTGGTGACCCCCGGCGTGCGCATCGGGGACAACACCGTCATCGGCGCGGGCAGCGTGGTGACCAAGGATATCCCCTCCAACGTTATCGCGGCCGGCAACCCCTGCCGGGTGATCCGGACGATTACCGAAGAAGACAGCCGCCGCTACGGCATGGAGACCTGGCGATGAGCGGCGGGAAAACGGCCCGGCCGAGCCCCTACCGCCGGACATTGTTCGCCTGCTATTGTGGGTATGGTATCCAAGCGGTGATCAACAACCTGGCCCCGCTATTGTTCGTGGTATTTCAGGACCGTTTCGCCGTCTCCCTAGAAGAAATCGGCCGGCTGATCCTGATCAATTTCGGCACCCAGCTCATCGTGGACTGGCTGGCCATCCGCTTTGTGGACCGGATCGGTTACCGCAAGGCGTTGGTGATCGCCCACGTGTTCAGCGCCGTGGGTCTCCTCTGCCTGGGGCTGCTGCCGATGGCGCTTCCCTTCCCGTACGTGGGGCTGGTGATCGCCGTCATGGTCTACGCGGTCGGCGGCGGGCTGATCGAGGTGCTGATCAGCCCGATTGTGGATTCCCTTCCTGGGGACGCCAAAGCCTCCGCGATGAGCCTGCTGCATTCCTTCTATTGCTGGGGGCAGGTGGTGGTAATCCTGCTGACCACGCTGGGATTGCATTTTTCCGGCACCGGCTTATGGTGGCTATTTCCAGTGCTGTGGGCCTTGCTTCCCCTATTCAACCTGACGCAGGTACTCACCATGCCGCTGATGCCGCCTTTGCCGGAAGAGGAGAAAACCCCGCTGAAAAAGCTGTTCACTTCCCGAATCTTCCTCACAGCCTTGCTGCTGATGCTTTGTGCGGGAGCGGCAGAGCTGGCGATGTCGCAGTGGTCCTCCCTATTTGCGGAGAAAGGTCTGCGGGTTCCAAAAATGATCGGCGACCTGCTGGGGCCATGCCTGTTCGCCGTACTAATGGGGCTGGGGCGCACAGCGTACGGTTTTTGGGGGCATAAGCTACGGCTGAAAAATGCCCTGACGGTCAGCGCCCTATTCTGCATCGCCTGCTATGCACTGACGGTTTTTTCATCGAACCCTTTCCTTTCCTTGCTCGGCTGCGCCCTGTGCGGGCTTTCGGTCAGCCTGATGTGGCCTGGGACGCTCAGCCTGGCTTCGGAAAAGTACCCGGGCGGCGGTACCGCGATGTTCGGCATGATGGCGCTGACCGGCGATCTCGGCGCTTCCATAGGCCCCTGGCTCTCCGGCCTGGTGTCGGATATGGCGCAAAAAACCGATGCCGTCGTCCGTTGGGCGGCGGACAGCGGGCTGGGGCTGGAACAATGCGGGCTCAAGGTCGGTCTCGCGGTGGCAATCCTCTTCCCTCTGCTTATGCTGATCGGGCTGTTATGCTTGAAATCGAAGAAGGAAAAAGGCGACTAGGGGAACCGAAAACGCCCACTGCCGCTGGTAATAGCTTTTGTAAACAGCCCTCGCCATACCGGCGGGGGCTTTACAGAGAACGCCGAAAGGCTGGATACCGCCAATGTCTCTTGAAGCAACCGACACCTGTTGCGCGACACGTCTCACCTCTCGACCTACACAAAAGCGCTATATATCGAGTATCCGCACATCCGCAAAAGCGGGGCACTGCCTAGCTTCGATGTAAAGCAGCGCCGTCTTTCCATATTCATCTTCCCTCTTATTTGTTCTTCCTGATTCACTTTTTGCTTTTCGCACATGGCTATCTTTTTCCCATGGAATGCAAAAGCATGTTCGGAACTTCCCAACACGGGAGGAGGTTTTCACCCAAAAACAGCACAAAAAAACCGCAGGGCCCTTCCGCCCTGCGGTTTTTCGGCGTTAACCGATTATATAGACGTTCATATTCCGGCGGCCGAACTGGGAACATTCCTCCCAGGTATCGAAAAACAGATCCACGATGCAATGGCCGCTCATCAGCGCCCCGCCGGTGTCCCCGGCAACCGCGTAGCCGTAAACCCAGGACCCATCCGCCGATACGATATACAGCTCCGTACCATAGGGAATGATGTTCGGGTTCACCGCAACCACGCCCACGCCCGCCTTCCGGCCGGACGCCGTGTAATTGCCGGCCAGCCCCCGGTCGTTGGTATACGCCGTTGCGGAACCGCTGTAAACCGCTTTGTAATTCACCGGCTGGCCCTTGGAATCCAGTTCCAGCTCATACGGTACAGCGGAAACCGGCAGATGGGTGGCGGTTCCTTTCAAAATAATTTCCTGTACCGGCTCCGTGGTGATTTCTTCCCCCACCAGCTCGGTGCCAACCTCCTCGCCGTTTTCCATGCATTTGCGGTAAGTGAGGGTTTTAATCCCCGCCTTTCCGGCCTGCTTCACCTGAGTTTTGCCCCGGGCCAGAGAACCGGTGTACTGCACGGTCGAGGTATAATCCACCGGCTGTGTTTCGGTATATTCCTCATACTCCACACGGTCAACCTGGATTTCCATCCCCGCATAGACCGTTTTGCCCGCTTCCAGGCTGAGCTTGTCGAATTCCCCCAGCGTTACGTCCGCCCGTTCCAAGGCGTCCGCGACGGTCCCGCCCGTCATACGGAGGATGGTGGTGATGCCGTCGGCAGTCACCTGTACGTCAAAAGCGCGATTGACACGAAGGACATCCCCTTCGTCCATCGCAAGGACTTCATCCCCCTCGTTTAGGCTGACGCCCGCGCTGGACAACGCCCGGTGAGGATTGTCGTCCAAGGTCAAGACTACACGGCTTACGTCGCCCGCCACAACGGTCACGGCGTTCATATTGAGCGTTACGGCGGCGACAATGACGGCGCTGGTAACGGCCAGCGCCGATACGGCGAACAAACGGCTGCGGACCACGCGAGCCACGACGCCTACTACTCGATATACGGTATCCATCCAATGCTTCCTTTCTGATCGCGTCCCTGTCCCCGGATTCGGCCGATTAACGGCCCGCCGCTGATGGAATGTGCCTGGAGCGGCCGGGGTAGGAACCGCTTTCTATCGGGAACGGGGATCGGGCAAAATTTGCGCCCGTACGTTGAATACCATGAAACAGGATGTCGGTGTTCCCTGTATCCCGATATCTATATAAAACAGCGGCCGGAATTTGGCCGGTCGGCTGTTTATATGTTGTCGGCGTTGTTGGTGAGAGTTCCGTTTTTTCGGAGCGTATCTGTAGTATACGCATGAAATACAACGATGTCAAACTGGAAAAGCCTAATGATTTTCGTTAGTATTGCACATAAATTGAACCAGTTTCAGCCGAATCCGACTGGTGATTAATCCCATTTTTATGCTACTACCATCGGATAGCCATCGTATGCGATCTCCGTCTAATTGTATAAATTTTAAGGTAAATATTCTATTTTTCCTTGCTGAATGGGTACTTCAGCGGCGGTATTTCCATGTTATTTCCATTTTTGGAAGTCGAATCGTCACGTTTAAAGGAACAAAAAAAATTTGTGCATCTATCCAAAAGTTACGAGTCTGTAACCACTTGACACAAGGAAAAAACGGCTTAATTCTTAGGTTTTTACACGAATATCCCTTGTTTTTCATTAATCAAGCAGCATAAATATTCATTTTATAGATAATTTATACATTTTTTCTCTTTTTCCAGTTTCAATTCTCTTTTATTTTCTTTTTCCGCTCCGTTTATCCCCTTCCATTTCATCCGTTGAATAGAAGTATACCCATTTTTTTCATGGCTAATCCTTTATCCTTATATCCCTACAAACGCCGGGCTGGAAAGGCCAATTTAAGCAAACATAACGTTCGCTTTTGCAATCTTTCGGTTTCAACCGAAACAGAAAACAAAGACGACGCCGTTTCAATAGGCGTCGTCTTTAGGATACCGAATCCAGGGAATAGGAAACCAGGTGAAAAGGGATGTGTTGAACTTATATATGTGGAACACGCGTAGGATATAAAAACGAACGAACTGCCTATTCCCCTGCAAAGTTCCTTTGGTTTTCCCAATTTTTTACCGTCTCCAAAAGCCCCTCACCGGTTTTCAGCACCGGTCGGCCCGTCTCGTCGAAGGCCAGGTCCTCAATTTTCGAGTGGGTGTATTTTTTGATGTCCCGCAGGCGGAACCGGTCGTCCGGCGTCATAAAGGTAAAGGCCACTCCCCGCCGTTTAGCCCGGCCTGTCCGGCCGATGCGGTGAAGGTAGTACTCGTTTTCCTCCGGGATGTCGTAGTTGAACACCGCTTCCACGTCGTCCACGTCGATGCCGCGGGCCGCCACATCGGTCGCCACCAGGATTTCAAATTTGCCTTCCCGGTATTTTTTCATCACCGCATTGCGCTGCGACTGGGGGATATCGCCGTGCAGGCAGTCCACCGAACAGCCCTCCCGCCGCAGCCGGTCGTTCAACCGGCGGACGGTATTCTTCATATTGCAGAACACCATCACCCGATGGAGCGACAGCTCGCGGATCAGGCAGAGCATATCCTGAATCCGCCGGTCGCCGGAGGAAAGCAGCGCGAACTGGGCGATCTTGGGTCGGTTGTCCCCTTCCGCCGCCACGGTAATTTCCTCCGCGTTGTGCTGGTATTCCCACGCCACATCCATCACCTCGCGGGAGATAGTGGCGCTGAACATCACCACCTGGGTATCGGCCGGGGTAGCGCCGAGAATCTTTCGTACATCCCGGATAAAGCCCATTTTCAGCATCTCGTCCGCTTCGTCCAGCACGGCGGTGTATACGTTCCCTAAGTACACGGTCCCCCGGCCCATATGGTCGAGCAACCGCCCGGGAGTGGCCACTACGATATGCGGGTTCTTCTTCAGCACGGCGAGCTGGCGTCCGATCGGCTGGCCGCCGTAAACGGAAGCGATCCGGATATCCGGCCGGTACACCGTCAGTTGGCGGAGTTCCTCCGCAATCTGGACGCAAAGCTCCCTGGTCGGGCAGACAACGACTGCCTGAGGGTCGGTGATTTCCGGATCCAGGCATTCAATGATCGGGATGCCGAAAGCACAGGTTTTCCCGGTCCCGGTCGGCGCTTTGGCGATCACGTCCCGCCCGTCCATCATCAGCGGGATGGTCTGTGCCTGGATCGGGGTGGGCGCGGAAAAGCCCATCCTTTCCACCGCCCGAAGCACTTCCGGGCTGAGATCCAGATCGGCAAATCGTAGGGTTTCATTGGCCATGGGTCTTGACGTCCTTTCCGGTTTCCTGCCCGACAAAGGCACAAACCGACAATTTTCTCTCTTGGGATCGCGGCGGATCCAAGCCGGTTCCGCCACCGTTTCAATCCATTTTACTTATTTAATATAGGTAAAAAGGCCATCGGTCTCTCCGGGAAGCTGCCGCAGAGAGACAATCCGCCGCGGCAGCTGGTCACTGTACGGTGTGGATGTACTCCCCATGCCGCACCGCGCCGGCATACCGGCGGACGATCTCCTCCATCTGCTCCGCCTTTTTCTCCATATCTTCCACCAGCTTGAACTGGGTGCGGCAGCGGTCGAGGTTGTGTCCCGGGCGATGGATTTTGAAATACACGTCTCCGTCCAGATGGTCGGTGAGGAAACGCATCCCGCATTCCAACGTCAGCAGACGGGCGGAAAAGGCCAGCATCCGGATTTCGTTGGCCGTCAGCATAGAGCCGCATTCTTCCAGATATCCCTTGGTATACTGGGCGAAGAGATCCAGGTCGCAGGAAACCTTGGACAGATCGATTTCATCCTCCGCGGCGGTGCTTGCCCCAAAGCGGATGCTGTCCCCAAAATCGTACAGGGACAGGCCCGGCATCACTGTATCCAGGTCGATAACGCATACCGGCTTACCCACCACATCGTCCAGCATGACGTTGTTGAGCTTGGTGTCGTTGTGGGTCACCCGCAACGGTAGCTCGCCGCGGTCCAGCATATCGGTCAGCACCCCCATCATCGGGCGGCGTGCACGGATAAATTCGATTTCCTTCTGTACCTCGGCGGCGCGGCCCGACCGGTTTTCCGCCACCGCCTTTTCAAAGGTTTCGTACCGCACCGGGGTATTGTGGAAATTGGGGATGGTCTCATGCAGTGTTTCGGACGGATAATCGGCCAACAGGCGCTGGAATTTGCCGAACGCGCAGCCGGAATAATAAAAATGCTCCCCGCTGCCGGCATTTTCATAGCTGATGGCATTTTCGATAAAGTTGAAGGCCCGCCAGCAGTACCCTTCCGTATCAATATAATCCATCGCGCCCCGTTTGGTGCAGATAATGAGCAAGCACTCGCGCTGCGGGTCGCCGCCTTCGGCGATCACCGCTTCCCGCAGGTATTCGGTCACGTTGAACACGTTCTCCATAAGCTGGGAGACGTTTTTGAACACATGATGGTTGATCCGCTGAAGGATGTACCGCACAGGAGGCTTCCCCTCCCGCTCGCAGTACACGCAGTAGGTATCATTGATATGCCCGCAGCCAAAGGGCTTGATATCGCGGATTTCGCCGTCAAAAGCAAAAAGCTCCGCCACCTTTTCTACCGGGATCATTCCGCCCACAACCTTTCCGGATAAATTCCCTGCTTGACCAGTTCATGGATTGCACCGATGACCTTCTCGCGGTCTTCCTGATAGGTCATGCCGTACCAGCGGTCGCGGGTTTCCAGCACCTGAACGTCCGCTTCACCGCTCTCCACCAAACTGTCCACCGCAAAGGGCAGGTAAAATTCCGCCTTAAGCGAATCCCCGTTTGCACGCAGGAAATCCGTAAACCGAGACGCAAACCGTTCCAGCGTCCCGGCGGGGAAAGCCCAGCAGTTCATCGAAACCCGGCAGCCCGCCGGCAGCGCGTGCCAGGTGGCGCCGTCGTCCTCGGTATACATGGCGAGACCGTCCCGGGTTTCAATATGGGTGCGTTCCACCAGCCCGCGCAGATACCCCCGCTCATCCACATCACAGATGCCGCGGGAAACATAGCCGTTTTCGGTCAGGGTGTTTTCCAGCACATACCCCGCCATCGCCAGATGGAGCGTATCCCCTTCCTGCGGCTTGGTCAAAAAGCGGTACAGCAGGGAAAAGCAGTCCCGCCCATAGTAATCGTCCGCATTGATGACCGCGAACGGCCCCGTCACCGTTTCCCGGCAGCAGAGCACGGCGTGCCCGGTTCCCCATGGTTTCACCCTGCCTTCCGGTACGGTAAAGCCCTCCGGCAGGGCGGAAAGCTCCTGATACACATACGCCACGTCGGCATGGCGGGCAATGCGATCGCCGATATGTTCCCGAAACATCTCCTCGATTTCCTTCTTGATGACAAAAACGATGCGGGAAAAGCCCGCCGCCAGCGCGTCGTAAATCGAGTAGTCGATGATCATTTCCCCGGACGGGCCGACCGGCGTAATCTGCTTAAGCCCGCCGAAACGGCTGCCCATGCCGGCGGCCATGATGACCAGCGACGGTTTCTGCTCTGTTTGATTCATTCGTGAAAAACATTCCTTTCCAGCAGTTTTTCTTTCCATTTCTTTCCATTTAATCAAAATACGGCCGACAACATCCCGCCCAAAGTTAAAAAAGCGGATTCCTCCCGTTTTTCGTCCCAGAATGCAACAACTTTCTATTGTGCGATTACATTTCTCCGGTATAATAAGGGTAGAATCCCTAGTAAGGGATCGCCCTGGTAAAGGCTCCTTCATGAAGGACTCGTTCCAAAAGCCGCAGTGTTTCCGACAGGAAAACGGCGGCGCCGCTTTCAGCAGCATATCCCCATAATTTCTTATTATACTAAGGAGGAATGGAAATGGCAATACTAATTACAGGCGGGTGCGGATATATTGGCAGCCATACGGTAATCGCTATGGTAAAAGCCGGGTATGACGTGGTTATTCTGGACAACTTCTACAATTCGAAGCCGGAAGCCCTGCGCCGCACCCGGGAGTTGGCGGGAAAAGACTTGCCGTTTTACGAATGCGATATCCGCGACGCGGAAGGGCTGCGCCGGATTTTCCGGGAGCAGACGATCGACGCGGTGATCCATTTCGCCGGCCTGAAGGCGGTGGGCGAATCGGTGCAGAAGCCGCTGGAATATTACGATAACAACGTCGGCGGTACGGTCACGCTCTGCCAGGTAATGGCGGAATTCGGCTGCAAGCGGATGGTATTCAGCTCCTCCGCCACGGTGTACGGGATGAACAACCCCTCCCCCCTCAAGGAGGATATGCCGACCGGCGCGGTCACCAACCCCTACGGGCGCACCAAATATATCATCGAGGAAATCCTCAAGGACGTCTGCGTATCGGACAAGGACTGGTCGGTGGTGCTGCTGCGGTACTTCAACCCCATCGGCGCACACGAAAGCGGCCGGATCGGCGAGGATCCGAACGGCATCCCGAACAACCTGATGCCGTATATCACCCAGGTCGCGATCGGCAAGCTTCCCAAGCTCTCGGTTTACGGCGACGATTACGATACCCATGACGGCACCGGCGTGCGGGACTATATCCATGTGCTGGACCTTGCGGCAGGCCATGTCAAAGCCGTGGATTACGCGCTGTCCCACACCGGCGCGGATGTGTTCAATCTGGGCACCGGCAACGGATACAGCGTGCTGGACCTGGTCCACGCGTTTGAAAAAGCCAGCGGCGTCACCATCCCTTACGTGATCGCTCCCCGCCGGGCGGGCGATATCGCCACCTGCTACTCCGACCCGTCCAAAGCGGAAAAGGTGCTGGGCTGGAAGGCCGTCCACGGGGTGGAGGACATGTGCCGCGACTCCTGGCGCTGGCAGTCGGGCAACCCCCGCGGTTTTGAAGAGTAAACGGCACGCGCACCTACGGTTGCGTGAAAGTTTATGGTGGAAAAGGCCGCCCGGCTCGCCGGACGGCCTTATTTTTCGCTATTCCTCGAAAAATCCCTAGAAACAAGATAAGGCAAAGCTGGTTTTCAATCGCCCCGCTTGTCTTGCCGAAGCGGATACAATGCGGTATACTGAAACAAAGGTGCTCCGCCGCCAAACGGCAGGACGCTTCTAGCTTTTTAAAGGCAAGGAAAGGAGCAGCGGTTATGACCACTAAACGGCAACTCGCCGATGAGTTCCGGTCGCTCGGTGTCCGGGCGGGGGACGTACTGCTGGTCCACAGCGCGATGAAACCGCTCGGCCCGGTCGAAGGCGGCTGCACCGGCGTACTGGACGCGCTGTTTGACGTATTGACCGGCACAGGAACCTTGCTGATGCCGGCGCTGACTTATACGACCGTCACCAAGGAACAGCCGGTATTTTCAGCGGCGGGCTCCCCCTCCTGCGTGGGGAAGCTTTCCGAAACGTTCCGCCGCACCCCCGGCGTACTGCGCAGCGTGCATCCCACCCACTCGGTCTGCGCTGCCGGAAAGCTAGCGAGGGAACTAACTGGGGAGCATTTGCTTGACCGTACGCCGGTCGGCTCGCATTCCCCCTTTCGGAAACTGGCAGGCTGCGGCGGAAAAATCCTGATGCTGGGCTGTGGGCTGTCCCCGAACACCTTTATGCACGGGGTGGAAGAGGAAGCGAAGGCCCCGTATTGCCTGGATCCGGAACCGGTGGAATACACCTGCGTATTGGAGGACGGGCGGCGGATCACCGGCCGGTATACCCCGCACTGGTTCCGCCATATCCTCCAGCGGTACGACCGGGTAGGCGAACTGCCCGATTCCTCGTATCTCCGGCATGGGAAAACGGGGAATGGCGACGCGTATCTGCTGGATGCCGCGGGGCTCCGTGCGGCCGTCCTGCCGAAGATGCGGGTGAATCCCTACTTTTTCGTAGACGTTTTCAAATAAGGCTAAAAGCCTTGCCATCACGGATGCGGCGAACACCAGCCGCTCCGATACATAACATACATGGGAAAGGGACAGGCATTATGGAAGAAACACCCCGCTGCGTGGAATGCAGCAAATGCATGGAATGCGGCAAAAAGTTGGAAAACGACGAGATCGCCATCTATAAACGGATGGTCAACCGTGGGGCGACTTCTTATCTCTGCATCCCCTGTCTGAGCCGTTTTTTCAAGGTAGACGAAGCCAAGGTATGGGAAAAAGTGCAGCATTTCCGCCGGCAAGGCTGCACTCTGTTTCAAGCCGAATCTCCCCGCGACGGGTTGTAAACAATGTCGGCGCTCTCAGCCAACGGATAAGATTAGAATTCCCTGGCTTTCGCAGGAAAAGGGTGGACTGTCGCCATGCAGCCCACCCTTTTCCTGTCCGTGTTCCACCGTATCGTTTGCTTTAAAACCCTCGAAACTTATCACCCCGTATATTCATCGTATAATAGAAAATATAGCCCACCAAAGTTAGAAGATAGTTTCCATTCTCCATCTTCTTTCACGAACTGGACAAATGTTTCCTGATACTCGGAATCCGCCGGTCTATCGGATAAATCCCCGTTGTCCGGCTGCATGGAACAGCGTAGGAACATGAGAGCCATCTTATGCCGTGACCCTTCCAGAATATCGATCACCTGGAAATCCGCCCGGTATTTTGTTTCTACCCACAGGGGGGCGGTAATGTTCTCCTTGGAGGTGTTTTCCGGCCAGTCGACCAGCTTATAGAACAGGTCGAAATCCTGCGTATTGACCGCGTGTTCGAGCCCATCGAGTACACGCTCCGGGGAGGAATGGTACTCTCCACGGAACAAAAAAGCCCCCCAAACCGCCACCGCAACTATCAATAGCAGTGTGATCCCACCAAGCAGGAACCAGCGGCGGCGAATCTTCCGCCGGGGAATTGTCGCCTTCCCCTCCGCCGCCATATCCGGCGGCGTCTCCGGTTCCGGCCGGGCCGGATCGTTCCCGGATACCGCTCCCAACCGGATCACTGTTGGGTTTTCCGGCACGGGGATGTCCCCGCGCAGCCGCCGCTCAATCTGTTCCTTCCGCTGCGCTTCGTCCGTACCAAGCGCCATGCCGCAGCCCATACAGGACGCCGCACCTTCCTCGTTCAACGTTCCGCAGGAAGGACATACATATTTCATGGAATCCCATCCTTTCCTCAAAACTTCCTGTTGGGTTTAAGCGCTCTCTCTTTCCAGCACTACCAGGGGAAGATGCGGCGGATTGCCCAAGCGGGGCGGCATCCAACCGCTCCGGAGCCCCCGGCTCACCACCATCCGGCTTTCGCCCAGGGCATACAGCCCGCTGGTATAGCGAGGGAACCAGCCCTCTCCCGGGGAGAATAGGCCCCGACCGCCCAGGCGGAACTGCCCGCCGTGGGCATGCCCCGCAAACACCAGATCATAGCCTTTCGCCGCATACGCCGGGAAATTTTCCGGATAATGGGACAAAACCAGGGTGATCCCCTCCTCCGGCGGCGGGATCGGGCGGCCGTAAGGCAGCCCTCCCAGCCACAGGGGGCTTCCCCGCCGAGGAAACGGGACCCATTCTTCGCCCAGCACCTGCACCCCGGTGCGGGCCAAGGCCGCTGTCCACGCCGGAAGCACTCCCGCCCGGAACTCATGATTGCCGGGCACGGCGAAGCAGGGAGCGATGGCCGCCAGACGGCGTCCGGTCTCTTCCAGCACGGCGGGGGAAAAGGTATCCCGCCGGTCGATTAGGTCGCCGGTCAGCACGATCAGACCGGGCCGCAGCCGGCGTACAATGACCGCCAGCGCCCGAGGGGAACAGGTGCAAAGCGGGAAATGCAGATCCGACAGGTGGGCAATCCGCAGCCCCTCCATTTCCGGAGACAGCCCCGCTATCCGGGCCGGTATCTCCCGCGTATCCACACGCCGGTTCTCCCGGATAAGGTACACCGCGCCGGCCGCGGCGGCCAGGCTGAAAACCGGCGCCGCCCAAGATTTTTTCTTCATCCGTTGCCCTCCATAAACAAAACCGCCGCAGGGATAGTCTCTGCGGCGGAAGCTTTACCGTGGACGGCTTCCCACTAAACAAAGGGGTCATCTGCACGGGGGGCGCTCTATTTTGTGCCAAAAATACGGTCGCCCGCATCGCCCAGGCCGGGGACAATATATCCATGATCGTTCAAATGATCGTCCAACGCGGCGCAATACACCTGTACGTCCGGATGGGCTTCGGTCAGTTCCTTCAGCCCTTCCGGGGCGGCGATAATGCACATAAATTTGATATTTTTCGGATGGCGCTCCTTAATCAGCGCGATCGCGTCCACTGCGGAACCGCCGGTTGCGAGCATCGGGTCGAGCACGATGACTTCCCGCTCGTTGATATCCCCCGGCAGCTTGCAGTAATATTCCACCGGCTTCAAGGTTTCCGGGTCGCGGTACAGGCCGATATGGCCCACCCGCGCGGCCGGCACCAACTCAATCGCCCCGTCCACCATGCCGAGACCCGCGCGCAGGATCGGCACAAACGCCAGCTTGCGCCCAGCAATCACGCGGGATTTGGTGATCGTGATTGGCGTTTCGATCTCCACCTCGCAGGTAGGCAGGTCGCGGGTCGCCTCGTAGCACATCAGCTCGGTGATTTCCTGAATCAGCTCCCGGAACTCCTTGGACCCGGTGTTCTTATCCCGGAGGAGGGTCACCTTATGCTGAATCAGCGGATGGTCGGCAATAAACGGTTTTGCCATTTTCAACATTCCTTTCCTTGAAGGGCGGCCGCTGGCCGGCCGTTCCCGTTTTTCCTTTCCATTACCGCGTGCCCGACGCCCCCTGCCGGGCACGGAGTTCCCGCTCCGCCTGGGGGAGACGCAGGTAGATCGGCTGCAACTTTTCTGCGGACACTGCCTTATCCCTTTCCAAGGCCGCCTGCGCCGCCACGCCCGACGCCTGTTGGAACCGTAGATGGGGCGGTGCCAGGACCAGACCGGGAACCCGGGCGCTAAAGGTATTATAGCACAACTCCGCGCCGTCTCCAACCAAAAAAATAGATTTATTGCAGGAAAGCAGCCGTTTTTCCAATTCTTCCAGCGGCAGCGCCTCGTCCGGCGTCAATCGGGCAAGATTCCCTCCCTCGCAGGAGAAAAGCGCCGTATACACCTGGCGGCAGCGGGCGTCCATCGCCGCGCAGACCACCCCTTCAAAAGGGATGCCGTCCGCCGTGTGGGCCATCGCCGCCAGGGTAGACACTCCCACGCACGGCTTATCCTGGACGAATGCCAGCCCCTTGAGCGCGGCCACGCCGATCCGTACCCCGGTAAAGGAACCCGGCCCGGCGGCAACCGCCAGCAAATCCACCTCACCCAGGGGAACCCCCGCTGTTTTCAGTACGGAATCCACCAAAGGGATCAGCGTCTGGCTGTGGGTCAGCCCGTTATGCACCCCCGCCGACGCCAAAATCCGCCCATCCCCGGCCAACGCGCAGGATGCCGGACCGGCGGAGGATTCAATCGCTAAGATTTTCATATCGTCTGTTCTGTCCTTTCCTTGTATCGCCCCCGCGTTCCGTAGGAACGGTCGGCCGCCCACATTCCGAAAAACCGCGTTGGTTTATCGGGATGCGGGCGGTTCATCCCAGCAGATTTTCCGCCGGGATTCATCCAGCCGGGTAAAATATACCCGGATTGTCCCTTCCGGCAGTGCCCCTTCTACGTGTTCGCTCCACTCGATCACCAGGATCGCCCCGGCGTCGAGATAATCGAAAAAGCCGGTGGTATACAGATCCTCCCACCCAGTAACGCGGTACATATCGAAATGCACCAGCGGCGGGTTTCCGCCGTAATCGTTCACCAGCGCAAAGGTAGGGCTGGAAACCTCGGCGTCCCGTTTCAACCCAGCCGCGAGTCCCCGCACAAACGCGGTTTTTCCCATCCCCAAGCCGCCGTACAGGGCGATCACTCCTCCCGACGATACCAACGGGGCGAACGATGCGCCAACCGCTTCGGTTTCCGCCGGTGAATTGGTTATCCGTTCTGCCATAGTTTTATCCCCCGGTTATTTGGAATTGGGCGGCATACAGGCCGCCGCCCAATCCTATACTATATACGTACCTTCCCGGCGGCGGCCCTGAGAACCGCTCCGCGCTTCTCCTTCCCGACTTCTCCGCCACGCCGCTTTGGGTACAGCGGCCGCCACATGTACTAAATTGCTGGAACAACACCTATCTTATCATACTTCATGGATTCTTAAAAGACTGAATCTTGCACAACCGGCGGAAAGCCGGTATAATTAACCATTATATACAAATGTGTACTTCAGCGGTTCTACCGCACGAGTTGCACATAGGAAGGACCGGGAACATTCTTGGGATTATTGAAAAAAATACGAACCGGCGTTTCCAATTATATACGATTTACGGACTGGCTTCTTCTGCTGCTCTGTACAGCGGCCTCCGCCTACGGCTGCCTACTGATTTATTCCACCGCCAAAACGGCCGGCCTTGGTGCAAGCGACTATCTGATCCAGGTCGCCGCCTGCTGCGCCGGCCTGCTGGCCGCGGTCGTGATTTCTAAAATCGATTACGACGTGATTTGCCGCTGTTGGCCGATCTTGTCAGGGATTGCTGTCTTCCTTGTCCTGCTCACCCTAGTGGGGCTCGGGCTCAACGTAGGCGGCACAGACGACACGGCGTGGCTGGGGATTCCTATCGGCGGCGGACGGCATATCACCTTTCAGCCGGCGGAACTGATGAAAATTACCTTTATCATTTCCTTCGCTCATCACCTGAGCAAGGTAAAGGAGCATATCAACGAACTGAAAACTGTGCTCCTGCTCTGCCTTCACGGGATAATTCCGATCGGGTTGGTATTTTTGCAGGGGGATGACGGCACCGCGTTAGTTTTCATCTGTATCTTTGCGTCAATGATGCTGGTAGCCGGATTGCGCCCGATTTATTTCCTGCTTGCTCTCATCGGCGGCACGGCGATGGTTCCCTTGGTGTGGAGCCACTTAACCGACGACAAGCAGGCCCGCTTCCTCAGCCTGATTTTTGTCGATCAGTATTGGAAAGACGAAGGCTGGCAGCAATATCTGGGCCTGACGGCGATCGGATCCGGCCAGCTTTCCGGGGTGGGTTTCCTTCAAGGAGGCAACATCGGCGGGTATTCCCTATACGCCCGCAACAACGACTTTATTTTCACCGTTGCCGGAGAAGAATTCGGCTTTATCGGCGCGGTCGCACTGTTGCTTTTGCTGCTCGGCATCGTGCTCGTCCTGCTGCGCACCACCCTGCGTGCACGGGATTTTCAAGGGATGCTGCTATGCGCGGGCATCATGTCGATGATCGGGTTCCAATCCCTGATCAATCTGGGGATGAACCTGCGGGTGCTGCCGGTAATCGGGATCACGTTGCCGTTCTTCAGCCGCGGCGGCAGTTCGGTCGCCACCCTGTTCCTAGGAATCGGGGTCGCGCTGAGCGTCTATTATTCCTCCCGTGTGCGGGTGCGGGAAACGATTTTTACCAAACGCCCGTAACTTGCAACAAAACCGTAAACGCGGAAAACCGCTGTACGAAGCACGCTTCGTACAGCGGTTTTCGCAATTACGGCTGAATTTCGGTCCGCAGGCAGTTCTGTAACTGCGAAAACGGAATGGATAGTTCCACCGTACCCATAGAATGCGGGAACCAAGTCAGTTCCTGCACAACTATGACGAGCGCGGTATCGGTAAGATAAAACGGCTGGTCCGCTTCCACGCGAGGATTCGTTACAAGGAGCGAGGACTCCAGATCCCGCTCCCGGAGTTGGTCTTTTACCAAAGCGTTTACCTGCCGCAGCCCTTCTTCACTGTTGGAAAACAGGTCATCCAGGCGCAGCTCTTCACCGCTGAAGGTGGAAAAGGTCAGCCCAAACCGGGTGTCCAGCCCATTGGCTCCGCCGGCATACAGGTACTCGCTGAACAGCAGGGAAACCAATCCGCCGCTGTTCCGCTTGACTTCATACGTAAACACGCCCTCGGATTTCCGTTGCTCCGACCGGTCGTCGGCCCGCATGGTCACCGCGGCGGCTTTCGTCCGTGCAAGCGCTTCTTTCTCCCACTCCGCCATCTGTGCATTCAGCCGCTTTTCGGCGGCCGCGTCACCGATGCCGGTAAACCGCGGATGCGTTCCGCTGAACTCCATGGATTCGGTTTCCACCTTTTGGCTAACCGGGCTGATGGTAATGTCCCCCACATGGGTAAGCGGCGGCGCCGCTGTCAACGCCGCACTGACCGTCAGTGAAGCCAGCATGGTTCCCAAACGCCACATTGTCAACATCCCCCTTGCGCGCTCAAAGGCGGGACGGCCTAAAGGGGACAAACCGCCACCTTGACCGTCCCGCTTTAGCATATGCGGCTTTTCCGTCCAATGCGCCGGAAATTTCTCACGGCGGGATTTGACAAGAACTTTGCCGATTCTCTTCCAGCCTTTCGGTATGCGGCCGCTTCCTTTTTCATATATTGCAGTAGGAAAGGCGGGAAAAGCATGTATGTTGTTGTAAGCCGAAGGATGGCGGCGCGCGCCGTCATTTCCGCAGTGGCTCTGCTGGCGTTTTTAATCGGCGGCTGCCTGTTATACGCCCGGACAGCCGCCGCCAACACAAAGGAAAACGGCGGGGAATCCTCCGGGCAAAAGGAGTATATTAAATGGGTGGACTTCGACATCCCCTACGAGGTGCTGGAACACGCCCTAGATCTGGACGTACAGTCCCACGATACCGATACTCCTGTCAACTGGGTCGAACTGCTCGCCTGCGCCGCTTCAAAAAACGGGAACAATTGGAAAAATTATAAAACCCGCAAACTGGATGAGATGGTACAAACCCTGCAGGAAGGAACCTCCATGGAGGAACTGACAAAGGACCTGAAATACTATGCCTATTACAAGGAAGCCTATTCCGCCGTTTTGGGCGGCCTGGTCGGCGAGTATGAAATCGAGGTGCCGGATGAAACCGCTCCCAACGGAAAACGATGGGAAGCGCGGTACGGTTTGAAGGGGTTCTCCCCCATCGCCCGCAATTACCCTTACAACGATTTCGACGATTTTGGGACCAGCCGGGACTACGGCTTTAAGCGCAAACATCTCGGCCACGACCTGATGGGCGCGGTCGGCACGCCGATCATCGCCGTGGAAGGCGGCACGGTCGAAGCGCTCGGCTGGAACCAATACGGCGGATGGCGGATCGGTATCCGCAGCTTCGACAAAAAGCGCTATTACTATTATGCCCATCTACGCAAGAATTTCCCGTATAACAAAGAGTTGAAAATCGGTTCCATAGTACAGCCGGGCGATGTCATCGGCTACCTGGGACGAACTGGCTACAGCGTGGCCGAAAACGTCAACAACATCCAGCAGCCCCACCTGCATTTCGGTCTCCAGCTGATCTTCGACGAATCCCAAAAAGAGGGGAACAACGAAATCTGGGTGGACGTGTATCCCCTGGTCCGCCTGCTTTACCGCAACCGTTCCACCGTCGTGAAGGACGAGGAGACCAAAGAATACCACCGGGTTTATGAAATCCGCGATCCAGCCGTTCCCAGTACCACCGCCGTATCGGAGACCTTCACCACCGCAACTGCCAGCACGGGGGTAACTGACCCATCCGGATAGCGGAATGAACCGATAAGCACGAACAAGCCGGCCGGGAACCGCGAGGGTTCCCCGCCCGCCGTCGGAGTGTCGGGTTAGACAAAGGGGGGATTGCTTTTTTTCAAATCCACATTTATTTTATTAAAAAAAAAATTTTTTAAATA
>CAMMRL010000035.1 GCA_946499275.1 uncultured Clostridia bacterium | reverse complement strand
ACAAAATGTCCCAAAGCAGAAATGCCTGGGAACAGCACAAAACTGTTCCCAGCCGGATTGAAAAAGTGGAAAATATTTAGCAATATCCGCGCAGGACATATAATCATATTACCCCCTCAAAAAACGAGGCTGGAAACCCTTGCAAACAAGGCGTTTTTTCGAGCCAAATGTTCACACATCGGCCCTGCTTTTTGAGGTGTTCCCGATAGCAGAAAACGTAGCCGATCCCCCGCCAATAAGGACACCCCGCACAAGGCGTTCCTTTCGGTGCCTTCTGCGGGGCGGGCGCTTCTTTATGCGGGATCTCTTTCATCATGCGCTCATAGGGACTGTTAGTAAAGTTCATAAGTAAACCTCCGTTCATATTCAACCCAATCCCCCCGCCCTTTCCCGGTCATGGGAAAGGGTGCGGCTCTGGAGGATATACCCCCGCCGCACCGCCGGGAGATAGCACAGCCGGGGCCGTAAGTCAAGGGCAAGCCGCCGATAAACGGCGGTGCTGATGCACCCTTGACAGGCAGCTCCCGGCTGTTCTGAACGATATGCGGCGACGGGGGATATGCCACCCGAGCCATGTTTTTGGGAAAGCGTTTGGGACAATTTGTCCCGAAGTTGAGAAAGAAAAAGTGTTGCCCCTTGTCCTGCAGGGCGGCGCTCATGCTCATTATTTAGTTTTGTTGATGTTTTTGATGCGGTTGTGACAAAACTTGAAATTATCTGCGTTATCTCCTATAATAAATCTACGGTAGGCCTTTGAGCCGCCAAGGCAGCCGTACAGAGTTTCCGTGCGGCTTTTTTTATTTCTCATACCAGATACAAAACGGAGAGATACTTTATGTGTACAGTGCCAAGCCAACAATTTAATGACTTTACTGTTTACAGCCTCGACTACAAAAATATCTTTATTCATATAAATTTGACCGAGGATTCATTCTACCCAGGCTTTGTGAGATACTTTTTGGACGAGTCTCGTCTTTTGCGGTATGTAGAAAATAAAGCAAACCTTACTTTCAGTCCAGATAAAAGAAATTATGTCACCCTGTACAAACATCTTGGATACTATATCGATGATTTCAATCTGGAAAAACTGCCAGCCACAATTGAAGATGAGGTTTTTAAAATCTTGGCTGACGAGTACCAACTTAATGACCCCGGAGACGGCAATCTCCAAGTCAGACTTGATAAAATAGGTAAAATCGGTGAATACCTTTTTTGCAATTTAATGTCAGAGTATTTCAAATTCAATTGTATTATCCCAAAGGTTCACCTTACCACCGATTTCAACATGAGTATCTATGGAATTGATACCCTGTTTTACTCAACAGAGAATGATATGATTCTTTTGGGTGAGTCAAAACTTAGTAAATCTTTGAAGAACGGAATTGGTTTGATTAATAAATCTCTAAAAACTTATGAGAAACAAATCAAAGATGAGTTTGTCCTTATGCTCAGTAACCGTTTCTTAAAAAACAACATGGGCATTTTCGGAGATAAGTACAACGATGCTATTGAGTTGAGTCTAAGTATAGAAGATTTTATTACGAATGCAAATGTAAAGCGAATTGGAATCCCATTATTTATTGCACATGGAACTGATACAAACATTGATGAAATTCTAAAGCAACTAAAATCTATAAAGCAACAAAAATTTTTAGGCATAGAAACACAATATATTGTCTTGTCGCTCCCGATAGTCGATAAATCTAAACTCATCAGCATATTTACACAGGAAATCGCCGAGAGGAGGGTGTCCTATGAGCGACTTGCGACCAATCAATAATCCTCAGTTTCTTAGGGAACGCTATATCAAAAGTTTAGATTCTGCCGCAAACCCAACCCAAAGGGCACGAGAACTGGCTGATGATTTATTTTCATTGGATTTGACAGTATACTCTTCAAATTATACCCTTGATTCTTTGATATACTCCTCTATGGCAAAATCCGTTCTCGATGACTCAGTATCATTGCACCCAGAGCAACTTCAAATACTTAGTGAAATTACTACAAACGATGCGGTGATTGTAAGTGCCCCCACAAGCTTTGGCAAGACATTCTGTGTATTTGAGTACATTGCCAGAACAAGGCCTCAGAATATTGTGTTAATTGTTCCGACATTGGCCTTAGTAGATGAGTACGTAAAACGAGTTATCAAAAAATATCAGTTCTTCTTTTCTCAATATAAAATCCATACTCACATTGATGAAAATAGGACATATGATTTCAATCAGAAAAACATATTTATTTTGACCCATGACCGAGTGGTTCAAGAAAGCACTTATGCCATGATTGAAAAAATTGACTTTCTTGTTATTGATGAGGTGTACAAGCTTGAAACTGACCCAAGCAACGATAGGGTTTTGGTTTTGAATATGGCGTATTTTTATCTCGCACAAAAAGCAAAAAAATATGTATTGCTTGCGCCATTTATTAAATCTGTAGAAAATATTGAAATGCTCGAAAAAGTTCCCGTGTTTTATAATACCCTATACTCTCCAGTTGTAAACGAAGTAATCCCTGTCAATATATTGCGGCATAGCGATCGCTATCCTGAATGTCAGCGGCTCATTTCAACACTAAATCCAAACGACAAAACTCTAATCTACTTTCCTACTGTTACAGGCATCTATAAATATGTAAATGAGTATATCTCCACCGAACCGCTTGTCGATGAGATTGACATTCCTACACAGTATTTTTTGGCATGGGCTCGTGAAGAAATCCACGAAGATTGGTGTGTAATAAAAGCAATGGAGCGTGGTTATTTAATCCACAATGGTCAAATCCCTATGGGAACACGGATGCTCCAGTTGGACTATTACGAATCTATCGGAACCTATAATAAATTACTGTGCACATCAACATTATTGGAAGGCGTAAATACTACAGCTAAAAACATAATTATCACTAAGCCGTCCAGAATGTCTGATCGCAATGACAATAGGGACGATTTCTCCGCTTTTGACTTTTTTAACCTTGTTGGACGGACCGGGCGTCTCAATCAGCACTTTATTGGAAACGCATACTATATCAAAGCTCCGAGTGATCCCGAATATCAACGCATTGACGCTATAAGAAGTATCAAGTTTGAAATTACTGATGACAGCAAAGATATTGATATTCAAAAAGGGAACATTGAAAAGTATCCCGACGTTGTCGCCTTTTTAAATCATCTTGGGATCAGCATAGAGGAGTACCATACACACATTGGCAGTCGCCTTCGTTTTGAAACCGTAAAAGCTATCTATTTGCAATATAGAGGCATGAGACAAAGGCTAATAGATGAATTGCAGCGTTTCATAGATGTCGAAACACACGGAAGATTAGACCTTGTAAAGATTCTGTATGAGATTTCAGAAGGAAAAGCAGACCCATATAGATCGAATATTATAAATAACCTTCTCAATAGAAATAGGCCCAAAATAAAGACCGTAGTTAATGAAGTAAATAGGTACTTTTCTTCACGAGGAATTGACAACATTATCTCGACTACCATAAGCATGAAATCAAGCCATATTGAACACCGTTTTTATCCTCGTGTCCTCCTAATACGCTACTTCCTTGAATTATCACACACTCCCTCCCAACTGCTGAGCGTTTTGGAAAGTAAGATAACAGGAGCAATTGAATTCCTATATTTCACTTCGTCCAAACAGAAGAAGATGCTAATTGACTTGGGAATCTATGAGAGAGATGTAGAAACGATAGTAAAAATCATTGGCGATGATTACAATGACACTTTTGAACTGAAAGAACGACTTCAAGCAAATTGGGACAAGCTTCAGAATATTAGCTACATTTCAAAGTATGTAATTCAGTCCATATTATAATTGAGGTCATATTAGTGAAGGCTACTCATCGTCTGTGATGAGTAGCCTTCTACCGATAGTCTTTGAAATACTGATTGCGACCACCCGAACACCTTTTTTGTTCGTAATTTCGTGAAATCCTATAATTCCACTCGGACCAATACCCGACATGTTTCGACATGTCGGGTATTTATATATTAAAGTAAAGTGCAATGAAATCTATACCTCTAATTGTGTTTTCCCATTCTTCATCATATATTATATTAATGTCGGGAAATGGTGAAATACTAATGAAAAAGCAAAGGAAATAGTTGTTCAGATAAATCCTTGTCCCGAATTAATGAATAGCATTTTTTAACAAGCAAATACAATGAAATAACGAAGTCCTTTATTGGCTATTCACTAATTGCAAAAGGATTTGTACTGTGGATATCGCTATATCCCGCTCATTTTAGACAAGTATAATTTTTATGACAATCATCGCCATCTATACAATAATCTTGAGAGTTATTATCCGGAATTGTTAAGAGTTTTTGCAACTTCGCTTCATTCAAAAGCCCAGCCTTATGGCTGGGCTTTTCTCATACTGCTTCGTCGTTCCTATTTTTCGCAAAAGCGTCCGCTACACCCGGCCGCACCGCGAAAAATCTGCGAAAAAAGTGCGCTGCGTGTATAGAAAGCGGAAATCCAGCCCATACCAAAAAAGAGAAATCAGCCGGGTCCGCGAAGGAGACGGCTGGGCGTTGCATAACCCCAATCCGCCGGAAAACGGGCGGAGAACCTCGAACGCACCCGAAAGGATGGTACCATGTGGCTGCTGAATGACGCAATCGTCCTGCTGACCCTGGCATTTCTGCTGGTCTTGTTCCTCCGGCGCCGCTATACGGGGCTGGCGGCGGGGGCCGCCGTCGCCTACGCTTGCCTGCCGGTAGTGAAAACCAGCGAAATCGCCGGGATCAACCCCGCCTATTTTGTTACGGCGCTTCTTCTGGTGTTGACGGCGATAGCGCTATTCCGGCGAGAAGTACGGTTCCACCGGGGGCATTGGTGGTTCCTCGGGTTTACCGCCGTGTCGTTGCTTTTTTTCGCCCTCGGATGGCTGGTCAACGGGAATCCGCAGCCGTCCCACCTGGTCCATTTTGCCGGGGTCGGGCAGTACGCGGCGGGGGCGCTGTGCCTGTCCCTGCTTCTCCCTCTCGGCGCGGGGCAGGGGGATACGGTCCGCCGCATCCTTAAGCGGGCAGCGGCCGTGATTTTGGGGATCAACGGTGTATTCGCCGTCATCCAGCTCAGTAGCTTCCCGCTCGGTTACACGATGACCAGCCTGCTCTATACCTACGGCGGGAAGACGGCACCTCTCGCGTCGATGGCAAAGCTCGGGTATTTTGCGCGGGCGTTCGGGGCGAATTACACCCCGATCAACCTGGGCATCCTCTGCCTGTTGATCGGCGGCTTCCTGATGGGTGGCGCGGTTTTGTACCGCCGCTGGCGGTGGAGCGACTTTACGCTGTTTACCGCCGCCTGCCTGCTCGGGCTGTTTTCCTTCAGCAAGACCATCATCCTCGGTATTTTTGTCCTCCTGGCGGCGCTTTTGCTGCTCGGGATCGGGCAGCGGCTTTTCCGTCGGGGACGGAGACCGGAAAAAACCGTCCGCTTTGCCGCATGGGGCGGCTATGCGCTGTCGGTGCTGGTTTCCTTTGCGGCGGTGGGGATCGTCGCCGGCAGCATCGGCCTTTCCGGCCAGGTGCGGTATTATTTCGGCTTTTTGATCGACCCGCTCGCTGCCTTTACCTCCCGCTATGGCGGCGCCATCCCATCGGAGGAAAAGCCGGGGGACGGCCGGCCCATGGATTCGGCCGATTCGGCCGAAAAGGAAGAGGGGAACATGACCGACGCGCTGGACGTGGTAAAAAAACATCCCCTGATCGGGGTGGGGCCGGCCGCGGTGGAAAACGAGTTCCTCGGGGATTCGCAGGTGATCCTAGTCTGGCACGACGGCGGCGTCCTCGCGGTGCTAGCTTATGGGGCGTTTTACGGTTTCTTGCTGCTTTGCTTTATCGGCCGGAGGGAGACGGCCCGGATGCTTTTGGTGCTGGGGATGGGGATCGCCTGCCTGTCGGTGCCCGCGCTCACCTACGGCTGTACTACGCCGTTCCTGGCCTATTGCCTGGCCGCCGCACCGGAAACCTTCGAACACCCTTGGCGGAAAGAAAGCCACCGCCTTTTCGGGCCTGGGGAAAGCGGCGGCGAGTAAGCGGCCGATTATCGTTGATTGAGAATATAGCGGGCCGACAAGAGAGGATGAGAGAAGGGGGGATTGGGTTGAAAATCGGCTATATCACCGCCGTCGCTCCGTATGGGCCGAAGGAAACCTTCGTGCTGCGGGAGGCGGAAACCCTTCGCGACCTGGGGCAGGAGGTGCGGCTTTTCCCTATCCGTCCACAGACAGGGGAAAAAGGGACGACCCTTCCCGCGATGTATTGCCGGGCGCACGGCATTGCCTGCTATCGCCGGGCGCTGGCGATGGTGTTTACCCATCCCCTGCGCTGTACCCGCGCGGTGGGGCCGATGCTTTTCCAGGCGGGCGGCTTTGTAAAGATGCTGAAAAACCTGTATTTCGTCCCCAAGGGATTGGCGACCGCTTGGTATCTGTGGAAGCATCCGGTGGATTTCCTCCACGCCCATTGGCTGGCGACCCCCGCCACGGTGGGGTATATCGCGTCGGCCGTCACCGGCATCCCGCTCGGGCTGACCGGGCACCGTTACGACGTGTACGAGAACAACGCGATCGCCTGCAAGGCGGCCCGCGCCCGCTTCGTCCGGCTGATCGATGAAAACGGGTACCGGCATGTCTTATCCCTTGTACGGCCGGAGGATCGCGGAAAGGTGTGCAAGCTGTATCTCGGCGCGCCGCTGCCGGAGGATACAACCTTAGCCCATCCAGAGATCAGCGGACAGGGAGACCGGCCCGGCGGGGAACCGTTTTCCTTCTGCGTCCCCGCCAACCTGGTGGAAATCAAGGGCCACCGTTATCTGATCGAAGCGCTGCGCCGGATGGGGGAAAAGGCCGCCGCTTTTCGTTGCTTTTGCTACGGCGAAGGCGAATGCCGCCCGGAGCTGGAACGCTTGGTGCGGGAAGGCGGGCTGGAAGCAGTCGTTTCCTTCCCCGGCTACCGGCCAAACGAACGGCTGATGGAGGATTACCGGAACGGGCGTTTCCAAGCGGTGGTGCTGCCGAGCGTTGCTCTTTCCGCTACGGAACACGAGGGCATCCCGGTCTGCCTAATGGAGACGATGGCCTGGGGCATGCCGGTGATCGCTACCCGCACCGGTGGCATCCCGGAGCTGCTGGCGGACGGCAGCGGCCTGCTGGTGCCGGACAAGGATCCCGATGCCTTGGCCGATGCGCTCCTGCGGCTGAAGGACGATCCCGCCCTCCGCTGGGAGACGGGGGAAAAGGGGCGCCGGCGGGTACGGGAAGCGTTCGACAACCGCCGGAATACCGAAGCGCTGCTCCGCCTGATCATCGAAAGCAGTGAGACGGCCAAAGAATGGGAAAAACAGGGGGGAGCCGTTTGAAAAGAATCAAGGTGATCGAGCTGCTCCCCAGCCTGGGTTCCGGTGGGGCGGAGCGGCTGGCTCTCGACATCGCCCGGCGGTTGGATCAGGCCCGGTTCGACCCGTTGGTCGTCTCCCTGTATCCACCGGAGAGCCGCAGTGCGATTTACCGGGATTTTGAAACCGATACCGGGGTGCGAGTGCGTTACCTGAACAAAAAGCCGGGGTTCGACCCGGGGATCATCCGCGCCCTCGACGCCCTGTTCCGGGAGGAAAAGCCGCAGGTGGTACACACCCATCTGTACGCCGGGATATATGCCTTATACCCGGAGGCCCGCCGCCATATCCCCGGCCGGGTCCACACCGTCCATAACCTGGCGGAAAAGGAGCTGCCCCCGCTCCATCAGAAAATCATGGCGTACGCCTACCGGCGGGGGAAGGTGACGCCGGTGGCCATTTCCCCGCTGATCCGGGAAAGCATCGAACGCCGGTATCCCCGCCTGCCGGGGACGGTTCCGGTGATCGTCAACGGCGTGGATACCGCGCGGTTCGTCCCGCCGGCGGAGCGCCGGCCGCACCGCCCGTTCCGCTTTATTTTTGTGGCTCGCTTTTCCCCGCAGAAAAACCACACGCTGCTTCTGGATGCGTTCGCCTTGGCGAAAAAGCGGAACCCGGCCCTGTCCCTCTGCCTGGTGGGGGAAGGCGAGCTGCGGGACGCCCTGCAGCGGCAGGCAGAAACGCAGGGGTTGTCCGCGTCGGTCGCCTTTGCCGGCAGCGTGAAGAATGTGGAAGAATACCTCCGGCGTTCCGATGGGTTTGTGATGTCCTCGGATTATGAAGGCTTGCCCCTATCGGTGATCGAAGCAATGGCGACCGGTTTGCCGGTGGTTTCCACCCGGGCGGGCGGGGTGGCCGACCTGGTGGAAGACGGGGTAGAAGGGTTCCTGTCCGCCCCCGGGGACGCGCAGGGTCTCGCACAGGGGATGCTGCGGCTGGCGGGGGATCCGGAAGCCTGGCAGGCGATGAGCCGGGCGGCGAGGGAGCGCTCCCGCCGTTTCGGCGTGGACACGATGGTGAGAAAATACGAGCGGTTGTTCGAGCAATCCGCCCGCGGCCGGTAAGCGGGAAGGGCAGACGGAAGGAGGAAGAGGGAATGAACAAGGTGCGGGCGTTTGCCAAAACCAGCCTGATCTATTTTCTCGGGACGGTCCTGACCAAGTTGATTTCCTTCTTCCTTCTCCCTCTGTACTCCCAAAAGCTGCCGGCTGACCAGTTCGGGTATTTTGATTATACCGTGACCATCGTCACCATCGTGGTGGGTACGGTGTGCATGGAACTGTGGGTAGGGGCGATCCGTTTCCTTCTGGCGCGGGACGGACGAAAAGCCAAGGACGCGGTGGTGTGTAACAGCCTGGTATTGGCGGGGATCGCCTGCCTTTTGCTTGCGGGGGTCGGGGGCGTTCTTTCCCTTCTCCTGCCGGTCCCGCATTTGATATATGTCTTCTTTTATGGGCTGGCGTATCTGCTTCAATCGCTTTACGGCAGCTTTGCCCGGGGCTTCGGGCGGAATATGGACTTCGCAGTGTCCGGCATCCTGTCCGGCGTGGTGAATATGCTGGTCAACGTGGTGTTTATCGGCGCGCTGGGGGGCGGGGTCGAGGTGCTGTACCTTGCGTTTATCGCCGGGGCCGCCGTGCAGGTGGGATACATTGAAATCCGGCTGCGGCTGCTGAAAAGCGTGCGGAGGGAGAACTTCTCCCCCGCGCTGCTGCGGGAGCTGCTCCGGTTTTGCAGGCCGCTATTTATCAACAGTGTCTCGTATTGGCTGCTGTCCAGCTACAGCAAGTTGGTCATCGGCGGCACGCTCGGGATGGGGGCCAACGGGATTTACAGCATGGCGCTGCGGTTCTCCTCCGTGATTACCCTGTTTACCGGCGTTTTGTCCCTCGCCTGGCAGGAAACGGTTTTTGTCCGCCGTTCCCCGGAGGAAAAAGGGACGCTGTACGCGGCGGGGATGGGATGGTGCTTCCAGGGGATGGCGGCGGCGCTGATCCTGATGCTTCCGGCGGTGCGGGTACTGTTCCCGTATGTGATCGGGGAAGAATACGCCGGTGCGCTGGCGCTCATCCCGCTGTGCCTGATGAACACCGTCGCCAGCGGGTTCAGCGATTTTGTCGGCAAGGTGATTATCGCGGAAAACCGGACGAAGGGGATTTTTTATTCCTCCCTGGCCGGTGCGCTGCTGTGCGTGCTGCTGTCCACCCTGCTGATCCGCCCGTTGGGGCTGGCGATGGCGCCCGCGGCCATTTTGGCAGGCTTCCTTGTGATGATCGGGATCCGTTTGCGGCTGCTCCACGGCGTCGGCCGGCTGGCCGTGCCCTGGAAAAGCGGGGCGCTGCTGGCCGTACTTCTCGCCGGTGCGCTGGCCGTGTATTACGCGGGATCGGTCCTTTGGAACCTTGCTTTCGGCGCGGCGGCGGCGGGCGCACTGCTGTTCGCCGGACGCCGTCCATTGAAAAGCCTTCTGTCCGCCTTGTTGGGCCGGGAGAATCGGAAGGAGGAGACGACTTGAACGTGGTAAAAACCATCAAACCGGCGATCCTGTTCGATACGTCGGTGGGCTCCTGCAATAAGGGGGACGAAATCATCATGCAAAGCTGCCGCCGCGCGCTTGCCCCCATCCTGCGGGATCATTTCGTCATCACCCTGCCCACCCATACTCCTCTGGCGCACGGGTACCAGAATTCCCATCGTTTCGGTGTGGGGGCCTATTACGGCGACGCGGAGTGGAAGTTCCTCTGCGGCACCAATATCCTCAACGCGAACCTGCTGGTACCCGTCCCGCTTTGGAACCTGCATCTCTGGAACGCCCGGTACGCCAAAGGGACGGTCTGCGTCGGGGTGGGGATGGGGGACGAGCGGGATCGCCCCACCCTGTATACCCGCCGCTTTTACGCCAGCGTGCTGTCCAAAACGTTCATTCATAGCACCCGGGACGAACGGACGGCGGAATTCCTCCGGGGGATGGGGTTTCGGGCGGTAAACACCGGGTGCTGCACCCTCTGGGGGCTGGACGAGGCATTCTGCCGGACCATCCCTCCCGGGAAGGGGCGGGACGTGGTTTTCACCCTTACCGATTACAAACCGGACCCTGTACTGGACCGGCGACTGGTTGAGATCCTCGTACAGGAATACGAGAACGTGTACTTTTGGACGCAGGGCAAAGGGGACTTCTCCTATTTTCAAAGCCTGGGGGACGGTCTCCCCGTCACGGTGATCCCGCCCTCGCTGGAAGCGTACGAGGAGCTGCTCCGCCGCCCGGAACTGGACTATGTCGGCACCCGGCTGCACGGGGGAATCAAAGCCATGCAGATGGGCAGGCGGGCGGTGATCCTTTCCGTGGACAACCGGGCGGAGGATATGCACCGGGACTTTTCGCTCTGTATCCTCCCCCGTTCGGCGGTGGAAACCCTGCCCGCCCGGCTGCATGAGGAATTCACGGCCAGCCCCCAGCTGCGCGCCGAAGCGATCCGCACCTTTTTATCCCAATTTACCGAGTAGAGCGCGTTTTTCCCTTGCCTTTTCTGGGCAGGTCAAGTATAGTGGAAACAGAAAAAGCGAGGGAGGAAAAACCATGGCGGAGATTGTCCAGGTATATCGGCAGGAAGTCCCGGCGATGCGTTTTATCGGCAAGCGGTATGGCGACGGCGGCCACTGGGGCGAGTGGTTTGCCAACGACTGGTTTTCCACGATTGAAAACGCGATGGGCGGCGAACAGGCGGTCCATCGGCTGTACGAGGACGGCGACGCGTATATCGGTTTGCGGCGATGGAAGGAAGGGGAGCCGTTCGAGTACTGGATCGGCGAGTTTACCGCTCCCGGGACGCCGGTGCCCGACGGTTTTCTGTATCGGGATTATCCCCCCTCCGCCCTGGGCGTATGCTGGATATCCGGGACGGAGGAAAGCGTATATTCCCTTGTGGACGCGTGCGCCGGAAAACTCGCCGAAGCGGGGCTGGAAATCCTTCGGGACGAGGACGGTGCGGTCTGGTCGTTTGAACGGTGCGGCTGTCCCCGTTTTACCACGCCGGACGAGCAGGGAAACATTATCCTGGATTTCTGCCATTTCGTGCGTTGATGGGGATGCCGCTTATGGACGGACAAGGTTCCCCTATACCGGCGATATGCCGCGGCAGGGGTGCGGATACCTCCGGCCGGGCCCGAAAGAAGAGAGTGTAAAAAGAAAAAGAAGCCCGGTCAAGCCGTCGGGCTTCTTTTTCCTTTTTGTATCGTAAGAATCAAACGAAGCGGACAAATAAGGAGGGGGTCATCGGTTAAGGGGGAGGAGATGCGTGGGCAAGGGCACTACAGCGGGGATGGGGAGAAATGTCGAAGGGGAGATAGAGGAGAAACGGGAAAAACGCGTTGACAATAGGATCTCGTTTGGAAGGATTCCGCTGGTCACAGGCCCTCCGGATTCCGGGCCTGCCGCTGATATGCCCGGATTTTGCTCTCCCGATACCGGCGGGCCCCCCGCGCTCCGGTATGACGGCCGTTTCCCCCTTTGCCTGCCGCAAGAAAAACAGGATCGATGGAGCGTCAGGCCGTTGCGTTTTTTACAGATCTGTGGTTCAATAACATGGTGGAAAACACGGCGAAGGGATGAAGAAGTATGGAATTGCCTACCCCATTGCGCGCGGCGATTGAAGAGTTGGCGGCGGAGACTGGGGCGTCCCGGTTGCTGCAGGACGCGCAGGCGCTTTCTCGTCGATATCGGGAGGAAAGCGGCAAGGGAAACCGCCTGCTTACCGGAGACGCCGAGGCGGCCGCCTATGCCGCGTCCAGGATGCCGGCCACCTTCGGCGCTCTCGTTGCGGCGATGCGGTATGCGGCGGAGACGGTCCCGGATTTTCATCCCTCTTCGCTGCTGGACGTGGGGGCGGGCACCGGTGCGGCGGCGTGGGCGGCGGAAGCGGTGTTCCATCCGGAAACCGTACTCTGCCTGGAACGGGAGCCGGCTATGCGCCGGGCGGGGCGGCGGTTGATGCAGGCGGGAGGACCGGCGTTGCAGTCCGCCCGCTGGACGGCAGGCGACCTGACGGCGGACGCCCTTCCCGGACGGGCCGACCTGGTGAGCGCAGCCTACGTCCTCAACGAACTGGCCGCCGCCGACCGATCCGGAGCGGTGGAGCGGCTTTGGAACGCGGCGCGGGGGGTGCTCCTGCTGGTGGAACCGGGAACCCCCGCCGGGTTCGCCGTCCTTCGGGCGGCGAGGGAACAGCTTCTGCAAAGCGGTGCCCGGCTCGCCGCCCCCTGTCCCCACGGCGGCCCCTGCCCGATGGAGGGGGCGGACTGGTGCCATTTTACCTGCCGGGTGGCCCGCAGCCGCCTTCACCGGTATCTCAAGGGAGGGGACGCGCCGTACGAGGATGAAAAATTCACTTATCTGGCGCTCTGCCGGCCGGAGGTTTTGGCGGCGGAGCCGGGGGGAGAGCGGGTGCTCCGGCATCCGCAGGTGGAAAAGGGGCGGATTACCCTGACCCTCTGCACAAGGGAGGGGGTGGAAAAACGCGCGGTTCTCAAGCGCAACGCCGTCTCCTTCCGCCAGGCCCGCGGCGCATCGTGTGGGGACAGGCTGACGCCGGGGAACTGACCGGGATTTCCCCTGCCGACGGCGGTTTGCGGCAAATCCGTCCTTCATACCTTTGGAAGGAATTTTGGAAGGAATATGGCTTTTTTCGGATTTTTCCGTGATTTTTCCCCGCCGTCCTTGACAGAGGGTGGGGCGTATATTAAGCTAAAAGGCAAAGCCGGTGAAACCGGCGTTCTTTTTACAGGAGGGAAAAACGGCATTGAAGGATACCTTTTCATCCTATCATCCGGTTGTCAATTTCGTTTACTTTGTGGCGGTTATCCTGTTCAGTATGTTTTTCCTCCATCCCGTTTTCCTGGGGATTTCCCTGGTGTGCGGCACGGCGTATTCGCTCTATCTCAACGGGCGGCGGGCGGCGCGGTTCAACCTGCTGTACATGCTCCCGCTTTTCCTGATCTTTGCTGTGATGAACCCGGTGTTCAACCACGCGGGGGCGACCATCCTTGTTTATGTCAACGATAACCCGATCACGCTGGAATCGATCGCCTACGGCTTTGCCGCCGCGGCGATGTTCGTTTCGGTGATGATTTGGTTTTCTTGCTATAACGCGGTGATGACTTCGGATAAGTTTATTTATCTGTTCGGGCGGGTGATCCCGGCCCTGTCCTTGGTGCTGTCCATGGTGCTGCGGCTGGTCCCCCGGCTCAAAGCGCAGATCCATGTGATCTCCAACGCCCAAAAATGCATCGGGCGGGATGTGAGCAATGGCAATGTGATCCAGCGGGCGAAAAACGGGCTGAAAATCCTGTCGATCCTCACCACCTGGGCGCTGGAAAACGCGATCGAAACGGCCGATTCCATGAAATCCCGAGGTTACGGGCTGAAGGGGCGGACCAGCTTTTCCAATTACCGTTTCGACAAGCGGGACGGGTTGGGGATGGCCGCGTTGCTTGTGCTGATTGCGGTGGTGCTGCTGGGGGCTGTGCTGGGAGAAAACAATATGGTGTATTTCCCGGCGCTGTACGCCAAACCGTTTTCCGCTCTCGGCCTGATCGTATACGCTGGGTATGCCGGGCTTTGCCTGATGCCGCTGATCCTGAATTTGTGGGAGGACGCCAAATGGGCTCGTTTGTTATCGAAAATCTGACTTTTTCCTATCCGCAACAGTCCCGGCGGGCGCTCGGCGGGCTGTCAATGACGGTGGAGGAAGGGGAGTTTGTCGCTGTCTGCGGCCGTTCCGGCTGTGGAAAGAGCACCCTGCTCCGGCACCTAAAAACCGTGCTGACCCCGCATGGAACGCGGGAGGGGGTTATTTTATACAACGGCCGTCCGCTGGAGGAGGTGGATCAGCGCACTCAGGCGTCCGAAATCGGGTATGTGCTGCAAAACCCGGATAACCAGATTGTCACCGACAAGGTGTGGCACGAGCTGGCTTTCGGTCTGGAAAGCCTGGGGTGCGACAAGGAGACCATCCGGCTGCGGGTGGCAGAAATGGCGAGCTTTTTCGGCATCCAAGACTGGTTCATGCGGGACGTGGCGGAATTGTCCGGCGGGCAGAAGCAGCTGCTCAACCTGGCGTCGGTCATGGCGATGCAGCCCGGGGTGCTGATTCTGGACGAACCGACCTCCCAGCTCGACCCGATCGCCGCATCGGAGTTTTTGGAAACGGTAAAAAAGATCAACCGCGAACTGGGCACCACCATCCTGATTTCGGAACACCGGCTGGACGAGATTTTTCCCGCGGCCGACCGGGTGGCGGTGCTGGATCAGGGCCGCCTTCTCTGTTATGATCCGCCGGCCGAGGTGGGCCGGATCCTCAAGGAAGCGGGACACGACATGTTCTGCGCCATGCCCGCCCCGCTGCAGATTTATGCCGGTGTGGAGAGCCCGCTACCCTGCCCGCTGACCGTCCGGGACGGCCGCAAATGGCTGGATAAGCTGTTCGAGGGGAAAGAGGTTCGCACCGCTGCGGCGTCCCCTTCGCCGCCTGCATCGGCGGAAAAACCGGCGGCGGTTGAGATGACCGACGTGTGGTTCAAATATGAAAAAAACGCGCCCGACGTGATCCGCGACCTCAACCTCACCGTTGTGCAGGGCGAATGGATGGCGATCGTCGGGGGAAACGGGACGGGGAAAACCACCACCCTAAACCTGATGAGCCGTCTCTCCCGCCCGTACCGAGGAAAGGTAAAGCTGAACGGGCGGGACATCGCCAAATATACCGATGCGGAGCTGTTCCGGAATAACCTGGGCGTGCTCCCGCAGAACCCGCAGGCGCTGTTTGTAAAAAAGACGGTGGAGCTCGACTTGATGGAGATGTTCTCCGGTGTGAAAATGACGGCGGAGGAAAAGTGGGAAAAGGCGCATGAAATGGCCAGGTTAACCGAGATCGAGAACCTGCTTCCCATGCACCCGTACGATCTGAGCGGTGGGGAGCAGCAGCGGGCCGCGCTGGCCAAGGTGCTGCTGCTGGAGCCGAAAATCCTGCTGCTGGATGAGCCGACCAAGGGGATTGACGGCTATTTCAAGCGTACGCTCGCGGGTATCCTGAGAAAACTGCAGGCCGGTGGGGCGACCATTGTGATGGTTTCCCACGATATCGAGTTCTGCGCCCAGTACGCGGATACCTGCGCTATGTTCTTCAACGGCGGCGTGGTCTCTTCCGGGCCTACCCGTTCCTTTTTTGCGGGGAACAGCTTTTATACCACGGCGGCCAACCGGATGGCCCGCCATCTGTTCCCCGGTGCAGTGACGAACGAGGAGGTGATCACCCTATGCCGGAGCAATCGGTAGCGCCCGACCGGGCGGATAAGGAGAAGGCGAAACACCGTCTTAGCAAGCGGACTTGGGTGGCCCTATTTTTTATTTTGCTGGTTATCCCCTTGGTGCTGGTGGGTCTCGGCACCCGGATGCAGACGATGAAATGGGAATTTTCCCTGTTCGGCTTTCCCGTTGTTTGGCGGTTGCACTACGCCGTGTCTCTGTTGATTATTCTCTGTACCATGATCCCGTTTTTCATGGTGTTTGAAAAACGGAAACCCCAGGCGCGGGAGCTAATCGTGATCGCTACCCTCTCCGCCATCGCAGTGGTGGGGCGGTTGGCCTTCTTCATGCTTCCCCAGTTCAAGCCGGTGTGCGCAATTGTGATTATCGCCGGGGTCTGTTTTGGGGCGGAGTCCGGCTTCCTGGTGGGGGCGGTTACCGGGTTTGTCTCCAATTTTTTCTTCGGGCAGGGCCTGTATACCCCCTGGCAGATGTTCTGCTTCGGGATCGTGGGTTTTCTGGCCGGCATCCTGTTTAAAAAGGGGATGCTGCCGAAAAAGCGGGTTCCCTTGTGCATCTACGGCGGCTTATCGGTCTTCCTGCTTTACGGGGGGATTATCAACCTGGCCGGTGTGTTAAACGCAGGCGTGCCGCTGACATGGCCGTTCATCCTCACCCAGTACCTATCGGCGATTCCCTTTGACCTTCTCCACGCCGCGGCCACCATATTTTTCCTGTTCATACTTTCCGATGTGATGATCGAAAAGCTGGAGCGTATCAAAACCAAGTACGGGCTGATCGAACCATAGGGGGGAAGCCGGATGGCGGCAAAAATACTCATGCTGCAGGGGACGGCCTCCCATGTGGGGAAAACGACGCTGGCTGCCGGGCTCTGCCGGCTTTACCGGCGGCGCGGCTGGAAGGTGGGGCCTTTTAAAGCGCAGAATATGTCCAGCCTTACCTACTGTTTGCCCGACGGCCGGCCGATCGGCGTGGGCCAGGCGGTACAGGCGTTTGCGGCGGGATTGGCGCCGGACAGCCGGATGAACCCGGTGTGTCTCTGCCCCGGCGAACAGGGTATGACGATGTATCTGCACGGGCGGCGGCTGCCGCCGGACGAAGCGGAAGGTTTTTACCGGAACCCTCAGCGGTTGATGAGGGAAGTGCTCGGCGACTTTGCCGCATATGCGGCGGAGAAAGACCTCCTCCTCATCGAAGGGGCGGGAAGCCCGGCAGAGCTGAACCTGATGGGCCGGGATATCGCCAATACGCTTTTGGCCCGCGCTCTTGGGGCGCCGGTGGTGTTGGTAGGGGACGTGGAGCGCGGCGGCGTTTTCGCCTCCCTTTACGGCACGGTCCGTCTCCTGTCGCCGGAGGACCGTGCCCGGATCACCGGGTTGATTATCAACAAATTCCACGGGGATATCCGGTACATAAACCCGGGGCCACGGCTTTTAGAAGAACGGCTCGAACAGGAAGAAGGCCGGCGAATTCCCGTACTCGGCACAGTCCCCGCTCTGCCCCTTCATCTGCCGGAGGAGGATACGGCCGTGAACCCGTTTGTCGGATGGGATTCGCCGAAGAGGAAGGAACTGGACAGCGGATTGGACCGCTTGGCGGACGCGTTGGAAGGCTCTCTGGATCTGGAGACGCTGGAACGACAGATGCGGACGATGCCCGACTCGTTATGGTAATAATCCGGTTTTTCTGGAAATATCCTATTGGGAAAAGGAGGGACCGTTGACTTTTTCTTGGAGTGTGATTACAATAAACCCAGGTCGTACAATTTTATACAGCGCAGATGCAAGGTTCCGTCGCACACGCTGCGTCGGATGAAAAGGGAACGCGGTGTAAAACCGCGACAGCCGCCCGCTACTGTGAGAAGGACGAAAGTGCGGACACGGAGCATCGCTTCGTGGAGCCACTGGAGAGGGATTTGCCCTTTCCGGGAAGGGGCCGCGCCGGTAGGAGGATTTCGAGCCAGGAGACCTGCCTTGCATGTTTATCAATCTTTTCGGCGGAAACAGAGGATAAAGGGTAGGGGCGATTTTCGCAACGATACCATTCGTTGCGCGTTGCCCATTCGCTTTTATCGACCAGGAGCCGGAGATTCCGGCTCCTTTTTCTGTCTTTCTCCGACCTCGGCAGTTCTAAAAACTAAAGGAGAAAAGGATGAAGAAAATGGATTTCAAACGGATGAAGCACGGCGGAAGAAACCTCCGCTCGCGGGTTCTGGCGGCCGGCCTGGCGCTGGCGATGATGGGGACGCTGTTCACCGGCGGGGTCCTGGCGGCCGAAACGCCGGGCGCCGTCCCGCCAGACGCTTACTGGTCCTCGTTTGCGAAGGACAGCAGCAACGCGGCGGTGGTGGACAGCAAGCTGCCCTCCAGCCTGGACGAGATGGAAATGGTCGTGTATGGACAGGAAACGAAGATGTCGGCACAGGATCCGATCATTGTCGAGGACAAGGTGTACTATGTCACCACCAGCGGCGGAGGGTTCTTTCCTTCCTATGATACGCTGGTAGTTTTCGATCTGGAAGGCAACGAGCTAGACCGGACCAAACTCGCGGGGAAGACCGGCTTCTTTTCCCGCATTAGCTATGGCGACGGCAAGATTTTTGTCGCGTTGGGCAACCGTATCCAGGCGTTGGACGCCGAGACGCTCGAGTCGCTCTGGCTGACGCCGGAGGAAAGCCAGATGCTCTGCACCATCACCTATAACGACGGGTATATCTACACCGGCTACACTTCCGGCGGCAGCGGCGGGACCGAAGCGACCGAAGGCGGGTATTTCTGCGTATCCACCAAGGACGAGGAGCCGGGAAAAACCGACGAAGTGAAAGATTACGTATGGAAGTCCGAAACCGGCGGCTATTATTGGGCTGGCGGTGTGGTGGTCGGTAGCCGGATTTACTTCGTGGGGGATTCCGGCGTGCTGTATGCCCACCATTTGACGAAGGATATCGTCTACGATACCTACAGTCTGGGGGATCTGGTGCGCTCCAACCTGATTTACGACGCGACCACCAACCGCCTGATCGTGGCGACCAAGAATACCGCGCAGCTCTTCACCATTGAGCTTAATGCCGACGGAACCTTTAATAAGGAAACCGTCCGAAAAACAAAAGATGGTGTGATCGGCGGCGTAACCGGCGGGGTCAGCGCGTATAATGGGCGGATTTACGTCCCCTCCGGAGGTATGCATGCGCTTTCCAGTTTCTTTGCCGTGCTGGACGGCGAAACGCTGGAACCCGAATATTTTATCGATGGCCTGAGTTCTCAGAGCGTACCCCTGATTTGCACGGCGTATGCCAGCGAGGAAAACCACAAGGTATTGGTTTACGCAATTGATTACATGTCCGGTGTGGGTTATGTTTTTGAGGATCAGCCCGGTCAAAAACAATATAAAGAAGTCCTGAAAATCGACGTTAAGATGGAAGTGGGCGGCGAAACCTACCGGGGGACCGGGGCCAATTCCTCGTCGTTCAAGGCAGACCAGTACGGCAATCTGTACATGGTCGGCGGCAGCAACACCTATTTCGGAAGCTATGGCAAGCCGGATTACGAATCGGGCGCAACCTCCTACGCGCTGACCGTCTTCCGCAACAAAAACGCCGCTTTTACCGCGGAGGATGTAGAGAACGCGGTCAGCATCCTGCCGGAGGAAGGCGAGTTGGTCTACACCGATAAAAAAGTGGTTCTCGCGGCGGGAAAACGCTACGACGGCCTGGCGGGCACCGATCAAGCGGACGTGTCCAACGCGGCCAAGCTGAAATCCCTGCGCGCGAAGATGGACGCTCTCACCAGCGAGTTAATCGAGCGAATCGAAGTGGAAATCGCTAAAATTCCGGATACCGTTACTTTAGCGGACGAAGCCACGATTGAAACCGCGTCTTTCCTTTACGGCAGCCTACTTGATGAGGACAAAGCCTTGGTGGAAGGCCGGGAAAAGTTGGCTAATGCCGCAGATGCGCTATATGCCCTGAAAAGCTCGGTGAACGGGCTGATCGATCAAATCGCGCTCCTGCCCGAACCGGCGGATATCACGCTGGACAACAAGGCGGCGATCAACGAGCTGTGGACGGCGTATCTGGCCCTCAGCGAAGCGGACCGTACCCAGGTGACCAACGCCGAGCGGCTGTTGGCGGCGAAGGATAAGCTCAAGGAACTGGACGATGCGCTGCTGATTCCCGAAGTGGAAAAGAAAATCGCCGCCCTGCCTGCTGCGGATGCGGTGACTTTGGAGCACGAAGCCGCGGTGAAAGCGGTATATGTGGAATTTCAGGCGCTGCATGAAAAGGTGCAGGTGCAGGTAAAGGGCCGGGAAAATCTGGAAGCGCTATATGCGGCGGTGACCGGCTACCGCGCGGCGGTAGAGGAAATCGACCAATTGATTTGGAACGAACTCGACCCGCGGAATATCACCCTGGCGGATAAGGAAATGGTGGAGTCCATTGCGGCCAAGTATGCGGCCCTGCGGGACAGCGAAAAAGCGTACGTCCAGTATTACAGCGACGTGGCCGACGCGCTGTCCATTATCGCTTCGCTGGAAAAGGGCGTGGTTCCGGAACTGGTATTTGAGCTGATCCAGGATGACGACTGGGATTACACGGTGTCCGGCGAGGGATACGCCATCACCTTCAATGGAATGGATATCTCCCGCCCGGCGGATTTTCGGTACGGCCTGACCCTGAATGGGGATGACCGGGCGGTGGTGGAGAAGCTGGCGGAAGACCCCTTTGTTTTCGCCTTTGCCCACAGTGGAAAGTTCCCCGGAAAAGCTAAGGTGGAGCTCATGGTTGGCGGCGCGGACGGCGAACGGACGCTGTACCGGTTGGACCCGGACAGCGGCAAGGCGGAAAAGCTGCAGACAGCCGCGATTGCTGGAGACAAGGTTTCCCTTTCCCTCGAGGAGGGAGGCGTGTATTTCCTTGCCTCCGGGCTGAAAGCCACCGATAGCGACAGCACCGATTCGGATACGCTCCCGACTCCGACGCCCACCCCTACTCCCACTCCCACTCCTGCTCCCACTCCGACTCCCTACACGGGAGTTCCTGTCGCAGGCGGGGCGGTTGTTCTGGCGATGGCGGCCCTTGGCGGCGTATTGCTCACCAAAAAAAGGAAAAAATAAATAGTAAGCCGGGGGATACCCTCCGGCTTACCATTTTCGGCGAGGAGTATGGCGATGAATTGTAAAAGGAATAGGAAAAACGGTTTTTTTATCGGGATTATTCTGCTGGCCCTTCTGTTTTCCACATTTACCGGCTGCACCGTGGAATTCCCGGAGGATTTGGCGGCGGACGATCCGCCGGCCGCCGGGGATACGATGGAGCCGTCGGGTATGGGGGAAACCGTAGAGACGGGGGAAAACGCCACTTCCGGGGACGCGGCCGGCAAGCTGGAAACCTCGGAAATCTTAGTAACCTCGGAAACCGTCGGGGCTACCGAGACCGCTGGAACCTCCAGCCCGGCCGAAAGCGCTGCGGTTACCAGCACCGCGGGAACTACGGCCCCTTCCCTCAGCAAGCCGGCAGCAACGACTACCACGAAAACCACGTCGACCACCACCCCCCAGCCGGTGGAGCCGGAGGATATGGACATCGATGAGGATGTCCGTCTCACCTGCACCCTGACGATCCGCTGCGACACCATCCTGGACAATATGGAACGGTTTAATAAGGATAAGATGGGCGTCCTGCCGAAGGACGGTGTAATCTACGGTGAACGGACCGTTACCTTCTACGAAGGGGAATCGGTGTTCGATGTCCTGCTCCGCGAAACCAAGAAAAACCGGGTCCATATGGAATTCGAGCGCACCCCGATATACAACAGCAATTATATCGAAGGGATCAACAACCTGTACGAGTTCGACTGCGGCGAGGGCAGCGGCTGGATGTATAAGGTGAACGGCTGGTTCCCCAATTACGGATGCAGCCGCTACCAGCTGAAGGACGGCGACCGTATCGAGTGGCTGTATACCTGCGATTTGGGATACGATCTCGGCCGTACGGGGACATGGGATGATTTTCAGCGGTAAAGGAGGCCGGCGGCATTGAAATGCGTGTTGTCGTTCAGCGGGGGAAAGGACAGCATCCTGACCCTGCATAAGCTCAAGGAAGCCGGGCACGAGATAACCGGGCTGCTGGTTATGATGAACCGGGAACTGGGGCGCTCGTGGTTCCACGGGGTAGACCCACCGCTTTTGCAGGCGATCGCCGATTCCCTCGGGTTGCCGCTGATCCCCTGCGAATCGGCGGGGGAGGATTACCACCTCGCGATGGAGGAGGGGCTGCGGCGTGCGGCCGACCGGGGAGCGGAAGCCTGCGCCTTCGGGGATATCGACGCGGCGGATAACGCCGCCTGGTGCCGCGCCCGGTGCTCCGCCGTAGGACTCCAGCCGCTCTTCCCCCTCTGGCAGCGGGACCGTGTGGAGAATACGTGGGAGGCGATTGCCTTGGGGTATCGCTGCGTGATAAAATGCGTGCGAAACCGCGACCTACCCCAATCCCTGCTGGGGCGCGCGCTGGACGAGCAGGTCCTGCGTGAAATGGAGGAGCGGGGGATCGATGTCTGCGGGGAAAACGGCGAGTATCACACGGTGGTGCTGGACGGCCCCATCTTCCGGTACCCCGTCTCGTACGAATGCCGGGAAATATGGGATTTTGGCAATATAGCGGCAATAAACATTATGAAAAAAGAAGGATAAAGCAAAAACGCCGCGGGGAAACCCGTGGCGTTTTCGACTGTCGAGATACAGCATTTCAGGCGTTTTATCAATGCGACAGGACAGGAGAAATAGACCCTAGGTAGGGGGCTGATTCGGCTCTTTTTTGGAGGATGAGCCCTCTGGGGAAGGTAAATCGGCGTTTTGCGGACGGAGCTGCAAGCCGCTGCCGGGTATCCGCCGTTTTTTCGCGAAATTAGGACGCCGGAGAGGATCATAAATCTCCGGACATTCTCGCCGTGCAGCGGCACCTGTCAGGGCTCTTCCTCTGAGGGGGGACAGGGGTTCACTCCTGGAAAAGCGGCTCCAGAGTAAAAGCGAAATCCAGATGCTCCCCACTTACGGTGTATTTTTCCTGCAACGCCGGGCCGCAGCTAGCGGAACCGATGCCGCCGTGATATCCGTCCAGGCACCACACGGTTTCCCCGTTTGGGATCAGTTCGTAATTGTGCGCCTTTTGCTCCAGTTCCTCCTGAGTATAGGGGGAGACGCTGAAGGAGAAGGTTCCGCTGCCCGGGGCTTCCGCCCCGCCGGTCGCGCGCAGGCCGTTGCCCGCCGGGTCGGTGACCGCCGCTTGGGTGCAGCCCCAGCGGCTGCCGTTTTCCTGCGGGCGGATATAGTCGGTGTGCATCGCTTCCACCGTGGAGGAAAAGCGCCCGTACCAACAGAGATGGTGTTTGTCGATATAACTCTCATGCGGCCCATAGCCGTGATATTCCACCCTGTCCCGCTCCGCCGGGAGGAAAAGGCGTACGCCCAGCCGGGGCAGGGGCGGCATTTCCGGGTTCCGGCGGCAGCGCGCCTCCAGCCGTACTATGCCCGCCGCGTCCACTGTCCAGCAGGCGTCGATGTCCAGAATCCGCTGCCGGGCCGCCGCGCCGAGCATCAGCCGGGTGCGCAGCACCGCCAGCCCGTTTTCCACGGCGGCGGTTGTTCCATACGCGCGGGGAACCGCTCGGTCGTATCCCGCCTGTTCCCATTCTTTGCGGATTCCCTGGTCGTTGTCCAGCGGCGCACGCCAGATGTTCCATTCCATCGGCCGGCAGAGCAGGGGGACGCCGGCCCGTCTCATTTCACCGAACAGACCAGTGCGCTTATCCAGCGTATAAGCAAAGGAGGGGCCGGTGACCATAACCCCTTCCGCCGATTCTGTAATGCGGACGTCTCCGCCCCGAAGCGGGACCGCAGCGGGAATCTCCCGGCGCAGGACAAGCTGGTCGAAGCCGCATTCCAGCCCGGCGGGAATCAGCCCCTGTGCGCTTTTCTGCCGCCAGATCAGCCGCAGCCGCACATCCCCGTCCGGGAGAGGGGGGCAGGCCGGGCAGGGGATCGTCCCCTCCCCGTGCGGCGGGACGGCGGGCAAGTCGAAAGCGCCCCGCTGGATAACCACGCCGTTCAGGCTCCATTCGTATTCCCCGGCCAGCACCTGGTCGAGGGAGAGAAAATCCAGGTAGTTGTGTAGCCGGACCGCGGTGTGGGTATCGTCCGCCCAGGCGGCGCGCACAGGACGGATGACGTTTTTATATTCCAGCAGGCTGGTGTGGGGAGTACGGTCGGGGGAGACGAGACCGTCCACGCAGAAATTCCCGTCGTGCAGGAGCTCCCCGAAATCCCCGCCGTAACCGTAGCAGGGACGGCCGTTTTCGTCCCTGCGCAGCTCCACCGCGTGGTCGCACCATTCCCAGACAAAGCCGCCGCAGAAACCGGGATACCGTTCGATCAGTTCCCGGTAGTCCTCCGCGTCCCCGGTGCTGTTCCCCATGGCGTGGATGTATTCGCACAGCACCAGCGGCAGGACGGGGTTACCTTCGAAATACCGGCGGATGTCCGGCAGGGGCATATACATATAGCTGACAATATCGATGCAGCTCCGGTCGTTCGCCCGGCCGGAGTCGGGATGGCTGCCGCCCTCGTAGTGGACGATACGGGAGGGGTCGTACTCTTTCACCCAGCGGGCGGCGTTTTCAAAGTTTTCGCCGTATCCCGATTCGTTCCCCAAGCTCCAAAATAGGACGGCGGCGCAGTTTTTGTCCCGTACCACGCTACGCTGCACCCGGTCGAGGATTGCTTCCTGGAACAGCGGATCGTTTGCCAGCCGGTTGAATTTCCCCTCAAACGGGAGGCCGTTGCCGTACAGTTCCACCACGCCGTGGGCTTCGACGTCCGCTTCCGCAATCACATAAAACCCGTATTCGGCACACAGAGGGACGAACCACGGGGCGTTTGGGTAATGGCTGGTGCGGATGGCGTTGATATTGTGCGCCTTCATCAGCGTCAAGTCCCGCATCGCCTGTTCGCGGGTGACGGCGCATCCCGTTACCGGGTCACTGTCGTGCCGGTTCACCCCGCGGAACTTGATCGGCGCGCCGTTGAGCAGGAGTACCCCATTCCGGATCTCCACCCGGCGGATCCCCACCTTCTGGGCGATGGCTTCCCCTTCCGTCTCGATCAGCAGGGTATACTGCCGGGGGGATTCCGCATTCCACAGGATGGGCCGGGACAGGGAGAACGCCGTCTCGCATCCCTGCACGGCCTGCTTTTCGAGCAGCGTGCCGTCCGGGGAATAAAGCGATAAGGTAACCGGTAGTTCCGGCCGGGTTTTCCCCAGCTCCACCCGGACGACGGCGGAAGCGTTGTCCGCCGCCAGGTCGGTGTGGACGAAAAAGTCCCGCACATGCTCCGCCGGCCGGCTCAGCAGGGATACGTCCCGGAAAATGCCGGACATCCGGAGCTTGTCCTGATCCTCCAGGTAGCTGCCGTCGCACCATTTCAGCACCAGCACCAGCAGCTCGTTCTGGCCGTCGGAAAGGAAATCGGTCACGTCAAATTCGCTGACGCAGTGGGAAACCTGGCTGTACCCCACAAATTCGCCGTTCATCCAGACATAGAAACAGGAATCCACCCCTTCGAAATACAGGCTTCGGCGCATGCCGTCCGGATGGTCCTCCAACGTCAGAGCGTACACCCCGCAGGGATTGTCCCAGGGGACGTACGGCGGGTCAAAGGGGAAGGGATAGCGGATATTGGTGTATTGATACTGGTCGTAGCCGTGGTTCTGCCATACCGAAGGGACGGGGATCGTATCCCAGTCGACGATATCCTCCGCGGGGAAGGCGGCCGGCAGTTCCCGGAAGCTCGGGTAATACCGGAAGCGCCATTCCCCATTCAGCGGCCGCCGGCGGGAGGAAAAGGCGGCCACCCCGCCGGAACAGGCCAACGCTTCCTGTGCGTCGGCGCAGGGGAGATAATAGGCGCGGTTGATCTGCGTCCCCACATGGAGGACGCCGGGGTTTTCGTGGTAACATTCAAAAGACATGGGACCCCTCCTCTTCGTTATCATCGTTTGCCGGCAGGTTGTGGCAAGGTATCCGCGCTCTCGGTTGCGCCGCAGCGGGGTTTTCCTTTCCCCGCCCCTTTAAGCAGGATCCTTTTCGGTATTCCTAGTAGATGGATTCATCATAGCAGAGCGCACAGGTGGATGGCAAGAGCAAATCCGGATTATTTTTGTTGATTTCTGGTATGTGTAGTATGCATCCCCCATTCCTGTAAAGTGTATAAGAAGGGTGGGATGACGGAGAGCCCGGAATGAAAATGAAATAATACCGGAAAAACCCGAATTCTTCCTTGTCCCGCCTGCAAAAATAGACTACAATGGAACGCAAGGAAAATAGGCGGATTCTGGATGCTTCCCGTTTCCGCGGGGCATATGGCCCGGAAAGGATGATACGATGAGAAACGCGTATATCGGCCATCCCGGCCAGTTGGCCGGCTTTCACCGCTACCGCTTTACCGAAGGCGGTATGGACGGCCTGGAAGCGGTGGACGTGTATAACGAAACCGGCCTGCGGTTCACTGTGCTGCTCGGGCGGGGAATGGATATCGGCCCTGCTTCGTACAAGGGGATCAACTTGTCCTATCTGGCCGCTTCGGGGATGACCTCGGCGGTGTATTATCAAAATGGCGGGAAGGAATGGAAGCATAGCTTTACAGGTGGGCTGCTGTATACCTGCGGGCTGTGCAACGTCGGCCCGGACGAAGTGATCGACAGCGTGGCCTATGGCCAGCACGGCCGGTACACCTCCCTGACGGCGGAACAAGTGTCGCTTCAGCGCCTTCCGGGTGAAAGTAATCCTGGAGCGGATACGCACGGCGACATTCTGGAAATACGGGGCCTGGTACGGCAGGGAGCTATCTTTGGGGAAAACTTTACCTTGGCCCGCACCATCCGTACCTATACCCGCAAAAATGTGATCGAGGTGGAGGATGCGGTCTGCAACAACGGCTTTGAACGGGCGCCGCTGATGCTGATGTACCACTGCAATTATGGGTATCCGCTGCTTAGCGAGAAGGTCTCGCTGTCGGTGAACGCGGGAAAGAGTTGGCCCCGGGATGAAGAGGCCGCCAAGGGCGAAAAATCGATGTTTACTGTGCTTCCCCCGCAGCCGGGCTTCGCCGAGCAGGTGTTTTTCCATCAAGGGGCGAACCAGGCGGTTCTCTCCTCCCGAGCCGCGACGGTGCGCATGGACTGGGATGGGGAAGCGCTCCCCTGCTTTACCCAGTGGAACATGTTCGGCCAAGGGGAATACGTCCTCGGGCTGGAGCCGGGGAATTGCCATCCGGTCGGTCGGTCGGCTTACATGGCTTCCTCCGAAGCCGAGTATTTGGAACCGGGACAGGTTAAGCATACCCGCCTATCCTTTAGCGTGGAAGGTTGATCCATCAGGGGGATGCCGTACAGGTAAAATAGCTGCTATAAGCTTACAGCACTTGCTGTTTTTGTCGAAGTTTGGTATACTATAGAAAATAAGTCAACATGTTGTCTATATAGCCACTCGTATCGGCTTAATTGGCAGGCGGCGCAACGGGCGCGGAATTTTGATAACGGAAAAGCTAGGGAAGTAGGGTGGCTTTTGGCAGTATCCTGCATCAGCACTGACAGCTCCTATGGTAAAACGAGGCCCCCGGCGACCGTCCGGGGGCCTTTGGCATTGATTGGGGTGGCCAGGAGGTTATCCTATAATGCGGTATGACTCTTTGCGCTACTTTGTTGAAATTGCGGAAAAAGGGAGCATTAATAAAGCAGCGGAATCCTTGTACGTCTCGCAGCCCAACCTGAGCACGGCAATCCGGAAGCTGGAGGGGGAACTGGATGTAAAACTGTTGGATCGGACCAGCAAGGGCGTTCAGCTTACGGAAATAGGAAAAAGCATTTATTTCAGTGCGAAAAGGGCATTCCAGGAACTGGATCGTTTGGAAACGGAGAAATCCCTGCGTGTTTATTCGTATCCAATGCATTTTTCCGCGTCAATCCATGGCATTTTTCTCAGCGAAACCGTTTTTGGCCGATTTTATCGGGAAACCGACTGTGACCGCCGGATTATCCATGTCCACGAGGTCGGCGTCGAACAGGTGCTTAGCGATGTGGCATCCTCCCGCTCCAATCTGGGCGTCGCTGTGGTCAACGATCTGCAGCTTCCCAGCTTCAAGAGGGTTGCCGCGATTAAAGGGCTGCAGTACGAATGTATTGGGAAAAGCGGCATCTTCGTCCTAGTCGGGCGGTTTAGCCCGCTGTACCTGCAAAGGGAAACTTCCATTGAGCACCTGCTGGAATTCCCGCAGGTGCACCTGCCGTACGATTATTTTTCCACCTGGGAATGCCAGCACCGCATCGACACGCCCGCAGCCGCCCACCTGGACAGCTTTCCACGTTCCGTGGTTATGAACCATAGCCACAGCATGATTAACCTGCTGCAAAACAGCGACGCTTTCCTGTTGAGTAACAAATGGGGTGCGGACGATTTACAGCGGGAAAATGTACATGCCCTGCGGCTGAGTGAAAGCGACGTTCGGTGGCATTTGATGCTGGTCCGCCGCCAGCGGGAGTCTTTTTCTTCGGCGTCCGCGATTTTTTACCGGCTGTTTTGCGAACATTACCGCGAGATTTGAAGAGGATGTCCAGGTTTTAATCCGGAATTGACCGGGTGGAATCGAGGACGGTTCCCTCTCGGGGGCGGAGCAATTCGCGTAAAAACTGGAATTCCTCCCACATCTGTTCACTGAGCGGATAACTGTATTTATGAAACGCCCAATCGATTGCAATTCCTCGGAAATGCCGTACACAGAACGAAGCGAGATAGGAAGGCGCATACCGGGCGGTCAAATCGCCCTGTTCCACTGCGCGGCGGATGGCTTTTTCCACCGCGTCATAAATAAAGCGGGAACGGTCAAATGTATCCAATGAGCGGGAGGAAAGCAGGTTTTGGTAAAAACGGCTGGTCAGTTCGCCGTTTTCCTGTTCCAGAAAAGCGGCGTAGCCCAGGAAAATTGTCTGCAGCACATCCACCGCCCGGGAGGAAGGCTGCTCCTCCACCCGGCGGCGGATATACGCGTCAAGCTGTTCATATCCGCGGTCCAGCATGGCTTCTTTGCCGGAAAAATGATGATAGAAGGCGCCGGTTGTAACGCCCGCTTCCCGGCAGATGTCCCGTACCGATACCGCATCAAAGCCCCGTTCATGCATCAGCTGTGTCGCGGCCTGTATTAGCCGTTCCTCGGTTTTTCGGCTTTTTTGTTTTCTCTGTTCGGCGTAATCCATCGCGCGTCTTTCCTTCCCATTTTCATAGCTCAGGGGGACGGTATCCCCAAAAACGGTGGATTCTTGACAATCCGCTCGTCGGCGTGTATAATCGTCACATAACATCGTTATGTGACGATTATACACGCTTTGTATGCTGCCGTCAATGGAGACGGTTGTGAGACGTTTAGAAAGGACAGAGCCTATGCCGCTTGAGCCGACGTACCGTGAGAAAATCGCGGTGTTGACCGATACTTGTGCGGATATCCCGCCAGAACTGGCGCGGGAACGGGGGATTACCGTTTTACCGCTACGTATCGGATACGCCGAAGGGGAATATCAGGATGGAGTTGACATCACGCCGGAGGATATTTACCGGCGTATGCCGGATGAGGTGCCCAAGACTTCGCTCCCGACGGGGGAGAGCATCCTCGCCGCTTTCGATTCTATCCGCCGCGCCGGATATGAAAAGGCCATAGCCTTGATTTTTTCCAGCGGGATCAGCGGCACATACAACGCTGTGCGGGTACTTGCCGCGGATTACGAGGGGCTGGAAATCGCGGTATTCGACACCAAAACAGCCAGCCTAGGCTTAGGGGCCATCGCCCTGCAGGTGGCGGAATACATCGACCAGGGCATGGAATGGGAGGCGTTGCTTGCCCGGATTCCCCGGCTGATTCAGGAAACGACGATTTTTTTTAGTCTGGACACCTTGGAATACCTGCAAAAGGGCGGACGGATTGGGCTGGTGACCTGCGTGGCCGGCTCTATGCTCCAGATCAAGCCGATTATTTCTTTTGCACCGGATGGACAGCTGGCCAGCGTAGGCAAGGTGCGCGGACGGGCAAAATCCATTGAGGATCTTGCGCGACGGGTCCGGGAACTGGTCCCCCGCGACAGGCCGTATACCATGGCGGTGGCGGACGGCGGCTGCCCTGAGGATGTGGAAACCCTCAAGACGCTGCTGGCGCCGGAAATTGCCGGGAGCCACCACTTTTATCAAGGTACCATCGACTGTACCCTGGCTTCACATGTCGGCCCTCACCTGATCGGGGCGGGCATCCAGATACTAGATCCGGAATCGGCTGAGTAAGCCGGCCCTATCGTTGAAAAGGAAAGGAAAACCGCAAATGACGCAGAAACTGACCACGATTTTGTTTGACCTGGACGGCACCCTCCTCCCGATGGAGCAGGAGCCGTTTATCAAGCTGTATTTTGGCCTGCTGGCGAAAACCTGCATTCCTCTCGGGCTTCCAAAAGAGAAGCTGATTCCCGCCATCTGGGCGGGGACGGAAGCTATGGTGAAAAACGATGGCGCCGTCCTCAACCACGACCGGTTCTGGGATACTTTCGCCGCCGCGATGGGCGACCATGTCCGGGCGATGGAGCCGGCGTTCGACCGCTTTTACGGGGAGGAATTTCACGGGGCCAAGGCGGCGA
>CAMMRL010000034.1 GCA_946499275.1 uncultured Clostridia bacterium | reverse complement strand
CAAGGGGAAGTTTCAGCGTCTGAGAGGAAGCAACCATGGAAATCAGCGTCTGTGAATCCATAAAAAATCTGCGAAAAAAATACAACATTAGTCAAGAGACGCTTGCCGACTCACTCGGCATCACCGTTCAGGCGATCAGCAAATGGGAAACCGGAAAGGCATATCCGAACATTGTTTTGCTTCCGAAAATCGCCGATTATTTTCATGTATCCATCGACACCCTTTTTCAGGGCGGAGGCGGCATCGGAACTGTCAGCGACATGCTGTCCGACAAGGCGCAAATGATCTTGGGGCTAAACGCCGCCGGATGGGACTGCATCGGCGATTCGGACTGGCAGGGAGTCGCCCTGCCGGAATACGGTCCCTGCACCGCGAGCGAGGACACGCTGCATTTGTTCGGCGGCCTGCACAACAAGGCCCTCTTGGAAATTGCCTGCGGGGACGGCCGCTCTCTCCTTTACGCCGCCCGGCAGGGGGCGCGGGAATTGTGGGGGGTGGACATTTCCGCTAAACAAATTGAAAAGGCCCGGTCCCTCCTGCGGGAACAGAAAGTGCGCTCGCAACTCTTTGTCTCCCCCATGGAGGTGAATCCTGGCATTCCCTTTCATTATTTCGACTATGTATATTCCATCTACGGCATTGGGTGGACGATGGATTTATCCAAAACAATCGGCTTGGTATCCCGTTATCTGAAGACCAACGGGATTTTTATTTTTTCCTGGGATAATCCCATTGTCCCCTGCCTAGCCGCCGAAAGTGGGCGGTATGTACTCGCCCGCAGCTACCTGTCGGAACCGGAACTGACCATGCAGCAGAGCAGCCATCCGCTTCGTCTGAAAAACTGGAAGCTGTCCTCTTATATCAATTGCCTTGCGAAGCACGGAATGAAGGTGGAAAAACTCCTTGAACAGCCCCACAGCCTGCCGGATGAACGCCACAACGGAGCGGACGGCCGGATCGCCTACATTAACCGCAGCATGATCATCAAAGCACGGAAGCTATAAAACCAGCCGGGACCGGACCGCAAACGCGTTCTGTTCCCGGCTGGTTGTGCATACAGGAAAGCCGCTCATTCCGGCAGGGCATCCCCGTCCGTCAGCCCGTGATAAAATATCAGGGTGTCGGTCAGGGAACCGTCCGCCAGGCGGTACCCGTTTTTCACCGTCCCCAGTATGGTAAACCCGAGTTTTAAGTACAACGCAATCGCGGCGGTGTTGCTTTTGACCACCGCGTTATATTGCATCCCCACAAAGCCATAGCCCTTGGCCCGCCGCAGGGAATCGGCCACCAGCCGCCGCCCGATGCCACCGCCGCGGCGGTCCCTACGCACCGCGTAGGACGCGTTGGCGATGACGCTGCACCGCCCGATATTATTGGGGTGCAGGATGTACAGCCCGACGATTTCCCCGCCGTCCAGCGCCACGACGGCGTCGGTCTGGGAAGCGAACATGGCGGCGGCTTCCTCCGCATTCAGCGGATGGTCGCCAGGGAAGCTGTCCGCTTGTTCCACGACACCGTTCCAGATCGCCGTCATCGCCGGGAGATCTTCCCGGCGGTAAGAACGAAGGGTGAATTCCATTCCTCATTCCCTCTTCCTGTTTCTTCCTTAATCTCCATAGCCGCCTTTCCGTTTCAGTGCACATTCAGCCCAAACCCGCGCAAAAGGGCGCGGGCATGTTCCACCTGCTGGGGTTCCGGCGGCTGCACATCGGCAAGCGTATACGTCTCGCCGAGCGCCTCCCATTTGTATTCCCCCATTTTATGGAAGGGGAGCAGCTCCACCTTTTCAATACAGCGGTAATCCTGAAGCAGCCGCCCCAGCTTATGGAGCTGCCGGTCATCCAACGTCAGCCCCGGCACCAGCACATGCCGGATCCAGACCTGCCTCCCCATCCGTTCGCGGGCGGCGAGGATCTCCATGGTGTTGTCCATCCCTCTTCCTGTAATTTTACGGAAAAGCGCATCCTCCGCAGCTTTGATATCCAGCAGCAACAGGTCGGCTTTTTCCACCGCCTCCCGGCAGGCAAGAAAGGCTACCCCACCGGAGGTATCCACCGCAACATGCAGCCCGTGCTCATGGCAGCCGTCGATGATCGATGCCACAAATTCTGGCTGCATCAGGGGTTCCCCGCCGGACAGGGTCACCCCGCCGCTTTGGATAAAGTGGCGGTAGCGCAGGATGTCGTTTACCACATCCATCGAACCGACCTCCTGCCCGCCCTCCCGATGCCAGGAGTCCGGGTTATGGCAGAACACACAGCGCAGCGGACATCCCTGTAAAAACAGCACATACCGGATGCCCGGCCCGTCCAGCGCGCCGAAGCTTTCCACCGAGTGGATACGTCCCATTACATTCTCCATTGGTCCCTCTTTCCTCCGGCATCGCCGGGCCTGTCCGATAATCCCCGCCATACGCTGCCTTTTATTGTAGCGAATCCTAACGAAAAAGCAAGAGACTTTCCCGGCGGGGATGCAAAAAGGGAATATGGCGGCAAAATTTATTTACAATTAGTATATAATGTGACGAAAAATACGATTTAATTGACTTTTTCGTTCGTTTGTGCGTCTTTTTTCTCTGCATCCCTGTTTTTTGACAACACAGCAAAATAAATCCGGTAGGGAAATCGAATCGGCTTTTTTTCGCTTTTCACGCTTCCCCACTCTATACCCGCTTGGAAGTTGAAACAAAGAAATTACAAATTGACAATAAATGAATTATTTTTACTGTTTGTATATTCTGTTCGTCGCAGTCCCCCCAGGGCCAACCCAACTTGGCGAGAAACGGCGGACAGGCCTATCCGGTCTGTCCGCCGTCCGCCCTATGCTTCAATCAGAAGCGGGTGTGGAAAGTGCGGTTGATCACGTCCATCTGCTGTTCACGGGTCAGCTTGACAAAGTTGACCGCATAGCCGGACACACGGATGGTGAGCTGCGGATATTTTTCCGGATGGTCCATCGCGTCCAGCAGCACCTCGCGGTTAAGGACGTTGACGTTGATGTGGTGGCCGCTCTCGTTGAAGTAGCCGTCCATCAGGCCGACCAGGTTTTTCTCCCGTTCGTCCTCTTCCCGGCCGAGGGCGCCCGGCACGATGGAGAAGGTGTAGCTGATGCCGTCTTCGCTGTAATCGTACGGAAGTTTGGCCACCGACATCATGGAGGCCACGCAGCCGTGGGAGTCCCGCCCGTGCATGGGATTGGCGCCGGGGGCGAAGGGTTCGCCGGCTTTCCGCCCGTCGGGGGTGGAACCGGTCTTCTTGCCGTACACCACGTTGGAGGTGATGGTCAGGATCGACATGGTCGGCTTAGACTCGCGGTAGGTCGGGCACTTGGAAATCTTGCCCATAAACATCTTCACCACGTCCACCGCGATATCGTCCACGCGGGGGTCGTTGTTGCCGAACTTCGGGTAGTCGCCTTCGATTTCAAAATCCACCGCCAGCCCGGAGTCATCCCGGATGGGGCGAACTTTGGCGTATTTGATGGCGGACAGGGAATCGGCCACCACCGAGAGCCCAGCCACGCCGCAGGCCATGGTGCGGAACACCTCGTCGTCGTGCAGCGCCATCTGCAGCTTTTCATAGCAGTATTTGTCGTGCATATAGTGGATGACGTTCAGGGTGTTGACATATAACCCCGCCAGCCAGTCGCAGGTTTTCTCAAATTTCTTTTTAACGTCTTCGTATTCCAGGTACTTCCCGCGGCAGGCGAGCATCTCCGGGCCGACCTGCACGCCGCTCTTCTCGTCCCGCCCGCCGTTGATGGCGTACAGCAGCGCTTTGGCCAGGTTGGCGCGCGCGCCGAAGAACTGCATCTGCTTGCCGATCCGCATGGCGGACACGCAGCAGGCGATGCCGTAGTCGTCCCCGAATTTTTTGCGCATCAGCTCGTCGCTTTCATACTGGATGGAGCAGGTTTCAATCGACATCTTGGCGCAGTACTGCTTGAAACCGTCCGGCAGGCGGGGGCTCCACAGTACGGTCATGTTCGGTTCGGGCGCGGGGCCGAGGTTGGTCAGGGTGTGGAGGAAGCGGAAGGACATCTTGGTGGCCATATGCCGCCCGTCGGTGCAAAGCCCGGCGATCGATTCGGTCACCCAGGTGGGGTCGCCGCTGAACAGCTCGTCGTACGCGGGGGTACGCAGGAAGCGGACCATCCGCAGCTTCATAATAAAGTGGTCCACAAACTCCTGGATTTCGCTTTCGGTATACCGGCCGTCCTCCAGGTCACGCTGGGCATAAATGTCCAGGAAGGTGGAAACGCGGCCGATGGACATGGCGGCGCCGTTCTGTTCCTTGATTGCGGCAAGATAACCAAAATACAGCCACTGGATCGCTTCTTTGGTATCCTGCGCCGGGCCGGAGATATCGTAGCCGTAGGAAGCAGCCATCCGCTTGAGGGCTTCCAGCGCCCGGATCTGCTCGGCCAGCTCCTCCCGCAGGCGGATGGCGCGGGAATCCATCACATTGTAGTCGGCTTCGTCGTGGGAACGGCGCTTTTCCTCAATCAGCCGGTCCACGCCGTACAGCGCCACCCGGCGGTAGTCGCCGATAATCCGCCCGCGGCCGTACGCGTCCGGCAGGCCGGTGATAATCCCCGACTTGCGGGCGGCCCGCATTTCGGGCGTGTACACGTCGAACACGCCGTCATTATGGGTTTTGCGGTACTGAAACACCTTTTCAATCGCGGGATCCATTTCCTTGTTGTAAGCCGCCAGGGAATTGCGGACCATCCGGATGCCGCCGAACGGCATAATCGCCCGCACCAGCGGCGCGCCGGTCTGCAGCCCCACAATCTGTTCATTTTCCTTATCGATATACCCCGGGGCGTACGCGTCGATGCCGGAAATGGTGTGGGTGTCGATATCGTACACACCACCCCGCTCATGTTCTTCTTTCATCAGAGCGGATACTTTATCCCAAAGCGCTTTCGTCCGTTCGGTCGGCGGCGCAAGGAAGCGGTCGTCCCCGTCGTACGGCGTGTAATTGCGCACGATGAAATCCCGTACGTCTACAAATTTCTCCCAAGGGCCGGTTTTGAACTGCGTCATATTCTGCCTGCCTTTCTGTCTATGACTGCCTGGCCGCCGCTGTGGGCGACGGTTTTCATGGTAGGATCGCCGCCATCGAAAGGGTATGCGGCGGTTGCTGCCATTACCGGGTTACCCTTTGGACCGGCACCCGGTTGCTTCTTATGAGAAAATTATAGCATCCCACAGGCAAACGCACAATGTTTCCGCCGACGAGAATAGTATACCTATTCGGTATGGTTTTGTACAGTTTGCTGTCCGGTATTTCGGAAAGGGCTGCGGATCTAGTTTAACCGAATTTTGGTCTCTCTATACGCAAAGAATGCCATGGCGCCGATGCACCGTTTTCTTCTTGATCGGATAAGGCGGCCATAAAAAATGAAATAAAAAGGTGAGGGTGCTATAGGAAATCTATGGTACCATTCTATTGTAAACACAACATCCGCCTTATCCTAGAGTAAGCTATCCGATTTTAGCAAGAAGTGCAAAGACAATTGTTTTTTCATCCTATATAATGATAAACAAGACGGAGGGATTGCATGGATTGGTTTAAGGGAATGAACAACGTTGTTCGGTATATTGAGGAAAACTTGACACAACCCATTTCGTACGAATCATTGTCAAAGATTGTGGGGTGTTCTGTATATGAATTTTCCCGCATATTTTCATTTCTGGCAGGAATGCCGATTTCCGAGTACATCCGTCGTCGAAGGTTATCTCAAGCGGTTTTCGACATACAAAACGGCAAAGAAAAAATCGTTGACATTGCTCTAAAATACGGCTACGAATCTCCCACCACTTTTTCAAGGGCATTCAAAGAACTCCACGGCACAACGCCTTCCTCCGCACGAAAAACAGGCGTTCCTTTAAAAACCTTTCCTCCAGTAACCTTTGTACTTACAATTAAAGGAGTGACGGAAATGAATTTTCGAATTGAAAAAAGGGACGGCTTCCAAATCATGGGGCTTTCCGGGTATGAGGACGAAATAGGCAAACCGGGAGACAGCTTGACCCCTCTTTGGCGTAATTTTATGGATAATTACAATTCCCTCTTGTGGAATGGCGGCGGGGAAAGCTGTTATTACACCGCTCCATTTTGGCAGGTTGGGGCATACGATTTCCAGTCAGAAGAAGGAAAGACAAAGGCCGTTATCGGCGCTGAGTACAAAGGCGATAAACCCGATGGTATGGTAATAGAAACGATTCCTGCGGCAACCTGGGCGGTTTTCCCGATTACTTCGCCCACCGGGATTGATTATGTGCCCGCTGCATATACCCGGATTTTGACCGAGTGGTTCCCGACAAGCCAGTACACGCGGGATACGGCGGTGCCAAGCCTTGAAGTGTTCCCCAGCGGCGACGCAACCGCAACCGACTATTCGTGGGAAATTTGGATACCCGTCAAAAATAAATGATCGCCTACTGTGTATATCGAACAGTAACGCAGCAATACTGTTCAGCGTCAAGATAACCATGCCCTTCCGTTCCCCTATCAATTTGTTCAGAGAGGGTGAAAGCGCTTTTGGCTTTCACCCTCTTATCCGTTAATAAACGCGCAACATTCCGACATGATTTTGTTTGTTAATGAAACGACATTTTTATTTGGGATTTTGGGAGTACGCTCGGATAAGCAAGATTTTTTATTGATTGTTTTGTGATCCCGGATTCTTCAATAAATTTTAAAATCGGTGAGTAAAATCCGCCCCTCCCGCGACTAAAGGGTGAAGAGAGAAAAACGGGAGAAGGGATCCCACGGGAAAACGGGGTGAAATCATGGCAACCATCGAATACGGCGAGGGAGAACGGTTCTATCGGCGGTATCTGGAAGGCGACGCGGCGGCCTTCGACCGATTGGTCCTTCTCTATAAGGAGGGCCTGATCCGCTTTTTATACCATTTGACGAGCGACTGGCACACAGCGGAAGACCTGTCTGAGGATTGCTTTGTCGAACTGATCGTGCACCCTCGCCGCTACCGGTTCCACTCCGGCCTGAAGACGTACCTGTACGCGATCGCCCGGCACAAAGCCATGTCCCATCTCCGCCGCCGTACTGCCTTTCCCCTTCTCTCCTTGGACGCGATGGCTGTCGGGGCAGAGACCATCGTGGAACCGTCCCCGGCCTTTTTCGGACGGGAACAACGGCAGTCCCTCCAGCGCGCGATGGAAGGCCTGCCGAAGGATTATCGCGACGTGCTGTATCTTCGTTATTTCGAAGAAATGTCCAACGAAGAGATCGCCCGGGTGATGAAAAAAAGCCGGAAACAGGTCTACAACCTCTCTTCCAGGGCAAAATCCGCCCTGAAAACCCGACTAGAAAAGGAGGAATACCCCGAATGAAAACGAACGAGGAATACCGCTCCAGCATAAGCCGGAAGGCGGAAGCCCTATTTCTCCAACGAAAAAGGCGGCACCGCCTGTTCGGCGTGCTGATCCCCACCGCTGGCTGTGCCGCTATTGCCTGCGCGGCGGTGCTGCTGACCGGCCCGGCGGCGACCGCTTCCCTGCCGCCCGCCGGCCTATCAAGCGCCGTCTCGACCGATGCGGCGCCAACCGCGCCGACAGCCCCTACAACGGGAGACGACGCTCCCCTTCCGCCGGTTTCCTTCACGGAAATCGAAAGCGGCGCGGGAGCCGCCCGCCTGTATTTCGACCCGGAAACCACCTATGAGGAAACCTGGACGAAGGAACAGGAAATTGCCTATATCGGCCGGGATATCACCCCCCGCTATATCGCCCCCGGTCTGGAAGAGCCGGACAGGACGGGCGGGCGCACCGTGGTCCGCAACAACGACGGCTCTCTCGCCTTTGACCGGTGCGGCGTAAGCTATTGGAGCCCGGCGGAGGGCTACGACCCGCTGCAGAAACGTTTCAGCGTTAGCGTCTCCCGGATCGGGTGTGAAAGGGAATACTGGTTTGACTGGCCGGAAGGAAACAGCGAAGTCCGGATAGGCGATACCGCCATCCGCTTTGGCCATATGAAGATGGGCTACGGCGGGACCTATGAAAACCCCGAAGGGTATCAGGACTGGTATGTCGCTGAGTTCACCTTAAACGGCGTGGGATACCAGGTGCTTTCGGAAAACCTGAATGAAACGGAATTTCTTTCCATGACCCTCTCCCTGTTTGATGAGGAGGATGCCCGTGCCGTCGCCACCGACCCGGCCGAGCTGGACGGCGCTGCCTGCGCCTAATGGCCCCCTTTTGCAGGAAACACCGCGGACGGCCCTTTTTGAGGGAACCGTCCGCGGTGTCCGTCTATTCAGCGCCTGTTTTTTCCTTGGCCGCCATCTGGCGTCGGAGTTTCCTTTCAAAGGGGAACATCTGCGGGAAGAAAAGCAGGAACGTGATCCCCTCGGCAATCAGCAGGGTTATCCACACGCCGGTTTCCCCCAGGAAAAGCGGAAGGACGTTTAGCCCGGCGAACACCAGCACGATCCCTTTGAGCAGGGCGATCGCCATGGTATACCCCGGCCTTTCCAGAGATTGGAAGTAATACATCAAAATGGTGTTGATCGCCGTGAAAACAAAGGACAGGAAATACAGCCGGGCGGCGGGAACGCCCTGTGTGAGCAGCGTCTCATCCGAGAGGAACAGGCGCAGGATTTCCCGCGGGAACAAGAAAATAATCCCCGCGACCGCCAGGGAAAAGACCCCGGCGACAATCAGGGCGCAGCGGTTTGCCTTTTGCAGGCGCTGAAAGTCGCCCGCGCCGCAAGCGACGCTGATCATCGGCTGCGCCGCCTGCGCCATCCCGTTAAAGATCCCCTTGCCCACATACGCGATATTGGAGATGACGGAAAAGACCGCCACCGCTCCCGGCCCGGACACCCGCAACAGTACAACGTTGAACAGCAGGATCACCATCCCGGCGGACAGCTCCAGGATGGACGAACCAAGCCCATTGCGCAAAATCCTCCCCAGCCGCCGCAGGGAGAAGAAGCGACGGGCAAAATGCACGGAGTTGGCGTGGCGGAGAAAATGGAGCGACAGGATCCCCACTGTCAGGCAGGGGCCGATCGCAGTGGCAAGCCCCGCGCCGAAGATTCCCCAGCCCAAAGGCATCACAAACACATAGTCCAGTATGACGTTGGCCAGATTACCGACGGTACCGGCCAGCATCACCAGCCGGGGCGCACCGTCCGCCCGGACGATGACCGTCATCGTGCTGGAGAAAATATACACAAAGGACATGGCGCTGATCGGCCGAAGATACGCTGTCACATAGGGAAGCAGTTCCTCCGTCGCCCCGAACAGGCGGGAGAGCGGCGCCAGGAAAAGGCTGCCGAACAGGGCGATCGTCACACCCGTCCCCAAGCCCAGCACCGTCGCCAGCGTAAAGCTGCGGTTCGCGCCTTTCCGGTCGCCGGTGCCCCGGCAGACCGACACCGTCGTGGCGGCGCCTACCCCGATCATCATACTGAACGTGGTATAAAGGGTAAAGACCGGCAGCGCGACATTCAGCGCCGCCAGGCCGAGTTCCCCCACGCCGCGGCTGACAAAAAAGACGTCGGCCAGGCAGTAGATCGTATGCGAAATCGAGCCTATGATGGTGGGAATCAAATAATGCAGATATTCTCTCCACTCTCTTTTCCCCTGTTTCCCCGCTGTTTCCGCCACGCACACATCGTCCTTTCCCTCAAACCCTTACAAATACTTTATGAAAATCGCAAGCTGTCAGAGCTTGTATCTCCCGTTGATAAAGGCCGCTTCCTATCCTACTCCAACCGCTGAAAAAGGGCAAGTGCAAAATTCCAGGAAAATCCACGGCAATGGTATCCCTCTTTTGGGCCTTTTTCCCCACTTAGGGAGAATCGGCAGGCCGGACGGGCACCATTCTGTACGCCGATGAATACCCTGTTACAGTAGCGGAATTACACACCAATCTGATGAGCGGAAGGACGGGAGGAATACCATGGGTATGTCAGACGCAAATACACCGATCCGTTTTTTTATGGGTGCGAACACCCCCGGCGGTTTTGTCGGCTATCTGGATGATTTATACGACCCGGCGGACGGCTGGAGGGCTTACCTGATTAAAAGCGGGCCGGGGACCGGGAAGGCCTCGTTGATGCGGCGGGTACTAAACCGGATGACGGAATACGGCCTGGAGTCGGAAGCCATTCTTTGTTCCTCCGACCCGGATTCCCTGGACGGCGTCCGGTTCCCACAACTTAAAGCCTGTATTATCGACGCAACCGCGCCGCATGTAATCGAACCGAAATATTGGGGGGCAGTGGAACAAATCGTCAACCTCAGCGCCTGTATGGATTCCAAAACACTGCATCAAAATGCGCCGGAAATCATGGAAGCCACGGCCGCCTGTTCCGCCCTCCATGCCCGTTGCCGGAAGTTCCTGGGGGCAGCCGCCTCCCTGCTGGGCGACAGCTGCCGCATCGCCGGAGAATATACCGACCAAGGGAAGATCCTGCGCAGTGCCGCCCGCATCGCCGTACGGGAGTTCGGTGGAAAGGCCGACCGGCCTGGTAAGGAAACCCGCCGGTTCCTGTCCGCGGTTACACCGCAGGGGCTGCTGGTGTTCCACGAAACACTGCAGGCCCTTTGTCCCCGTATCTACTCCCTGGAAGACGAACACGGCGCTTCTTCCCGCCTGCTGCTGGAGGAACTGCGCCGCCGGGCGCTGGAAGCCGGACTGGATGTGATCAGCTGCGCCTGCCCTCTTTTCCCGGACGATAAGCTGGAACACTTGCTAATCCCTTCGATTGGGGTTGGCTTCACGACTTCCAACCCATGGCATAAAGCGGACTTCCCCGTTTACCGCCGCATTCACGCCGCTCGGTTCACCGATCTGGAGGGGTTGCGCACCCGCAAGCAGCTTCTCTCTTTCAATCGACGGGCGGCGAAAGAGCTGCTCAACGAAGCGGTTTCCATCGCCGCGGAAGCAAAAGCCGCACACGACGAAATGGAAAAGTGGAATATCCGCGCCATGGACTGGGAGGGTGCAACCATCCTGACAAGTTGGCTGATTTCCGAATTTGAGGAACTAGCAACGGAACGCTTCCCTTTTGAAGGCAGAGAATAAGGCAGCGGAACCAAAAGCATTGGTGCGGGCAGTTGGATATGTTCCATTGTAGAACCGGCGAACACTTTTCGGGATAGAATTATTTCCTCCAGAAGGCGGCCGGCGTACGAATCCGTGCCATCCCTTGCCGTTGATTAAGTCTGCAAAAAACAGAGCCGCGATCCAAAGGATCGCGGCTCTGTTTTATAGGGCATTTACTATTTGTATTATTTATTGAAAATATACGGTTCTTTCGGCGGTCATACCTGCGCTTTCAATGCGTTGCAAATAAACTCGACATTGCCCTCACCCAAATAGGGATGCATCGGCAGGGAAAGGACACATGCACAAAGGCGATCCGTCACCGGGCAGGAAACCGGCGGAAGATCCGCAAAGGCGGTCTGGGCGTGCATGGGCTTCGGGTAATAGACCATGGTGGGGATTCCCTGTTCCTTGAGGGCTGCCTGCAAGGCATCCCTCTGTTCCCGGCTCTCCAGCGTGATGGTGTACTGCGCCCAACTGCAACCGAAGCCCTCCGGCACCACCGGCGTTTTTACCACCCCTTGCAACCGCGTTGTGTACCAATTTGCCGCCCGGTTCACGGCGTCCAATTCATATTCCTGAAAAGCACGGAATTTCGGCTGCAGGATCGCCGCCTGCAGGGTATCCAACCGCGAGTTTACACCGATACGGACATTATCGTATTTAAAGGAACCTTTTCCATGCACGCGGATGGAACGCAGATAATCCGCCAGGGTATCGTCATTGGTAAATATGGCGCCTCCATCTCCATAACAGCCGAGCGGCTTTGCCGGAAAAAAGGAGGTGGTAGACGCATCGCCGAAGCTGCAGGCACGTTGCCCGTCCATGCTTCCGCCGAAGCCCTGTGCTCCATCCTCCAGCAAAAGCAGGCCGTACCGCCGGGCAATTGCCTGAATTTCCCGATAATTGGCCGGCAGGCCAAACAGATCCACGGCCACCACCGCTTTTGGCACCAGCTTTCCTTCGGCTTTGATAGCGAGAACCGCTTCCTCCAATTTGACAGGGTCCAAATTAAAAGTATCCGGATCCACATCCACAAAAACCGGCGTCGCCCCTTCAAAAGCGACCACTTCGCCCGAAGCAAAAAAGGTAAAATCCGGGACAAATACCGCGTCGCCCGGGCCGATCTGCCAGCCCATGAGCACCATAGACAGCGCATCCGTTCCATTGCCGCAGGTTATGCAATGTTTCACGCCCACATAAGCGGCGAGTTCATTTTCCAGCTCCGCCACTTGAGCCCCGCTGATGAAATGGCTGTCCTCCATCACTTTTTGGACAGCTGCGTCGATCTCCGATTTCAGCGCCGCATACTGCGCCTTTAAGTCCCGAAACTGCATATTTTTTATCTCCTTTATGCTATGGTTTCAAAGAATTGGACGCTGCCGGCTTTTTCCAATCCAATGGGTATTGCCCGACAAGCCCTAATTTCCAATCCACAAAGGGTATTGTACACCTATACACCTTAAGAAGCAAGTATCCGCCCTGTTTTTAGGTTATCCTCCCATTACCGGTAAAAAGCGAAGAGCACCAAATCGCTTTTATAGAACCCTCGTTATTTCTTTTTGTCTACCCATCCAGTTACCGCAAAAGCGGTTGGAAAATACAGAAAAAAGCGGGAGGACAAAGTCAATGACCGAGGTCAAGAACTCTGTCCTCCCGCCCATCAGGCAAAGGGATCCAAGCGGCTATTAGCCGTTGATCTTGGTGACAACGCCCGAACCAACGGTACGGCCGCCTTCACGGATAGCGAAACGCAGGCCCTCTTCGATGGCAATCGGAGTGATCAGTTCCACATCCATTTCGACGTTATCGCCAGGCATGCACATCTCGGTGCCTTCCGGCAGGGAGATAACACCGGTCACGTCGGTGGTACGGAAGTAGAACTGCGGACGATAGTTGTTGAAGAACGGGGTATGACGGCCGCCTTCGTCCTTGGACAGGACATAAACCTGGCCATGGAACTTGGTGTGCGGATTGATGGTGCCGGGCTTGCACAGAACCTGTCCACGCTCGATCTCATTTCTCTGCACACCGCGCAGCAGGGCGCCGATGTTATCGCCAGCCTCCGCATAGTCAAGCAGCTTGCGGAACATTTCAATACCGGTAACAACCGTCTTGCGGCGCTCATCGGTCAGACCAATGATTTCCACTTCGTCGGACATGTTCAGCTGGCCACGCTCCACACGGCCGGTCGCAACCGTACCGCGCCCGGTGATGGTGAAGACATCTTCAACCGGCATCAGGAAGGGCAGGTCGGTCTTACGGGTCGGCGCGGGGATATACTCGTCAACAGCCGCCATCAGCTCAAGGATCGGCGCATATTCCGGCGCGCTCGGATCGGTGGAAGTGCACTCCAGAGCCTTCAACGCGGAACCCTTGATGATCGGGGTATCGTCACCCGGAAAGTCATACTCGTTAAGCAGTTCGCGGATTTCCATCTCGACCAACTCGAGCAGTTCCGGATCGTCCACCTGATCGCACTTGTTCATGAACACGACGATATACGGAACACCCACCTGACGGGAGAGCAGGATGTGCTCACGGGTCTGGGGCATCGGGCCGTCTGCAGCGGACACAACCAGGATGGCGCCGTCCATCTGCGCAGCACCGGTGATCATGTTCTTGACGTAGTCGGCGTGGCCGGGGCAGTCAACGTGCGCATAGTGGCGGTTCTCGGTCTGATACTCAACGTGCGCGGTGTTGATTGTGATACCGCGGGCACGCTCTTCTGGAGCCTTATCGATATTCGCGTAGTCCACGAAATCGGCATCGCCCTTCAGGTTCAGCACCTTGGTAATCGCCGCCGTCAGGGTGGTTTTACCATGGTCAACGTGGCCGATGGTACCAATGTTTACGTGGGGCTTGTTTCTTTCAAACTTTGCCTTTGCCATTGTGGATTTCCTCCTTTTATTCACATAGTTCGGATTTTTGCATCCTTGCGACATGGAAACCTATGGTTCCCATTTTAGCAAGTAACAGCAGGAATTTCAAGCCTTTTCCCAAATTAATCCCGCGAAGAAAGAGGGAAAAGCCGTCGACTTTTCGTTCTTTTTTAAAAGGGGCGGGAAAAGGGCAGAAATTGTGTTAGAAAGAATGACGTGAAACGGGAAAAACCATTCGTCTTTCCGGGATGGAACGACGATTAGTCTTCCTTCTTCGCACGTTTGGAAATGATCTGTTCCGCCACGCTCTTCGGCAGTTCCGAATAATGGCTCGGCTCCATGCTATACTGGCCACGGCCCTGGGTACGGGAACGCAGGTCGGTCGCATAGCCAAACATCTCGGACAGCGGAACCATCGCGTTGATCTGCTGGGCGCCGGCGACGGCGTCCATACCCTGGATCAAACCACGGCGGGAGTTGATATCCCCGATAACATCGCCCATATACTCATCGGGAACGACGACAACCACTTTCATGATCGGCTCCATCAAAACCGGGTCCGCCTTGCGCATGGCCTCTTTGAACGCCATGGAGCCGGCGATCTTAAACGCCATTTCGGAGGAGTCGACCTCGTGATACGAACCGTCAAACAGAGTGACCTTGACGTCCACGACATTGTAGCCGGCCACAACGCCCGACTGCATGGCACCCTGGATACCCTGGTCAACCGCAGGGATGTATTCCTTCGGAATTACGCCACCTACGACTGCATTGATGAATTCGTAGCCCTTGCCGGTTTCGTTCGGCTCGATACGGATCTTGACATGACCGTACTGGCCGCGGCCGCCGGACTGACGGGCATACTTGTGATCGACTTCCGCGGATTTGCGGATGGTTTCCTTGTAAGCAACCTGTGGGGCGCCGACGTTGGCTTCGACTTTGAATTCGCGGAGCAGGCGGTCGACGATGATTTCCAGGTGCAACTCACCCATACCGGCGATGATGGTTTGGCCGGTCTCCTCGTCCGTGTAGGTCTTGAAGGTCGGGTCCTCTTCCGCCAGCTTGGCCAGCGCAATGCCCATCTTCTCCTGACCAGCCTTGGTCTTCGGCTCGATGGCAACACGGATAACCGGTTCCGGGAAGTTCATGGACTCCAGGATGATCGGGTGCTTCTCGTCGCACAAGGTATCGCCGGTGGTGGTATTCTTCAGGCCTACGGCCGCCGCGATATCGCCCGCATACACGGTCTCAATATCCTGCCGGTGGTTTGCATGCATCTGAAGAATACGGCCAAGGCGTTCGCTGTTGTCCTTATTCGCGTTGTACACAGTGGTACCCGCATTGATGGTACCTGAGTACACGCGGAAGAACGCGAGCTTACCGACGAACGGGTCGGTCGCGATTTTAAACGCGAGGGCCGCGAACGGCTCGTTGTCGGAGGAGTGGCGCTCTTCTTCCTCTTCGGTTTCCGGGTTGACGCCTTTGATAGCCGGAACATCCAGCGGAGAGGGCATATAATCGATCACCGCGTCGAGCAGCTTCTGAACGCCCTTGTTTTTGTAGGAAGTACCGCAGGTGACCGGCACCATCGTGTTGGCGATGGTGGACTTCCGGATGCAGCTCTTGATCTCGTCGATCGTCAGCGCTTCCCCGGCGAAATACTTCTCCATGAGCGTGTCGTCCTGTTCAGCGACATGCTCGATGAGTTGGTCATAATATTTCTGGGCGATTTCCTTCATATCGTCCGGAATTTCTTCCACACGGATGTCTTTGCCCAGATCATCATAATACACATACGCCTGCATCTCCACCAGGTCGATGATGCCTTTAAAAGTGTCCTCGGACCCGATCGGGAGCTGGATCGGCACGGCGTTGCACTTCAGCCGTTCCTTCATCATGTCGACAACGCGATAGAAATCCGCGCCCATGATGTCCATCTTATTGACGTAAGCCATGCGGGGAACGTGATATTCGTTCGCCTGGCGCCACACAGTCTCCGACTGGGGCTCCACACCGCCCTTGGCGCAGAAAACGGTGACCGAACCGTCCAGGACGCGCAGCGAACGCTGCACCTCGACGGTAAAGTCCACGTGGCCGGGGGTGTCGATAATGTTGATGCGGTGGTTCTTCCAGAAACAGGTGGTCGCCGCGGAGGTGATGGTAATACCACGCTCCTGCTCCTGAGCCATCCAGTCCATGGTGGCGCCGCCATCATGGGTTTCGCCCAGCTTATGGTTAATGCCGGTATAGAAAAGGATGCGCTCGGTCGTCGTCGTTTTACCGGCGTCGATATGCGCCATAATCCCTATATTTCTGGTAAGTTCCAACGATACTTGCCTTGCCATAATGTCCTCCTTAATCTTTCCTTTGCGCCATGGCTCCGCCAAGGAGACGGCACAGTTGGGTGTCAACGCCGATTGGGATCCGCCTTATGCGGCGTTGCTCCCACGGAAAATGGCGGGCCTCATGCCCAAGAGGGCAGGTATGGGCTTACCATCTGTAATGAGCGAACGCCTTGTTGGCCTCGGCCATCTTATGCGTATCGTCGCGCTTCTTGGCGGCGCCGCCGTTGCCGTTGACCGCGTCCATGATTTCGCCGGCAAGGCGCTCTTTCATGGTGCGCTCGGAACGGGAACGCGAATACGTCGTCATCCAGCGCAGGCCCAAGGTCTGACGGCGGTCGGGGCGAACCTCGATCGGCACCTGGTAGGTGGCGCCGCCGACACGGCGGGCTTTTACCTCCAGCAGGGGCATTACGTTTTCCATCGCCTGCTCGAAAACCTCCAATGGATCTTTATCGGTCTTCTCTCGGATGATGTCGAACGCGCCGTACACGATTTTCTGGGCTACCCCGCGCTTGCCGTCCACCATGATGTTGTTGATCAGTCTGGTGACCAGTTTGGAATTGTAAAGCGGGTCGGGCAAAACGTCACGTTTTGCGACAGAACCTCTTCTCGGCACTTTACTTCCCTCCTTCATAGATATGATATCATCGGTACTCGAAAGCGACATACTCCCGTTGGCCGATATAGGGCTTCTGTCCTTCCCTATTCGAAAGGGGCTTCCAAGGAAAATCCTTTCGCGGAAGCGCTTTTGCCGGGCGGGGGAACCCGTCCGGAATTTATACTGAATGCCGCTATATAGCCGCTGTTGACATGTCAAATCCCTGTCTGCTTTTTCACGCAGGCAGGATTACTTTTTGGCCGCACCGGCCTTGGGACGCTTCGCGCCGTACTTGGAACGGGCCTGCATTCTCTTGGCAACGCCCTGAGCGTCCAGGGTGCCGCGCACGATGTGGTAACGAACACCAGGCAGGTCCTTAACACGGCCGCCGCGGATCAGAACAACGCTGTGCTCCTGCAGGTTGTGGCCTTCGCCCGGGATATAGGTCGTAACCTCGATCCCGTTGGACAGACGCACACGGGCAACTTTACGCAGAGCGGAGTTCGGCTTTTTCGGGGTCTGGGTCTTGACCGCCGTGCAAACACCGCGCTTCTGGGGGGAGTTCTGATCGATTGGAATACGCTTTTTGGAGTTCCAGCCCTTCAGCAGAGCGGGCGCCTTCGCCTTCTTCTCAAGTTCTTCCCGGCCTTTGCGTACCAGCTGATTAAAGGTTGGCAAATATAACACCTCCTGTTAATAAACTATTTATTCTAAAAAGGCGAACGCCTTTCAGAATACTTCCGGACGACCGGTTTCTATGGGAGAAAATCCTCATAGAAACCGGCTACATCACAATTATTTATATTAGCATGCGGTTTGCGCGTTTGTCAAGAAATTTCCGTTGAAACTTGGGTTAACCAAAAGGCTTAGTCTTCTCCATCGTCGGAAGAGACTGTCTCAGTAAGCGCTTCTCCTTCTTCGTTAGACGATTCATCGGCCGATACCAGCTGCCCGTCGTCCTCCAACAGCACTGGCTCATCGCCCTCAGCGTCTTCCCCGTCTTCCAACATGCTGCGCAGGGTGGCGATATATCCGTCCTCCGGCTCGTCGGGGTGCTGGCTCTGGATTTGCACGCCACTGTAAACCTGCATGCCGGTACCGGCCGGAACCAGTTTACCGATGATGACGTTTTCCTTCAGGCCGAGCAGCGGGTCGACTTTGCCTTTGATGGCAGCTTCGGTCAGCACGCGGGTGGTCTCCTGGAAAGAAGCGGCCGACAGGAAGCTGTCGGTAGCGAGCGAAGCCTTGGTGATACCCATCAATACCGGAGCGCAAGTCGCTTCCTTGAGTTGAATTTCTCCGTTGGCAATCCGCTCACGCACGCGGGCGTTCTCCTCGTCGAACTCGGAACGGTCGATCATGGCGCCAGCCAACAAATACGTGTCTCCGGCGTCTTCGACCTTGACCTTGCGCATCATCTGGCGGACGATCACTTCGACGTGCTTGTCGTTGATGTCAACGCCCTGCATCCGGTAGGTGCGCTGCACTTCCTGGATCAGGTAATTCTGCACCGCCAGCGGGCCGTTGACCGCGAGGATGTCGTGCGGGTTGATCGAACCTTCGGTCAGGCGGTCACCTGCGTGGACGAACTCGCCTTCCTTCACCCGGATGCGGGAACCGAAGGGAATGACATACTGCCGCTCGTCGATGTTGTCGCCCTCGGTCTTGGTGACGATCACCAGGCGCTTTTTCTTTTCCTCAGCAAAACGGACCACGCCGTCGATCTCGGTGATATAGGCCAAGTGCTTCGGCTTACGGCCTTCAAACAGTTCTTCCACGCGGGGAAGACCCTGGGTGATATCTTCGCCCGACGCGACGCCGCCGGTGTGGAAGGTACGCATCGTCAGCTGGGTGCCCGGCTCGCCGATGGACTGAGCGGCGATAATGCCGACCGCCTCGCCGACGCTGACCGGGTCGATGGTGGCGAGGTTGGCGCCGTAGCACTTGGCGCAAACGCCGTGCTTGGCCTGGCAGGTCAGCACCGAACGGATGCGGATCCGCTCCACGCCGTATTTCTTCACTAAGAGGTCTGCTTCCTTATCCCCCATCATGGTATCGCGGCTGACCACCACTTCACCGGTCTGTGGATCCACGAAGTCGTCCGCCAGATAGCGGCCAATCAAGCGCTCGGACAGCGGCTCGATCATTTCTTTGCCGTCCTTGATATCGTAGACATCGATGCCTTCGTGGGTTCCGCAATCATGGGTGCGGATAATCACGTCCTGGGCGACGTCCACCAGACGGCGGGTCAGGTAACCCGAGTCGGCGGTACGAAGCGCGGTATCGGCCAGGCCCTTGCGGGCGCCGCGGGAGGAAATGAAGTATTCGAGAACGTTCAGGCCTTCGCGGTAGTTTGCGCGGATCGGCACCTCAATGGTGCGGCCGGAGGTGTTGGCGATCAGGCCGCGCATACCGGCGAGCTGGCGGATCTGAGCGATAGAACCACGGGCGCCCGAGTCGGACATCATGAAGATCGGGTTGTAGTTATCCATGTTCTCGTTGAGCGCCTCGGTGACTTTGCCGGTGGTCTCGTTCCAGGTCTCGATCACCTTGCGGTAGCGCTCCTCATCGCTCATCAAGCCGCGGTTGAACAGCTTGGTGATAGTATCGACACGGCTTTCTGCCTCGGCGATCAAATCCTTCTTCTGCGGCGGGATGGAGGCATCCACCACCGCCACGGTCAGCGCGCCGCGGGTGGAATACTTGTACCCCTGCGCTTTGATCGCGTCCAGCACGGCGGAAGTGTCGGCCGTACCGTGGACTTTAATACACTTTTCAATGATCTGGGAAAGCTGTTTTTTACCGACTTTGAAGTCGATTTCATATTTGAAGAGGTTTTCCGGGTCGGAGCGGTCCACAAACCCGAGATCCTGCGGGATCGGGCGGTTGAAAATCACCCGGCCGATGGTGGTTTCCACCAAGCGGTGCTGCATCACGCCGTCGATTTCAAGGAAGCGGCGGAGCTTAATCTTGGCGTGCAGCCCGATCACGCCCTCGTCGTAAGCCATCATGGCTTCGTTTTCATCCCGGAAAATTTTGCCCTCGCCCGGTTCGCCGGGCTTGTCGATGGTCAGGTAGTAGGAGCCGAGCACCATATCCTGGGTCGGCACCGCCACCGGGCGGCCGTCGGAAGGCTTGAGCAGGTTGCCGGCTGCCAGCATCAGGAAGCGGGCCTCGGCCTGCGCTTCGGCGGACAGCGGCACATGGACGGCCATCTGGTCGCCGTCGAAGTCGGCGTTGAAGGCGGTGCAGACCAGCGGGTGCAGCTTGATCGCGCGGCCCTCGACCAGCACCGGCTCGAACGCCTGGATGCCCAGGCGGTGCAGTGTCGGCGCGCGGTTGAGCATGACCGGATGGTCCTTGATCACGATTTCGAGCGCGTCCCACACCTCGGGGCGCACGCGTTCCACCATCTTGCGGGCGGACTTGATGTTGCCGGCCGCGCCGGTTTCCACCAGCCGCTTCATCACGAAGGGCTTGAACAGCTCGAGCGCCATCTCCTTGGGCAGGCCGCACTGATACAGCTTGAGTTCCGGGCCGACGACGATAACCGAACGGCCGGAATAGTCGACGCGCTTGCCCAGCAGGTTCTGGCGGAAGCGGCCCTGCTTGCCCTTGAGCATGTCGGACAGGGATTTCAGCGGGCGGTTGTTCGGCCCAGTGACCGGACGGCCGCGGCGGCCGTTGTCGATCAGGGCGTCCACCGCCTCCTGGAGCATCCGCTTTTCATTGCGCACGATGATGTCCGGCGCGCCGAGTTCCAGCAGCCGTTTCAGGCGGTTGTTCCGGTTGATCACGCGGCGGTACAGGTCGTTCAGGTCGGAGGTCGCAAAACGGCCGCCGTCGAGCTGCACCATCGGGCGGATGTCCGGCGGGATGACCGGCACTACGTCTAGGATCATCCACTCGGGCCGGTTGCCGGAGGTGCGGAACGCTTCCACCACTTCCAGGCGCTTGAGAAGGCGGGCGCGCTTCTGGCCGCTCGCGGTCTCGAGCTCTTCCTTCAGTTCGGCGGACAGCTTTTCCAGGTCGATTTCCGCCAGGAGCTTTTTGATGTATTCCGCGCCCATGCCGGCGTCGAAATCATCCTCGTATTTTTCCCGCATGTCGCGGTAGTCCTTTTCGCCGAGGATCTGTTTTTTGGAAAGCGGGGTACGGCCCGGATCCACCACAATATAGGAAGCGAAGTAGAGCACCTGTTCCAGCAGGCGGGGCGAAATATCCAGGATCAGCCCCATACGGGACGGGATCCCCTTGAAATACCAGATATGCGAAACCGGGGCGGCCAATTCGATATGGCCCATCCGTTCGCGGCGCACCTTGGCGCGGGTGACTTCGACGCCGCAGCGGTCGCAGATCTTTCCCTTATAGCGGATACGCTTATATTTACCGCAGTGGCATTCCCAGTCCTTCGTCGGCCCGAAAATGCGTTCGCAGAACAGGCCGTCCCGCTCCGGCTTCAGGGTGCGGTAGTTGATGGTTTCCGGCTTCTTCACCTCGCCGTAGGACCACTCGCGAATCTGTTCCGGGGAGGCCAGACCAATCTTGATCGAGTCGAACACGTTAAATTCCATCATATATAACAAGCCCTCCCGCTTTTATATCTCATCGTCAAACGCCAGTTCGGTCTCTTCGAAAACGTCGGCGTCTGCGAACGGGTCGTCCGATTCTTCGGTTTCCTCCACGCCGTAGCCGTCGAGGTCGTTTTCATCGGTCACGTTCTGGAACGCATCGTCGTCCACCGTGACCATACCCACCTCGTCGTCATCGTCAAACGTCTGCTTGAGGTCGATTTCCTGCTTGTCCTTATTGAGCACCTTGATGTCGAGCCCCAGGGACTGCAGTTCCTTCACCAACACCTTGAAGGATTCCGGCACACCGGCCTGCGGCACGTTCTGCCCCTTGACGATCGCCTCGTACGTCTTTACGCGGCCGACCACGTCGTCCGACTTGACGGTGAGGATTTCCTGCAGGGTGTACGCCGCGCCATACGCTTCCAGCGCCCACACTTCCATTTCGCCGAAGCGCTGGCCACCGAACTGCGCCTTGCCGCCCAGCGGCTGCTGGGTAACCAGGGAGTACGGGCCGGTGGAACGGGCATGGATCTTATCGTCGACCAGATGGTGGAGCTTGAGGAAGTACATATACCCGACGGTAACCGGGTTGTCGAACGGCTGGCCGGTGCGGCCGTCGTACAGGATGGTCTTGCCGTCCCGCCGCTTGCCCGCTTCTTCCAATAACTCCTGGATGTCCTGCTCATGCGCGCCGTCGAACACCGGGGTCATCACCTTGAAGCCGAGCGCCGCCGCCGCGTAGCCGAGGTGGACTTCCAGCACCTGCCCGATGTTCATACGGGAGGGCACGCCCAGGGGATTGAGCACGATATCCAACGGGGTGCCGTCCGGCAGGAAGGGCATATCCTCGCTGGGCAGGATACGGGAGACAACGCCCTTGTTGCCGTGGCGGCCGGCCATTTTGTCGCCCACGCTGATCTTTCGTTTCTGGGCGATGTAGCAGCGGACCACCATGTTCACGCCAGGGCTGAGTTCGTCACAGTTCTCGCGGGTGAACACCTTCACGTCCACGATGATGCCGTACTCGCCGTGCGGCACTTTCAGGGAGGTGTCCCGCACCTCGCGAGCCTTTTCGCCGAAGATGGCGCGCAACAAACGCTCCTCTGCGGTCAGTTCGGTCTCGCCCTTCGGGGTGACCTTGCCGACCAAGATATCGCCCGAGCGGACCTCAGCTCCGATGTGGATGATGCCGCGCTCGTCCAGGTCTTTGAGCGCGTCCTCGCCCACGTTCGGGATATCGCGGGTGATTTCCTCCGGCCCGAGCTTGGTATCGCGGGCTTCCACCTCGTATTCCTCGATGTGGATGGAGGTAAACACGTCGTCCCGCACGATTTTTTCGTTGATCAGGACCGCGTCCTCGTAGTTGTAGCCTTCCCAGGTCATAAAGCCGATGAGGACGTTTTTCCCCAGCGAGATTTCCCCGTTACAGGTGGAGGGGCCGTCCGCCACCACTTCGTTTTTCTCAATATGCTGGCCGTAGGAAACCACCGGGCGCTGGTTGATACAGGTTCCCTGGTTGGATCCCTTGAACTTGATCATGTGATAGGTATCCAGGCCCCCGTCCGCATCCCGCCGGACAATCACCCGGTCGGCGGACACGGCAGTCACGGTGCCGGCGTTCTTCGCTATCACGGCCACCCCGGAATCCACCGCCGCCTTGTATTCCATACCGGTGCCAACGATCGGCGACTCGGTTTTGAGCAGCGGCACCGCCTGCCGCTGCATGTTGGATCCCATCAGCGCACGGTTGGCGTCGTCGTTTTCCAAGAACGGGATCATAGCGGTCGCCACCGAAACCATCATCTTCGGGGAGACGTCCATATAATCGATGCGGTCCGGCTCAATCTCCAGGAATTCGCCGCGGAAACGGGCGTTGACCCTGGCGCGGGCGAAACGGCCCTGCTCATCCAGCGGCTCGTTCGCCTGGGCGACGATGAAATCATCCTCGACGTCGGCAGGCATATACACCACTTCGTCGGTCACGACACCGGTCGCTTTGTCCACCTTGCGGAAGGGGGCTTCCACAAAGCCGTATTCGTTGATCCGCGCGTAGGTTGCTAGATAAGAGATCAGGCCAATGTTCGGGCCTTCCGGTGTCTCGATCGGGCACATGCGGCCATAATGGCTGTAATGCACGTCGCGGACTTCAAACCCGGCGCGGTCGCGGGACAGGCCGCCGGGGCCGAGGGCGGAGAGACGACGCTTATGGGTCAATTCCGCCAGCGGGTTGGTCTGGTCCATAAACTGGGACAACGGAGAGGAGCCGAAGAACTCCTTAATTGCCGCCACCACCGGGCGGATATTGATCAGTGCCTGGGGCGTGATCACATCCATATCCTGCGCCTGCAGGGTCATCCGCTCGCGGATCACCCGTTCCATGCGGGAGAAGCCGATGCGGAACTGGTTCTGGAGCAGCTCGCCCACCGAGCGGATGCGGCGGTTACCCAGGTGGTCGATATCGTCGGTGGTGCCCACATCGTGCGCAAGGCAGTTGAGGTAGTTGATGGTGGCGAGGATATCGTCGATGATAATATGCTTGGGCACCAGCTCATCCGCCCGCTGGCGGATGGCTTCCTTGCGCGCTTCCTCGTCCTCCGTGCTTTCCAGGATCTCCTTGAGCACCGAGAAGCGGACATGCTCACGGATTCCTAATTCTTCCACGTCGAAATCCACATACGCGCGGATATCCACCATGCCGTTGGAGATCACCTTGACCTCGCGGATCTCGTCGTGCTCTTCCACCGAAACATAGGCGACCATCACGCCGGCGTTTTCGATTTCCAGCGCCCGGGCGCGGTTCAGCAGCTCGCCGGCTTCAGCCATCACTTCGCCGGTCATGGGGTTTACCACCGGACGGCTCAGGCGGCAGCCCGCCAACCGGTTGGAAATTCCCAATTTTTTATTGTATTTATACCGGCCGACACGGGAAAGATCATAGCGGCGGTCGTCAAAGAACAGGCTCTCAAGATGTTGCTGGGAATTCTCGACCGTCAACGGCTCGCCCGGGCGGAGCTTGCGGTACACTTCCAGCAGCGCTTCCTCAGTATTCTTGGTGATATCCTTTTCAATCGTCGCCTTGATCCGCTCGTCCTCGCCAAAGAAGTCGAGCAGCTCCGCGTCCGACCCCAGGCCGAGCGCCCGCACGAACACCGTCACCGGGATCTTGCGGTTTTTATCGATACGCACATAAAATACGTCCGAGGAATCGGTCTCATATTCCAACCAGGCGCCGCGGTTCGGGATCACCGTCGCGTTGTACAGCTTTTTACCGGTGGTGTCGTAGGACATCCCGTAGTACACGCCAGGGGAACGGACCAGCTGGGAGACGATGACCCGCTCCGCCCCGTTGATGACGAAAGTGCCGCTATCGGTCATGAGCGGGAAATCCCCCATGAAGACTTCGGACTCTTTGATCTCGCCGGTCTCCTTATTGAGCAGACGCGCCTTGACGCGCAGCGGGGCGGCATAGGTCACATCCCGCTCTTTGCACTGCTCCACGGTATATTTGGGCGTGTCGTCCAGGCGGTAGTCCACGAATTCGAGCACCAGCTTGCCCGTATAGTCCTGCACGGCGGCCACGTCCTGAAAAACCTCACGGAGCCCTTCGTCCAGAAACCACTTATACGAGTTTTTCTGAACCTCGATCAGGTTCGGCATGTCCAAAACCTCGTTGATCTTGGAGAAGCTCATGCGGGTATTGTTTCCCAGCTTCACCGGTTTGACATTCGCCATAGGCTCGATCACTCCTGTTTTCATATTTCCATATTCCTATAAAACGGCCCTGCGGGCGGCCGAACCAGGCCGCCAAATTTTCCGCACAAAAGGCTTGAAAATTTCAGCAATCTATGCTATACTTTTTTCAGCTTTGGAAACACCTATCCATGATTGTGCAGTGTATTATAATACACCTTTTGTTACCTGTTGTCAATTGCTATTTGCAATTTGGCGACTTTTTTTCGGCTTTTTTTCGAATGCGGGCCGGTTTTTCTATTTTTATCCAGATTTATTGCTTACCGAACCTTGGAATTGAAAAAGGAATATTGTGAGTCCCGGGCTGCGAACACGTGGATCCGTTGTTTTATTTATGCTTGACCGAATGAGAAGTAAACAGCTCCAAAAATTAACTACCCTTCAATATAGTAGACAACGTGAAGAACAGAAATACCGGCCCCCTTTCCAGGGGACCGGTATTTCTGTGCAAAAGCAGCGGCGATCTTACGCCGCTGCTTTTGTTTTCCATGGTTAATACCGTTCCAAGTACCGGTCAAGCTCCCATTGGGTTACCCGGATTTTATAGTCGTTCCACTCTTCGCTTTTGTGCTCCACATACTTGTCGAAAATATGTTTACCAAGCGTCGCCTTCACCAGCTCATCCTTTTTCATTGCCCGCACCGCTTCCTTAAGGTTGGAAGGCAGGCTTTCGATCCCTTTCTCCTCCCGTTCATCCTCGCTGAGCTCAAAGATATTCCCGTCGGTGGAATGGGGGGGCTTCAGGCCGCGGCGGATGCCGTCCAGCCCGGCCGCCAGGCAGAGCGCCAAGGTCAGATACGGATTGGCGGACGGATCGGGGTTGCGCAACTCCAGCCGGGTGCCCATCCCGCGGGAAGCGGGCACGCGGATCAGCGGGCTGCGGTTGCTCGCCGACCACGCGATATATACCGGCGCTTCGTAGCCGGAAACCAGGCGCTTATAGGAATTGACCAGAGGATTGGTGACCGCCGTCATGCCACGCGCATGCGCGAGGATACCGGCGATAAAGCTGTAGGCCACGTCGCTGAGCCCCAGTTCGTCGTCTGGGTCATAGAAAGCGTTCCGATCCCCCCGCATCAGGGACATGTTGACATGCATCCCGCTACCGGCCCGGCCGTAAATCGGCTTGGGCATAAAAGTAGCGTACATATCGTGCTGATGGGCGATAGTCTTGACCGTCAGCTTAAAGGTCATGATGTTGTCCGCCGCCGAGAGAGCGTCGTCGTATTTGAAGTCGATTTCGTGCTGGCCGTTCGCTACCTCATGATGGGACGCCTCGATTTCGAAGCCCATCTCCTCCAGCGTCAGGCACATATCCCGTCGGGCATATTCGCCCAGATCGGTCGGCCCAAGTTCAAAATACGCGCCGCGGTCCTGGGTTTTGGTGGTGGGGTGCCCGTCCTCGTCGTTATTGAAAAGGAAGAACTCACATTCCGGGCCGACGTTGAAGCCGGTGAATCCCATCTCCTCCGCCTCGCGGAGGACTTTCTTAAGCAGCCCGCGCGGATCCCCCTCAAACGGGGCGCCGTCCGGTTTGTACACATCGCAGATTAACCGGGCAGCCTTGCAATCCTCATCGTACCAGGGGAAAATCAGGAAGGTATCCAGATCCGGGTACAGGTACATATCCGACTCCTCGATCCGGACGAAACCTTCGATGGATGAACCGTCGAACATGCACTTGTTATCCAGCGCTTTTTCCAGTTGGCTGGCCGTAATAGCGATGTTTTTAAACGCGCCGAATATGTCGGTGAACTGAAGCCGGATAAAGCGGACGTTCTCCTCCCGCACGATGCGGATAATGTCCTCACGGGTAAATTTTGCCATACGATACTCCCCCTTGGTTTCAAGCCCTTGTGTATACGGCGCCGCGCCGTTGATTCGACTTATTATCGCACTCGTCCGGGGTGCTTGTCAAGCTATAGCAAGGGAATATTCCTGCGGCACATCACATACGGATATGAACAGGTCTTCGCTTTTGTGCGGCCCTTTTTCTCGGCAGGTTTGCGCAAAATCGCAATTCCGGTTGACGGCGGTTCCAAAATGCCGTATGATAATACTCCCGGCCGTTTCGGCGGCCTCGGCACTCCACCGGCCATTCGGGCCGGGATTGGGAAAGGCTGGATTATCGAATGGATAGTATTACCCTGCTGTTGATCGCCGTCGGGCTTTCCATGGACGCGTTCGCCGTCTCGGTAAGCAACGGCATGATTATGTGCCACACCCGCGCGCGGCGTATCCTCAAAATCGCGGGCAGCTTCGGCCTGTTCCAGGGGCTGATGCCGCTGATCGGCTACACCATTGCCCGCACCTTCGCCGACAAAATCGCCGCAGTGGACCACTGGATTGCGTTCCTCCTGCTAGCCTTCGTCGGCGGAAAAATGCTGTGGGAGGCCCTGCGGGGCGGGGAAGAGGAATGTCCCCACGGCGACCCCTGTTCCTGGAAAAACCTGTTGGTTATGTCGGTCGCCACCAGCATCGACGCCCTGGCGGTGGGCGCTTCCTTCGCCGTCATGCCACGGGAAGGCTTGCTCGGGCCTTCGTTCGGATACCTGGTCTGCTGTGCGGCCATTGCCGTGGTTACCTTTGCGCTATGTATCGCCGGCGTGCTGATCGGCTGCCGCTTCGGCGATCGCTTCGGCAAAAAGGCGGAAATCGTCGGCGGGATTGTCCTGATCGCCATCGGGCTGAAAATCCTGTTGGAACACACGGTATTCGCGTGATTTACCTGCTTCCTGCCGAAGTCCTTCATCCATCAAGCAAGCGCCCGCAGAAGATTCCGCGGGCGTTTTTTTATCCTTTGTTTTTATGCCGGCGGGAACTTCCCGCGGAGGAAAACGCCGCGGAATCGCTCGGAAAGGACATCGTATTCGTTGTTTTGCAAAATGTAAGCGCGGCCGCGCTCCCCCATTTTTTCCCGTTCCGGTAACGGCGTAGCCGCCATACGGCGCGCCGCCAGGGCGAGAGCGCGGCTATCCTCGGGCGGGATGGAAAAGCCGCAGCCCGCCTCCGCCACCAAGTCGTTCCCCGCTTCCACGGCGAAGATCACCGGCTTGGCCGCCATCATGTAGTCCATCAGTTTGTTCGGGCTGACGCCGAAACGGAACAACGGCTGGCGCTGCAACCCGATATACAGGGCGTCAAACTGCGAAAGCAACGCCGGTATCTGCTCCTTTTCCACCGCGGGCAGCGCTTCGACGTTCTCCTGCACGCCGAGTTCCTGGATTTTTTTCATCAGGCGATCCCGTTCTGGACCCCTCCCCACCATGACCAGCCGGATTTTGGTCCCGCGGAGTTCCTTCCCCGCTTCCACAAAGCTATCCAGGGCGTTGGCCACCCCATGCGCACCGGTGTAACCGATCAGGAACCATCCCTGTGCGTGCGCCCTTTGGAAATAATCCCCATAAGGTGGTGCAGCCGTCTCTTCCCTGCCCCAGTCCGTTCGGATAACCCCATTGGGGATATAGACAAATTTTCCCGCAGCCATCCCGTGGGCCACCATGTGCTCCTTCGCTTTGGGCAGGAGGGAAACCACATAGTCGCTCCATCGGTAACAGTCGTTTTCCGCTTTCTGCATCGCCAGGATAAAGGGATGGTATTTCCCCATCCCGCCCAACTCCATCGGGCTGAGGGGCCATAGGTCATGCATCTCATAGACGAGCTGCGCACCGTATTTTTTCGCAATCCGCCGGGCCGGATAAATATCCAACGGATAGGTGGACGAAGCGATCACCACATCCGGCTTTTTTCCGGCCAGGATCCTTTCCTGCTGGCGGTAAACGCCGCGGAGATAGGAAAGGATGTTCCGGATGCGGCCCCATCCGTTCCCTTGGTAGCATGGCCCTTTGATCCAGAAATACCGCACCCCATCGATCCATTCCTCCGCATAAGGACGGCCGCCGAGCTCCGGGTTCTTTCCGCGCATATGCGAAAAAGAGCTGGCTACAATGGTCACATCATCCCCGGACCTGACCCATCGGCGCGCCATGTAGAACGGCCGGTATTCCATCCCGTGCCGGTCGGAACCGGCATAGTGCTCCAAATATAGGATATGCATGCGGTATTCCCCTTTGTTTTCGATCATCTGGATACGATTGGTATTCCCCTTCCTGCCCCCTTCCATGCAAAAAGAGAACCGACTAATGAATTTTTTCTTTGATCGACCCAATGCCAAAAAGGCCGCAAGTACAACTTGCGGCCTTTTTTATTTGCATATACCGGAATATTCGTCTTACTACGCGTTTTGGGCCTTGTAATCCTGTCCCCAATCTCGCATCGCGTCCAGGATCGGTTTCAGGCTCTCCCCCAGCGCGGTGAGGGAATACTCCACCCTAGGAGGTACCTCGGCGTAAACCGTGCGGTTTATCAGGCCGCTCGTCTCCATAGCGCGGAGCTGGGCGGTCAGCACCTTCTGCGACACGTTGCCGATGGATCTCTTCAGTTCTCCGAAACGCTTTTTCCCGGGCATCAGGTCGCGGAGGATCAGCACCTTCCATTTATCGCCGATCAGCATCAGCGTGGTCTCTACCGGGCACGCCGGCAATTCTTTCGCTGTCTCCATAAAAAACCTCCATATATGTTTCACCGGGCTTTATCGCCGAAAACCGTAGAATCGGCGCAAAGGTCACCCGGCGGTAACCGTCCAATCGTATCGAAAAGGTAACTACGGCACAAAAAAGTGCGTACTTTACGAAATCGGACTACGGATTTATTATATAGGCACACAGACGACCGGTCAAGCCTGCGATATAAAACCGAATCATCTCACTGTAATTTTAAGGAGGAACCCCCATGGACAAAAATCGCTTTCAGAAAATCCCGCTTTCCAAAGGCGAGATGAACGTTTACGACTTCGGTGGAATCAAGCTCCATGCCTATAAGACCAACGACTATATAGACGACGAGGTCTTTATCGTGGAAAAAGACGGGCAGGCCGTTGTGCTGGAAGCCCCCTGCTTTTTCGACAACGAAAGTGAGCTGGAGGAATACCTGCAAGATAATGGCCTTACCGTCTCCGGTTTGCTGCTCGCCTATCACATGGCCGGCGGCAGCCTGCTGCCCGGCGTACGGGTTTACGCCACCAGAAACGCCGACGAATACGGCCACAGTGGCGGCGGCCGCAAACTGATCGACCAATTTACCCACGCCTTCGGAGCGGCTTTCGACAGCACGATTTTCGCAGTAACCGATTATATCGAAAAGGGCAAGGTAACGATCGGCGGGATCGATTTCCAGATTACCGTCACGGACGAAGCCTATGATATAGAAATCCCGGAAATCAACGCGGTATATACGCATATGCTCGGCCACGACTGCCACTCCATTGTGGCCGGCGCGGGTCACGCCGACGCGATCATCCGCCAGCTCCAAGGCTACATTCAAAAGGGTGTTGACCTGGTGCTAACCTCCCACTACACTCCGGAGGACCTCAAGGACGTGGAAGCCAAAATCGCCTATCTGGAGGAGCTGAAGGCGATCGCCGCCAAAACGGGGTCTGCCGAGGAGTTTAAAGCTGCATGCCGCCGAAAATACCCGGACTACAGCGGGGACAATTACCTGGACATGACAGCCGGTTTCTTCTTTGCATAGCTCAGCGATCGGACAGCCTTCCGCCAGGCTCTGCCGATGAATATCGGCGGGGCCTGGCAGCGCCGTGTAAACATCGGCGGCAAACGTTCCCTGTCCCGCGAAAACCGGCGGCGTCTTATCCCGCAACACACAGGCCCCCGGGCCGGAAACGGAAAAAAGAACGGTTTTCCTTTCGGAAAACCGTTCTTTTGATAGTCAATTGCGGTACCCGCCAATTATCTCTTGGAGAACTGGGGAGCGCGGCGGGCGGCTTTGAGACCGTACTTCAATCGTCTGAGCGATGATTTTCCTTGATATTCCGGGCTTT
>CAMMRL010000033.1 GCA_946499275.1 uncultured Clostridia bacterium | reverse complement strand
CCCGGCACATCTCCCGGTTTCGCCCCCGCTGGGGCGAACCAAACGCCCGCGTCTGTTTTAAACCCACGCTTCGGTTTTTACAGGCACCGAGTTTTCCCCGGACGTCCCTTCCTTTTATTTTCCGCAGTTGCGGACGATTTCGTGCATGGTCTCCCACTCCCGCTCCATATCCGCCACCAGCTTGAACTGGGTGCGGCAGCGGTCGAGGTTATGGCCGGGCCGATGGATTTTGAAATAGGTATCCCCCTGCAGATAGTCGGTCAGGAAGCGGATGCCGCACTCCAACGTCATCAGTTTCGCACCCCAGGGAAGATTCTCCTTTTCGGCGGGGGTCAGCGCGTCTCCCGCCGCTTCCAGATAGCCGCGGGTGTAGGCGGTATACAGGGAAAGGTCAAAATGCACTTTGGACAGGTCGGGTTCGTCCTCCGCGGCGGTGGTCGCCCCGAACCGGATGGAGTCGCCATAATCGTTGAGCGCCAAACCCGGCATGATGGTGTCCAGGTCGATCACGCAGAGCCCCTCGCCGGTTTCGTTATCCAAAATGATGTTGTTAAGCTTGGTATCGTTATGGGTTACCCGCAGCGGCAGCTTGCCCGCTTCGAGCTGGTCCATCAGCACCGCGCAGTCTGCCGCCCGATCCAGTACAAAACGGATTTCCTCCGGCACATCCTTGGCGCGGCCGAGCGCATCCGCTTCCAGGGCGGCGCGGAATTTCGCCAGCCGGTCGCGGGTATCGTGGAACTTGTCGATGGTTTCGTACAGTGTATCGGCCGGATAATCCTCCAGCAGGCGGAGGAAGCGGCCGAAGCTTCGGCCCGCCGCAGCGAACTGTTCGGCGGTTTCCGCCTTCTGCAGGCAGACGCCGCCCTCAATAAAGGGATAGCAGCGCCACGCGCCGCCCTCGGCGTCGGTGTAAAACAGCCTGCCGTCCCGGGTGGGAATCACGGTCAGGGTTTCCCGCTCCGGGTCGCCGCCCGCGGCGACGATTTTTTCCCGCAGGAAAGCGGTCACGCCTTCGATATTCTGCATCAGCCGCTCGGGATTGGTAAACACGCCGGTATTGATCCGCTGCAGGATAAACCGCCGCGCTTCCCCGTCCGGACGCTGCACATAAACGGCGAAGGTATCGTTGATATGGCCCTCTCCATACCGGAGGGCGCCGGCTACTTCCCCGCCGAAATCAAACGCGGCGAGAACGTCCTCGGAGGGACGAAGGATCGGACTGGACATCGTTTTTCCACCTTTCCGGCTTATTTCCACAGGGGTTCGGGATACAGGCCGGAGCGGTGCTTTTCCGCAATCGCTTCCATCACCGCCGGCTTATCCTCTTTATATGTGACGCCGCACCATTTGTCCGGGCTGGTGAGCACCTTCACTTCCGCCTTGCCTTCCTGCAGCAGAGCGTTCACCACTGTCGGGAGCTGATATTCCCCCTTGAGCGGGTCGGTTTCCAACGCCTTATCCAGGAACGCGGGAAACCGCACACCGATCTCTTCAAGCAGCCCCGGCGTGAAGCCCCACAGATTCATGGAAACCACCGAATCCGGGTCGACTTCACTCCAGGTTTTTCCGCCGTCCTCCGTAAAGCGGGCTCCCTCTCCCACCTTTTCGATGTGGGTATGCTCCACCACTTCGGTAAGGTATCCGTCGGCGTTCACCGCGCAGACGCCGCGAGCCACATGGCCGTATTCGGTCAGGGTGTTTTTCAAGCGGTAGCCCACCATGCAGAAGGGCAGGACATTCCCTTCCTCCGGCAGCGCGCTGAGGTAATCGTAAATCAACTGGAACGCTTGCGGGCCGTAATAATCGTCGGCGTTGATGACGGCGAAGGGCGCATCCGCCAGTTCCCGGATACTGTAGATCGCCTGGGCGGTCCCCCAGGGCTTCACGCGGCCGTCGGGGACGGCATAGCCGTCCGGCAGGTCGTCCAGCCGTTGGAATGCGTAGGACACCTCGGCGTGCTTTTCCATCCGGCGGCCGATCACCTCATAGAAATCCTCTTCGATTTCTTTTTTGATAACGAATATAATCCGCTCAAACCCGGCGCGAAGCGCGTCATAAATCGAGTAATCGACAATTACCTCGCCGTGGCGGCCCACCGGGTCAATCTGTTTGAGCCCGCCGTAACGCGAACCCATTCCCGCCGCCATGACTACCAATACCGGCTTTTTCATGATGGTCATCCTCTCTATGATTTCCTCATTCCGGGGCATCCGCTTCAGGCTTCGGCGGATGGTAGGGCAAATGGTCCCTCCGAACCGTCCGGTAGGCACTATCCACTGCTGTACAACCCGCCACGCCGCTTATTGTTTTGATTTTACCACAGGCTTATTCGGATTATCGATACCCGAACCGTCGAACGATTTGTAGAAACGGTGCGAAATCCGGGAGGCGGCTGCACCTCCTCCCGGATTTGAACCCGCCTTATTTCGCTTGATCGATCTCGTACCAGCGGATTTCGTTCGCATCCATATCCAGCCGGAAGGAGCTGCCATCCCCGCGGTACACCACCGTGCTTTGCGGTTCATACGTGTTGTTTACCACGCAGTACTTGCCGTTTTTAACATAGGCGTGTACTTCCACGTTGTAATTCTCGCTGAACCACTGGTGCAGCGTTTCCTCGCCGTGGGATGCCCACAAAATCGCGCGGTAAAGCAGGCGGGAATTTTCAAAGCTATACGGCAGCCCGCTGATATACACCGCGCGGCCGTCCCCGAATTCGTTGACGGCGAGCTGAACGCCCTTGTCGATCTGGCGCAGAACCGTCGTATCCGCCAGGGCGTAGACGTTTTTCTTCCCTTCACCGAAATCGATGGTCTCCCCGCAGTCCGCGGTGATGAAGTGGGCGTGTTCATCCCAGTTGTACTTGTCCAGGGACAGGGTGAAGCCGGTTTCTTCCTCCACGCCGAGCACCCCGGCGAGCTGGAAGAACCGCCCCTCGCGCTGGCAGGCGGTGGGCTCGCCCACGCCGATCAAGCCGCCGCCCTGGTGTACAAACCGGCGCAGGGTGGAAACAATGGTTTCATCCACCCAGTTTTCGCCGCCGGAATAGGCGGTGTACGCGTCCCCAACGTTCAGCACCACGTCGAACTCATCCAATATGGAGGGATTGGCGCGGATATCGTCAAAGGAGAGGAACCGCACGTCGAAGGGAGCGCCGCTGAGTGTCTCGATCACGCCGGCATAGGAATAATTCTGCTTGTAGTAGATCGCGTGGTGGACCATGTGGTTGCCCCAGGCCCGCATTTTCCCCCAGCAGTTGAGCACCGCCACTTTTTTAACACAGTAAGGCGTAGTGCCGCGGATGTTTTCATACAGTTCGCGGAACTCGTCGCACACGCTCTTCACATACTCCACAAACTCCGGGAACTCCAGCGCGAGTTTGAGATAGCCGCCGTAACCGATCCGGTCGATCGGCTTGCGCAGGATGGCGCGGCGGGCCGTCACCCAGTTGACCTTGGCTTCCCGCACCGGGTCGCCCCCCTCATGGAAGGTGTCGGGGAAAAAGTAGGGCAGGAAGCGCCCTTCGGTATATTTCACCCCGGGGATATCGCTGATCAGGCGCAGCGTTGCACCGTTGCCGACGCTACCCACCACCGCGTCCAGCCCGATGGAGGGGAACTCCTCCATAAACGGCTCGGTACCGATCCAATGGTCGCCTAGGAACATCATGGCTTCCTTTCCCATCTCGTGGGTGATATCCACCATCTCCTTGGCAAGCTTCGCTACCTCCCGGCGCTGGAAGGCCTGGAAGTCCCGGAATTCCTTGCTTGGCACCCGGTAGGTGTTGTTCATATACCCCTGGTCGATAATATACTCCGGCCGGAAGGGGTACCCTACCTCCTTTTCAAACTGCTCCAGGATATAGGGGCTGACGCTGGCGGAGTAGCCGTACCAGTCCACGTACTTTTCCCGCGCCAGCTCATCGAACACCAGGGTGAACTGGTGGAAGAAGGTGGTGAAGCGGATCACGTCGACGTAAGGATGCTCTTCAATGAAACGGCGGAGCCGCTTCATGGTGAATTCGTGAGTCTTCGGCTGGCGGACATCGAAGGTGATCTGGTGTTCCACGCCCTTCCAGTCGTTGGTGACGGCGTTGTACATATGCACCGGGTCCCACATAATATACGCTAGGAAGCTGACGGTATACTCATGGTACGCCTGCGCCCGGATGGTCACGTCGCCGGTTTCCTCGCTGTAATCCCATCGTTCCGCCGGCACCACTTCCCCGGTGGTGCGGTCGATTACTTCCCACCAGCGGCGGATATCGTCCCGGCTGTTGACGGCAAGCATATCCGGGTACAGCCCTTCCATCAGGTGGATGGAAAGGGTATCGGAGGTCGCGGTGCAGTGGGGGGTCATTAAATACATCTGCTGGATTTCATCCGGGTTTGCCTTCGCCCACGCGTTATCCTTGCGGGTGGTGTAATAGGTGGAATACACCTTCGCATCCACCCCTTTGAGCTCTTCCGGATAGTCGGTGCCGTCGCAGTCGCGGATCGCGTCGGCACCCCAGAGCTTCACGAGTTCCAGCGTTTCGGGCACTACGTCCACATCGGTAGGGATGGTTACCCTGCCGGTTTTCTTCGTCGTATTGCTCATAACGGTTTCCTTTCTTACCCAATAAACTATTCCTCAAACGGCCAAAGCCTACAACAGAGCCGCCCTTCAGCCCTGACGCTGCGCACGTTCCCGGGCTTTGAGCTTCTTTTTTTGCTCCCGGTCGGCCCGGGTGTAGCGGCGGTTGTACAAAAACAGCAGGACCAGCAGCCCGGCCAAGCCGAGCAGCATCAGGCCGAGCCAGCCCATCCCTTCATGCGCTTGGCCGATAATCACCAGCGCCAAGCATCCGAAAAACACCACCAGCACAATCAGTGCTTTGAGATATTTCATAATCCGACCGTCCTTTCCGGCTTAACCTTTGATACCGCCGACCGTCATCCCCTGCGTCAGCTTTTTCTGTACAATGATGTACAGGATCAGTGTCGGCAGCATGACGATCACCAGGCCGGCGTACATCTGCCCGTATTCCGCCGCGGCATTCTGCGCCTTCATCAAGTTCATCAGGCCGACCGGCAGGGTCTTGACCGAGTCCTCGGTCAGCAAGGTCATTGAGATGATATATTCGTTCCAGAACGCCAGGAAATTGAACAGGATCACCGTGATGATGCTGGGTTTGGCCATCGGCATGATAATCTTCACCATCGTGCGGAAATAGCCGCTCCCGTCCACATAGGCGGCCTCCTCGTAATCCTTCGGCAGGGTGGCGAAGTAGCCGGACAGCAGGTAAATGGTGAAGGGCAGCGCGGTGGACGCGTAAATCAGCCCCACGATGAAGAGGTTGTTGGTAAAGAAGGTGTCCCCGATCAGCGCGTCGCCGTCCACCAACATCAGGAAAATGGGCACCACGATATAGTTCACATTGATGAACAGCCCGCCCATGAAGGCGACGTTCAAGATCTTGCGGCCGCGGAAGCGGTACCGAGCCAACACATACGCGGCAGGAAGCGCAACCACCAGCAGGATCGCCAGCCCGAGGGCCGTCACTATGACGGAGTTGAGGAAATACGCCCCCATGTTCGCCTTTTCGAACGCATCAATGAAGTTTTGGAAATGAAAGCCTTTGGGCAGGGCCCAGGGATTGCCGTAGAATTCGGAGTTTTCCTTAATCGATGCCATAAACGCCCAGCCCACCGGTACGATAATCGTGATGGCGAAGGCGACTAATACGACTACAATAAAGATTTTAAAGAGGGTTTCCGCGCTCATGGATTTTCTTTTTTTCATGCCGCCACCCCCTTAATATTCCAGCGGTTCGCGCTTGGTCGCCGCGTTGACAATCGCGGACAGCGCGAAGGAGAACAGGAACACGATCACGCCGATCGCCATGCCGTAGCCGTACGACGAATTGGTGTACGCCTGCTGGTACATATAGCTCAAGAACACATCGCTCGCGCCGTCCGGCCCGCCGCTGGTCATCGCCTTGACGAATAGGAAGCTTAAATTGATCGAACTGATAATGAAGAAGGTCAGCGTGGTGCGGATATTGGTCCAAATCAGCGGGATCGTGATATGGATGAACTGGTGAATCCGTCCGGAACCTTCCAATGAGGCGCTCTCATACAGGCTTTCCGGTACAGCGGACATGCTGGCCATATACATCACCATATAATAGCCGATCGCCTGCCAGACCATCGCGCCGGCGATACTGAACACCACCGTTTTCCGGTCGCCCAGCCATAAAATCGGGTTGTCTTTTATATTGGTAAACAGTCCGATGATGCTGTTGAGCAAGCCCTGGCTCGGGTCATAGATCGCGTTGAAAATCGCGGCGATAACCACTACCGAGAGGATATTCGGGATGTAAAAAATAACCCGGAAGAAATTCTGCCCCTTGATTTTTTCCCTGGTGAGGATACCGGCAAACACCAGCGCGAACGCCAAGGTGATGATGGTCACCAGCACGATGAGCAGAATGGTGTTCTGAAAGGATTTCAAAAATCGCGCGTCGGTCAACAATTTCTGGAAATTCTGCAGGCCGACGAAGGTTTTCCCTTCGTCGGAATACCCGCCCCACTTGAACATGGACAGCCAGAACACCTGCAGGGTGGGAATCACCATAAAAATGATAAAGAGGATGGTAGCCGGCGCAACGCAGAAGAAAACAAACCGGCCCCTGCCTTTCTGTTTATCCAATAGGAATCGCTCCTTTCGAATGGGGCCGGGCTGATGGCCCTTCCCCTTATTGGACACGCACGGCATGCCGCACGCCGCTGGACTTTCCGTCCAAAAAGGAGTAGAACCTTTCCGGCGCGGAAAGATTTCCGCATGGGAAAGGCCGCCCCATGAAGGGAAAGGACGGTGAGCGGGAAGCCCACCGTCCTTTCCCTGGCCTACTTCCGGACAGCGTTATGGTGAGCCGATAGACTTGCCTGCGGGCGTTCGGCTTCCGTCTCTGCACCGCATACTAGGCGTCGTTGTTTTCCTGCCGCGCACAGAGCTGTTCAGAAAACTGTGCCTGGCCATGTTCCCGGCGATGCTCCGGCCATTACTTTAAGGCACTCTTAGGCGCGTCGTTCGGCGGGTTGAACGTCCCGTCCGTTATTTCAGGGCCGCCCGAAGCGCGTCGTTCGCTTTATTGACGGCTTCTTTCCACTGAGCCACGGTCTTCTGCCCGCTGACGATGCTGTCGACGGTGCCGAACAGCGCATCCTTCATGCTGACGCCCTCCACCGGGTCGGTGGTGGCGAAAGCGCCCATCGCGGCCTTCGCGCCGGTGTCATAGATACTGTAGAACAGCTTATTGTTGCCTTCCAGGAACTCGCTCACGCCTTCGATCGGCTGGATAGCGCCCGACTTGGCGAAAATTTTCGCCGCTTCATCAGAGTACAGGAACGCGATGAACTGGTTGGCCAACTCCGGATTCTTCGCCTTTTTCGGGCTCCAAATTTGCTCGAAGAAGGTGTAGGAATACCGGTCGTCTCCCTCTTTGACAGCCGGCAGGGCGGTGAATCCCCATTCAAAGCCGTCGGCACGGGGCGCGTCCCTCATCTCGTCCACAACCCAGGTGCCGTTGGGCATAAAGAGCGCCTTACGATCCAAGATGAGCTGCTGGTTCTTCTGGTAGTTTGCGTCGTTCGCATTGGCGACCGTGGTCTTTTCGGTATAGGTAGCCAGCTTAGCGACAATATCAAACGCTTGGTTCGCTTCCGGGGTATCCCAGATGCCTTGCTCATACCGCATGGCGCGGTTGAAGAAATCCGGTCCGCCGGTTTCATTCAGCAGCGCATAGAAGAAGGCGTCGAAGTAGCCGGTCGTGGGATAGGTGAACAACGCGATTCCTTCTGCCTTGGCTTTTTCGCCCAGTTCCCACATTTCGTCCCACGTCTGGGGAACTTCCCACCCCTTGGACTTTAAGAACGCCGCATCGTAGAAAAGGCCGCAGGGCCCATAGAACATCGGGGCCAGATAGGTCTTATTGTCCGAATAAGGGTTGGTGACCAGCGTATCCAGGAAACCGGGGATGATCTTGTCCTTTACCTTCACATCCTCGCCCGGGACAGTCATTTCCAGCACCTCGCTCAGGTCACGGATTGCGTTGTCCTTGGTCATGGTTTCGGTCAGCGCCGCAGTACGGCCGACCGCCAGATGGATCACGTCCGGATAATTATTCGCCTTCATCTGAGGGCTGATGACGTCCTCCAGGTTTTTATCGACGGTCAATTCCACCTTCACACCAGGGTTCGCTTTTTCGAACGCGGCAGCAATTTCCTTCCACATGTCGGAGCCGTATGCGCTTTCCAGCGCGGCCACCTTCAGGGTTTTGTCGCCGTCCCCGCCCGATCCGCCTTCATTTTTTGTGCATCCGGTCAGGATACCGGCGGATAGAACGGCCGCCAGCGACAGGGCCAATACCTTTTTCATGTCGTTTCCTCCTTTTATCTCGTAGGGTGTCTCCTTTTTCATTGCATCCATCCGATGTTCTCCCATAGTATGCACTCTTTGGATGCATCTTACACTTACAGTATACCGGCTTTTTTTGGCGTTTCAATTTTTATATTGCGGCAATTTTTATATTTATTGCGGTGTTTGTGCTATTTCACTACTGATAGCCGTTTTATGTTGAAATTTTATTGCCATTGTTTTACGGGTTTGCTTCAATTATTACGACAATCAAAGAATTACTAAGGAATTTTCTATATAACTTGCAGTTTTTGTGTCGATAAAGTATAATCGCTTATAAAGAAAACCTCTGATAGAGTTCCGCAATATCGGAATGATTTCGCAGCAATATATTAATAGAGTAAAGCACTGTCGCGTTGTTGTGCTACTATTTACCAGGGGGTGATGCCGTATGAGCAACCATTTGTACGATATGGAGTCATCGGAACAAAACCGTCCAACCGCGAAACTGCTGTACATAACGGCGGCAAAATACGAACGGGATTGGCACAGCACGATGCATACCCATTATTATTCCGAATTCATTTATGTTTTACGCGGACGGGGCCGTTTTCTGGTCGAAAAAAACTCGTTCGATATCCGGGAAAACGACCTGGTGATCGTCAATCCCTATGTGGAACACACCGAAACCTCGTGGGAGGACCAGCCACTGGAATATGTCGTGCTGGGTGTGGATAACGTAGCCTTTACCTTTGGGCCGATGGGTTCCACCAGCGGATACCGGCATTTCCAATACCAGGAACAGGCGGCGCAGATCAACTGGTACCTGAAAGCCATGTTGCGGGAAGTGGAAGGACAGGCGCCTTATCATGCGATTGTCTGTCAAAACCTGCTGGAAATTATGATCGTGCATATGATGCGGCTCGCCCACTTCACGCTGGCGGTAGTTCCCTCCCGCAAGCTGCGCACAGTGAGCAACACGGCCAAACGGTATATCGACGATCATTTTAACGATGCAATCACCCTGCAGTCCCTGGCCGACGAACTGCATGTAAACAAATACCATCTCGCCCACAGCTTTACCGAGGACTACGGGATTTCCCCGATCAATTATCTGATCGCCCGCCGTATTGAAGAGAGCAAAACTCTGCTAAAAACCACCGACCTGAACATCTCTAAAATCGCTTCCTTCTCCGGGTTTTCCTCCCAGTCCTACTTCTCCCAATGCTTCCGCCGGGTCACCGGCCTGTCCCCGAAAGCCTATCGCCGTCAGACGAAGGACGGGCTGGAAGGGGAAGAAGCGCAACCGCTTTCCCTATAAAAATAAACCGCGGCAGAGCGCTAACCGGCTCGCCGCGGTTTCCATTTGCTGTTTTTGCAAATCAAGGATAAATTGACTGGTTAAATCCCTTATTTCTTCTTTATGTTCCCTATATTATTCTTCCATTGTTTTGTGCTATTCTTTCGCCGGTTTTTTGACTGATGGAACAGGCGGTCCACCTCGCGGGCCAGGGCTTCGTCCCCCGTGGGGAGCACTTTCCCGGCCGCTTCCTTTACCACTTCGTCCGCCCCGGCGACGGCGCGGGAAAGGTCGGCTGCTTCCAGCATCGCGAGATCCCGCTCACTGTCCCCAAAGGCGACGACGGCCTGCGTCCCGGTCCGCTTTTTGAGTTCCTCCACCGCGGCAGGCCGGGTCGCCGCCGAAGCGTAGATTTCTAGCAGGGCATACCCCGTCCGCCCGGCGTCCGGGCGGACGACCGTGTACACGCCGGCTTCCTCCTGGAAAGCGGCAATCTCCGCTCGCAGCGTTTCGACCATCGATAGGGTGTCCACGCACAGCAGATAAAGCGGGTCATGCCCTTCGGGCAAGCGGCTGTAAACGTAATGCTTGTGCGGCAGACCCCGGCGGGCATGGTAGAGCGCTTCCTCCACCGGGTTGGTGAACGGCCCGTAATATACATGCAGCACATCGTGGATCACCGCATGGACGAACAAATTCAGCCCCCGCCGCTCAAACACCGCCGCCACCCGGCGATAGGCGTCGGCCGGGATGGTTTTACAGTACAAATAAGACTTCGCCTGCAGGTCGTACAGCGCGGCGCCGTTCATCGCGATCACCGGCAGCTTCAGCCGCAGCCCTTCCAGCATCGGCAGGAAGGTAGCCGGGGTCCGGCCGGTGGAAACCGTGAACTGCGCCCCTGCTTCGATCAGCTTGTTCAGCCGGATCTCCGCCGCCGGGGCGATCTTCCCGTCCGCCCCGGCCAGCGTGCCGTCCAGGTCGCTGACAAACAGCAGGGAGCGGTTCCGCCGCCGAGGCAGGCGGAACGCGTTCACCCCCAGGGAAACAAAGATGCCGATCAACGTATCGATCACGCGATCCAACGCAAACAAATACGGGTTGACGTCCATGGCATGGGAAACCGTGATGCTCATAAACACCACGCAGGTGATGTAGGAGGCGGTCGGTTTCTTCACCAGCACGGTGATATAGATCAGTACCACAATCATCACAGAAATCAGCAGGTACCGAAGAAGCGGCCAGTCGGGCGGTATGGCGTTTTGCTCCACCAGCAGGATCAGCATCCCGGCCGCGCCGCCGATCAGGGTGCCTATCGTCCGGTTGAGCGCCACTCTCACGCTGCCCGAAACATAGGGCTGCATACACAGTACCGCAGCGATCGCCGAATAAAACGGCGTACCATGTTGGCCGCGCAGCAGATAAATCACAAAGCAAAGAAAAACGGCGACCGCGGATTTGATGATCCGCATACCGACCTTCGGTAGTTTTGGCGTTGACAACGGCGGTTCCTCCTCACGCGACGCTTTTCCCCAGCGGGAAACTGTGCTACAATAAAAACCGAATCCATTCTGGAAAGGAGCGCTTTCCATGCCCATGACCCGGCAGGACCTGATTGATTACTGTCTGACCTTCCCCGACGCTTACGAGGATTATCCCTTTGACGACGCCACGCCGTTCCTACGGCGGCGGGTCAACCGGAAAGGCTTCGCCCTGTTCCTCAACGTACACGGGGAAGAATGCGTCAACCTCAAAGGCCATCCCGACCGGGCTAAGCTGTACCGCTTGGTTTATCCGGACGTGATGCCCGGCTTCCATATGAACAAAATCCATTGGAATACGGTACGCATCGGCGGCGGCGTGCCGGACGACGAACTGATGTCCATGATCGCCCACAGCTATGAACTCGCCGCCCCGCCCCACCGCCGGCTCCGATAGAAAGTCCTCATTCCTTCTTCCGCACGCCGTTTCATCCACCGGCCGTACAGGCTCGAGCCGTCCGGTCAAGATAGGCGGCGTACCACGCTTCCCGGACCAGCGGACGGGCCGGATCCTCCGGCAGAGGGGTCTCGGGCGGGTCAAACAGCAGCGGCCGGTTGTCGCATCCCTGGTGGAGCGTTCCCCGGCGCAGGCGGCGCAAAGCCCCCTCGCGGTCGAACCGGAGTTCGGTCACTTCCACCGTTGTCTCCCCGCCCGGAAGGGCGGCGTATTCCCCGTAAAACAGCCGGGGCATCCGCCCCACGCCGAAAAAGGCCGACACGTACAAGGCGAGCCCTTGCGCGTCTCCCGCCGGTTCCGCCAGCTCGACGGTCAGCAGGGCAGAAAAACACTCTTCCCGCTCATCCAGCGCCAGGCAGTCCATCCCCGTTACCGGGCAGGGGACGGCGCGGACGCCCGGCATGCCGTCGTCGGCCAAGCAATCGCACATCCATTCCCATTTGTCTCGGAAAAAGGTTTCCGCCGCTTCCGGCCCCCGGTCGAACGCTTCGTAAAATTCCTCCGGGTTTTCCAGGAAAAGGGGCGGCAGGATCTCGCTTTGGTATATCTCCCGCAGGCGGCGCTGCCGTTCCCACGGCACGGCACCAGCCGTTTCGTGTTTGCTCATATCGCTATTTCTATCCTTTCCTAAAGCGGGGCGCAAGCCCCCGCGCGCTTTTTCGCCAGCGCCCCGGCCTGCTCGGACAATCAGTCCGCCGCCCCGCGACCGTGATAATACGAGTATACCACAATCCCCCCGGATACGGAATCCCTCGATAAAGGAGTTTGTGACACGCTATGACTTATGAAGACGCCTTGCGCGCCATCGACGCGCTGAAGCCGGGCGGCATGAAATGGGGTCTCGCCCGCATGGAGCGGATCCTTGCGCTCTGCGGCCGTCCCGAACGCCGCCTGCGCTGCGTGCATGTCGCCGGCACCAACGGCAAAGGCTCGACCGCCCGGATGATCCAGTGCATCCTCACCGCGGCGGGATACCGCACGGGCTTGTACGCTTCCCCGGCGGTGACCGGGGTCCGCGACACCATAACCATCGACGGGCGGCCGATTCCGCAACAGGATTTCGCCGCCCTGACCGAAGAACTGCTCTCCCATCAAGGGGAAATGGGAGAAGCCGGCTGCCTTTCGGAATTCGAACTCACCACCGCCCTGGCGTTTTTGTTCTTTTCCCGCTGTCCCGCCGATATCTGCGTGATCGAATGCGGTCTCGGCGGCCGGGACGACGCGACCAACATAATCCCCGCCCCTCTGGCGGCGGTGCTCACCCCGGTCTCCCTCGATCATACCGCTATCCTCGGTGGTACGGTGGAGGAAATCACCCGGAACAAATGCGGTATTCTCAAGCCCCCCTGCGCGGTGATTACCTCCCCCGCCCAGGACAGGGACGCACTGGCGGTGCTGATGGAACAGGCGGCGCTCCGGGGACTGACCGTACGGATCCCCGCTGTAACCGGCCCCCTGACCGAAGAGTCGCTCGGCTGGACGGCGTTTGATTACGACGGGATGGCCCTGTCCCTCCCTTTAACCGGCGGCTTCCAGCGGGAAAACGCGCTGACCGCCGTCGAGACGGTACGAGCGCTCGCCCCGGCGGGCTTCCCGGTGGAACCGGAGGCAATTCAAAACGGGCTGGCGGGCGTTTCCATGCCCTGCCGGCAGGAGGTGCTCTCCCGCTCGCCCCTTATCCTCCTGGACGGAGCGCACAACCCGCAGGGGGTGACCGCGCTGGCGGATACCCTGCGCAGGCATCGGCTGGAGGGGTTCACCCTGGTTACGGGAATGCTCGGGGACAAGGACGCCGCCCGCTGCGTCTCGCTGCTCGCCCCCTTCTGCCGCCGGGCGTTCTGCTGCACTCCCGATAACCCCCGCGCCCTCCCCGCCGCCCGGTTTACGGAAATCCTGCACGCCGTCGCCCCTTCCCTGCCGGTCACGGCCATCGACCGCCCCGCCGATGCACTGGACGCCGCCCTGGCGGAGCTGGAAGCGGCGGGACGCCCCGGAACAGGGACGGCCCCCAAGCTGCTGGTGGCCGGTTCCTTTTACGTAGCCGCCGCCCTCCGTCCCCGGTTGCTAAAGATTTACGGGAAATAGCCGGTAAAAATTCCGCCCATCGCCCGGATTCGCCAAAAATTTTGCGGACAAGCCTCTATCCTTAGGGATAGGGGCTTTTTTTCTACACATAATAAACGAGATTCCCACCATCAAGACACCAAAACCACGAAAGGGGTAAGCAATACATATGGCATTGCGAATGGAAACCGAATCCGACAGCTTGACAATCTGGCTATCGGGGGAACTCGACCACCATTCCGCCCGCCGGATGCGGGAGGAAATCGACGCGGCAGTGGAGCGGATAAAACCCTCCCGCCTGCGGCTAAACTTCGCAGACGTCGGCTTTATGGACAGCTCCGGGATCGGGCTGATTATGGGGCGCTTCCGCCTGATGCAGCTCTACGGCGGCACGCTGGAAGTTGCCGGCGCGTCCGAACGGATCCGCAAGGTGATCCGTCTGGCCGGGTTGGACCGGCTGAATGTACTGAAAGAATCCGGCGAGGATCTCTCCGCCAAGGACGATTCCGGGGTCCCTCACGCCGGGCGGTGATACAATCTCAAAAATCAGCCGCGGCGCACGCAGCCGCGGGGAAATGGAGTTAGCCATGAAACCACTCAACGAAATCAAGCTGAACTTTCCCAGCCGTTCGGCCAACGAAGGCTTCGCCCGGGCGGCGGTCGCCGCTTTTGTCTCCCAGCTCGACCCCGCCGTGGACGAGCTGGCCGATATCCGCACCGCCGTTTCCGAAGCGGTGACCAACTGCATCGTCCACGCGTACCCAGATACCATCGGCACCGTGTACCTGACCGTCCGGCTGTTTGCCGACGGGAAAATCAGCATCAAAATCCGGGACAAGGGCTGCGGGATCGCCGACGTCAAGCAGGCGATGGAACCCCTGTTCACTACCGGAGGGGAAGAACGTTCGGGTCTCGGCTTTTCGGTGATGGAAAGCTTTACCGATAAGCTGCGGGTCTCCTCCAAAAAGGGAAAGGGCACGGTGGTGACGCTGGAGAAGTACATAGCCCTTCGGGAGTCCGCGCCCAGCGCGGCCAAACCGTTGTGAGCCGGCGGGAAGAGTTCATCTGTGAGAATATCGGCCTGGTCCACTCCTGCGCGCGGCGCTTTAACGGCCGTGGGATCGAGTACGACGACCTGTTCCAGGCCGGTTGCGTCGGCCTAGTCAAGGCGGCGGACGGCTTCGACGAGGAGCGGGGGCTGAAGTTTTCCACCTATGCGGTGCCGGTCATCCTTGGGGAAATCCGCCGCCTGTTCCGGGACGGCGGGACGGTCAAGGTCAGCCGCTCCCTCAAAGAGCTGTCGATGAAAGCGACGCGGGAACGGGAGCGCTTTACCAACGCCGAGGGGCGGGAACCCACCGTCAGCGAAATGGCCGACTTGCTCGGGGTGGAAAGGGAACAGGCCGCCGAAGCGATGGGCGCGTCTCTGCCCCCGCTCTCCCTCACCCGTTCGGGCGACGAAGACGAAGGGGACCAGATCGACCTGCCGGTCGCGCCGCCGGACGAGCTACTGACCGACCGGCTCGCCCTGCGCCAGGTGCTGGAAGAACTGGAACCGCGGGACCGGGAACTGATCGTGCTACGGTATTTGAAAAGCAACACCCAGCAGGTCACGGCGGACAAACTTGGCATGACGCAGGTGCAGGTATCCCGGCGGGAACGCGCTTTGCTTCTCCAGATGAGGGAAAAACTCACAGGTTAAAAAGGCGGGGACATAGTCCCCGCCTTTTTATGTTCTATTTCTGGGAAACGGGCTGTTCCAGAATCCTCGCGATTTCGGGCGCTTTCAATAAGAGGTCACCGGTGTTCGAGGAGCTACCGTTGACACACGTCTGGCCATGGGAGACCAAAAAATTGATGACAAACCCCCGGTTATTCCAAAAATCAAGCCGCATCTTCTTCGCAGACAAAGATGCCCCACGCTCATGGCTTCCTTTGATACGCTGTATCCTGGCATAGACTACGCTGGAAATCCAGACCATCCCCCGTTTGCGGCGCGTATCTCTTCCGGCTCGTATTTGCTCTTTGCAGCGTTTTTATTGCCTTCCACCGTTCCCATGCGCCAGCCGCCGTATGAGAACCATCAATCGAGCCCGGACGCACACCCGTATCGACCGCCAAAGGCAAAAAATCTCGGACGCTCAACGAGCAAAAGCCCGGATTGCCCCGCGCTCCACACGGTAGCCGGCCATGGTTGGCAGTCGGACGGAAATAGGAATCTTTCCGGAAATATTCGGTGGGAATCATTGACTTTTTTTTCTACTTTGTTTATTATAGAAAGGTATAGGCACCTTCAAATTTTCAACACAGCGGGGGCGGGTTCCGTCCCCGGTGAAAGGATGGATTTCCCATGAACAACGCGGATAAATCGATGGAAAAAGTCGTCGCCCTGTGCAAAGGCCGGGGCTTCGTCTATCCCGGTTCGGATATATACGGCGGCCTTTCCAACACCTGGGACTACGGGCCGCTGGGCGTGGAACTGAAAAACAACGTCAAACGCGCATGGTGGAAAAAGTTCGTGCAGGAAAGCCCCACCAACGTCGGGTTGGACAGCGCGATCCTAATGAACCCACAGGTGTGGGTGGCTTCCGGCCACGTCGGCAACTTCTCCGACCCGTTGATGGACTGTAAAAGCTGCAAGACCCGCCATCGCGCGGACAAGCTGATCGAAGACGCGGGCGCGAACCCCGCCGGCTGGAGCTTTGCGGAGATGAAGGCGTATATCGACGAACACGGGATCAATTGCCCCGAGTGCGGCGAACACAACTTCACCGATATCCGCACTTTCAACCTGATGTTCAAAACCTTCCAAGGCGTGACCGAGGACGCGAAGAACGAGCTGTACCTCCGTCCCGAAACCGCCCAAGGTATTTTCGTCAACTTCCAGAATATCCAGCGCAGCACCCGGCGGAAAATCCCGTTCGGCGTGGCGCAGGTCGGCAAGAGCTTCCGCAACGAAATTACCCCCGGTAACTTCACCTTCCGCACCCGCGAATTCGAACAGATGGAGCTCGAATTCTTCTGCAAGCCGGGCACCGACCTTGAGTGGTTCCAGTATTGGAAGGAATACTGCCGCCAGTGGCTGCTCGGGCTTGGGATGCGGGAGGAGAACCTCCGGCTTCGCGACCACGAGCAGAAGGAGCTGTCCCACTACTCCAAGGCGACCACCGACTTCGAGTTCCTTTTCCCCTTCGGCTGGGGCGAACTCTGGGGGATCGCCGACCGCACCGATTTCGACCTGACCCGCCATTCCGAGGTATCCGGCCAGAAACTGGATTATTTCGACCCGGAAACCAACGAGCGGTATATCCCCTATGTGATCGAGCCTTCCCTGGGCGCCGACCGCGTGGTGCTCGCTTTCCTGTGTGACGCATACGACGAGGAAGCGCTGGACGAAAAGGACACCCGCGTGGTGCTCCGCCTGCATCCGGCGATCGCGCCGTTCAAGGCGGCGGTCCTTCCCCTGTCCAAAAAGCTGAGCGGCGAGGCGATGAAGGTACACGACATGCTCGCCAAACAGTTCATGGTGGACTTTGACGACGCCGGCTCCATTGGCAAACGGTACCGCCGGGAGGACGAAATCGGCACCCCCTACTGCGTGACCTTTGACTTCGATTCGCTTGAAGACCGCTGCGTAACCGTGCGCGACCGCGACACCATGCAGCAAGAGCGCGTCGCTATCGACGAGCTGGCAGCGTATATTCAGGGGAAAATTGCGTATTAATTGCGGTCATCCGCGTATATAGACGCCCGCTGTCCGCCGGTTCCCTTTGGTTGTTTCCGAGAGTTCCGGCCGCCGGCCAGGTTGCCATCGGGAGAAAAGGAACGTACTTTTTACCCGGTGGTATTCTGTTTTGTTCGTTGTTCCATTTTGCATGTTTTCCTCCAACCGTTCCCATACTAATAACGGTGAAGGAGCGACGCCGAAAATTCTTGCGTAAATTCATAAATAGGATGATACTATGAACAGTCAAAAAAACTTCCACAAACCGCCTGTCTCGCCGAAGGTACGCCGTCACCGCCGTAAGCGCCGCCTGATCCTCGGCGGGGCGGCAGTCGTCTTGATTGCGCTGATTGTGGGCATCGTCTTTTTAATCCGGGGCTGCACGGCCGGTTCCCCGCCGGAAAGCTCCTCGCCGGCGACGACTACTACCCAGCCAGCTACAACCACAACAGAATCTTCCTCGCAAACCACGACGCAAGCCCCCACCACACCAGCGACTACCGAACCTACGGAACCGCAAGGAGTAGACGATTCATATTTTGACAACGCCTGCTTCATCGGTGATTCCCGCACCCAGGCCTTCATGATGTACGCCGGGCCGGCAAACGCCGCCGATTTTTCCTCGAAGGGCTTGTCCATTAGCAAGGTATTCAGCGACAAAACCGTGAAGCTCGACGGGCAAGAACTGTCGGTCAGCGACGCGCTGGGGAAAAAGCAGTTCGGGAAAGTGTACATCATGCTTGGCCTGAACGAGCTGGGGTGGTCGTATCCCGAAATCTTTGCCGACCGCTGCGGCGACCTGATCGACCGGATCAAGGAAACCTCGCCGGACGCGGACATCTTTATCCAGTCGATCCTACCCGTAACCGCTGCCAGAAACGATCGCGGCGATTATATCAATAATGCCCGCATCCTGCAATATAATGAACTTCTAAAAAATCTCTGCAAAGAAAAGCAGGTTGCTTACCTGAACGTGCGGGAAGCCGTAGAAGACGAGAACGGCTGCCTGCCGGACGAAGCCTCTTCCGACGGCGTACACCTAAACAAAACCTACTGCCAGAAATGGTACGATTACCTGAAAACCCATACGAACGCAGCGGACTATATCCCCTCGTAAATACCGATCCCCCCATATTTCACGGGATCAACCGGATGTAACCGAATGTTCAGAAAGGATGAGCGATCCATGAAATCAATGAAAAAAATCGGCTGCTTTTTGCTTTCTCTCCTTACGGCCGGGTTGCTATTTACCGGCTGTCAGGGAAAAAAGGACGTGACAATTGATGTAGCCGCCCTGGCGGACGCACTGAAATCCTCCGTTCCCTTCGAGGACGAGCTTGCCGAGCCGAATGAGGCGGCAGTCACCAATATTTACGCTATAGATGAAGCGGACATCGCCGCTAAAAAGATTTATGTCGGTTCCGGCGCCACGGCGGAGGAGATCGCCGTGTTCGAAGGAAAAGATGAGGCGGCGGCCGGCCGGATCAAAACCGCAGTAGACCAACGCATCGCCGACCAACGTTCCGCTTTTGAAGACTACAATCCGGAAGAACAGGAAAAGCTGAGCGATCCGGTCATTGTCACCACCGGCAAATATGTGATCCTCTGCGTATCGAACGACAACGAAGCGGCGAAAAAATGCATCGACGGCTACACAAAAGGATAACAAACCGCCTATAAGCGGAGGATTCCGCCATAGAGCCCCCGGTTACCGTTTTTTATATCTTTCAAGGGACGTGAGGTAAGCCCCATGGTATTCAGCAGCCTGCTTTTCCTGTTTTATTTCTTAGCCGCCGTTCTTCTTTTGTATTTCCTCGTGCCGAAAAAACTGAAAAACGCGCTGCTGCTTGTGGCCAGCCTGTTTTTCTATGCCTGGGGCGAACCGGTTTACGTCGTCATCATGATCGCGGTCATCGTGGCGGATTATGTGCTGGGGATGCTGATACAGCGCCGGAAGGACGAAGGGAACATCCGCGCCGCCCGGGTCACGTTGATTGTGGGCATTGTCCTCAATCTCGCGATTCTCGGCTTTTTCAAATATGCCAATTTCCTGATCGGCAACCTGAACGCCATTCCCGGCGTGTCCATTCCTTTGCTGGATTTGGCGCTGCCGATCGGTATTTCTTTTTATACTTTCCAGTCGATGTCCTACGTCATCGACGTTTACCGCGGGGATGTGAAGGCGCAGCGGAACATCATCGCTTTCGGCACCTATGTCGCCCTCTTTCCCCAGCTCATCGCCGGGCCGATCGTGCAGTACAAAACAATCGACCAGCAGCTGAGCAACCGGACGGAGAGCTTCGACATGTTCGGGGACGGTGTGCGGCGGTTCATCACAGGGCTCGGGAAGAAGGTATTGCTGGCGAATACCATTGGGGTAGTCTGGTCGCAGATTTCCGCCCTGGAGCCGGGCGAGGTCCCGGTGCTCACGGCGTGGATCGGCATTCTGGCATTCACCTTCCAGATTTATTTTGATTTCTCCGGCTATTCGGATATGGCCATCGGGTTGGGCAAAATGTTCGGCTTCACTTTCCTGGAAAACTTCAACTATCCCTACATGTCCAAAAGCATCACCGAGTTCTGGCGGCGCTGGCATATTTCGCTGAGCACCTGGTTCCGGGATTACGTCTACATCCCGCTGGGTGGCAACCGGCGTGGCCTGCCGGTCCAGATCCGCAATATCCTGGTGGTCTGGCTGCTCACCGGCATCTGGCATGGGGCGAGCTGGAACTTTGTCGCCTGGGGGCTGTTCTTCGGCGTTTTGCTGATGGCGGAAAAGCTGTTTTTACTCAAATGGCTGGAAAAGGCCCCGGGCATCGTCGGCCGGACCTATACCATGCTGATGGTGATCCTGAGCTGGGCGCTCTTCGCTTTCGACAGCCTGTCCGCCGGTTTCTCCTTCATCGGTTCGATGTTCGGTGCGCACGGCGCCGGACTGTTCGACGACCGTTCCCTCTATCTGCTGCTAACCAACGGCCTGTTGCTCTTCATCGGCGCGGTTGGTTGTACCAACTGGCCTAAGCGCCTGGTGGCAAAACTGGAAAACGGCGTGCTGGCAAAGCGTTCGGCGCTTTCCACCGCCTGTGCCGGGGTAGTGCTGCTGGCAATTTCGGTACTGAGCGTCGCCTATCTGGTGGATGCTTCCTACAACCCCTTCCTATACTTCCGTTTCTGATAAGGACAACAGGCCGCCCGGGCCGGAAAGGCGGGTTCCCCTTTGAATAAAAAAGTAATTTCTATCGGTTTCGCCGTCCTACTGTTCGGCGTAACGGTTATCAACCTCCTGGTTCCGCAGAAGGACTTTTCCGAAAGCGAGAACCGCTACCTGCAAAAGCTGCCTGCGCTGAATGCGGAGGATATTGTCTCAGGTAAATTCTCGCAGGATTTTGAAAAATACACAGCTGATCAATTTTTAGGGCGAGACGGCTGGATTGGGCTGAAAACGATAACCGAACTAGCGATGTTAAAAAAGGATAATCAACGCGTTTACTTTGGCAAAAAAGGCACCCTGTTCGATGCGGGGGAAAGTATTGACGAAAAGCAGCTCGTCAAAAACGCGGAAGCGGTCGCTGTCCTCGCCCGGGCGCTGAAGGCAGGCAACCCGGATTTTCACGCTTCCACCCTGCTGATCCCCACCGCCTCAGCCGTGCTGACCGATCGGCTCCCGGCCTTTGCCCCGGTTGCCGACCAGGAGGCCGCGCTGAAAAAAGCGGAAACCCTTCTCAAGGACGACGCGCCCCTTTACGACGCAACAGGATTGTTGAAAAACCATTTGGATATCCCCCTGTATTACCGCACCGATCATCACTGGACCACCCAGGCGGCTTTTCTGGTGTACGGGGAATGGGCCAGGGTAAACGGGCTTTCCCCCCTGCCGGAAAGTGCTTTCCGGACCGAAACCGTGTCGGATTCCTTTTACGGCACGCTGTATTCCAAGGCCAACCTCCCCACGATCCAGCCGGACAGCGTTACTGCGTATACCCCCCTCCAGCCGGTGGAGGTTTTGGTCCTCTACGACGACGGGAGCGTGGAGGACACCTTGTACAAAGAGGAATTCCTGACGCAGAAGGACAAGTATTCCTATTTTCTCGGCGGGAACCACGCCAAAGTAGAGATCACGACCAACACAAAAAACGGCCGGGTGCTCCTGCTGGTGCAGGACTCCTACGCCCACTGTTTCGTCCCCTTCCTAGCTGTCCATTATGAGCGGATCCTGGTGGTTGATCCCCGGTATTTCAAGGAGGACGTGTACGATTACGCCGTGCAAAACGGCGTGACCGACCTGCTGACGCTTTATAATCTCCCCAACTTCGCGGTGGACCGTTATGCCGCCAACGTGCGGCCAGAATAAGCGACAAAAAAGAGAATTGGCGTTTTAACGCCGATCCTCTTTTGCTTTTTCCAGTCGTCATCCCGGGGGTTCTATCGAGCTGTCCGTCGATTTTCCAATTCGGTTTTTTCCCAGTCTTTTATAAGTTTTTTGGCTTTCTATAATAAAAGAAAACATATGGATTGTTGTAAATTTTTATACTATGCCCTGCGGAAACGCAGGAAAGTATTGCGAAGAATCATCCAAATCAGACAGGAAGACTGCTCACATGGAAAAGCTGAATCAAACTATCGAAAAGATCATGACGGAGCGTTTTGGGAAAGATAACGTTATCTCTCTGGCGACTGTAGAAAACGGCGCCCCTTCGGTGCGGAGCGTCAACGCCTTTTATGAAAACGGGGCGTTTTGCGTCATCACCTACGCCCTTTCCAACAAAATGCGGCAAATTGAAAAGAATCCCCAGGTCGCTATTTCCGGAGATTGGTTTACCGCACACGGCAAAGGCGTGAACCTCGGCTATTTCGGAAAAGAAGAAAACGCCGAAATAGTGAAAAAGCTTCGTCAGGCCTTTGCAGGATGGATAGATAACGGACACAACAATTTTGCCGATCCCCATACCTGCATCCTTTGCATCCAACTCAACGATGGCGTTTTGTTCTCGCATGGGACGCGTTATGAAATAGACTTCCGCGGTCGAAGCCGATCGGAAGCGCAACACCAATAAACGAAAAAGCGGGGGAAACACATTCCTCCGCTTTTTACAATTTACTTCAGTTCCACGATGGTCACGCCGTTTTCGCCTTCGCCGTATACGCCGAGCCGGAAGCTCTTTACCGACGGATGGGTCCGCAGATGCTGCTGCACCGCCGCACGCAGCGCGCCGGTACCCTTTCCATGGATCACGGTTACCTGGTTTATGCCGGACAACACCGCTTCATCCAGGAAACGGTCCAATTCCAGAATGCCCTCGTCGGTCATCATTCCCCGCAAGTCCACTTCCATCCGTGCTTCCCGCTGGGCGCGGGATATCACGCCGCGAGCGGAGGAGGAAGAACCGGGCTTTTGCGCCCTTCCCGGTCGGGTAGAGCCTTTGCCGGTCGAAACCGGTTCTTGATCCTGCACCAGCCGCAGATTGCCCACCGGCACCCTCGTTTTGATGATGCCGGCCTGTACCTGCACCATGCCGCTGTCGTCCGGCGGGGTCAGGACTATGCCCTTTTTATCGATATCCACGATCAGCACCGTATCCCCCGCCTTCAGCGGCCGGGGGAGGGTGTAGTTTTCCTGCCCCCGCTGGGTGACCGGGTCAATCGCTTCGTCCATCTTCCGCAAGCGGGAACGAAGCTGGCTCTTGGCCGACTGGGCCCTGGCGGCGAAGTCCGCCGCGTTCTTCTGCTTCCGGAGCGCATCCAGCTCGTCCATGAGCTGCTGCGCCTCGGCGCGGGCACGCTCCACGATCCGGCGCGCTTCGCCGCGGGCCTTCTCCAGTTCCTTTTCCCTTAACCGGTCGAGTTCGTCCAGTTCCGCCTGTGCCCGCTGCCCGGCAGTCTCGGCCTTGGCCCGCATCAAGCGCGCTTCGGACAGCTCCTTCTCCAAGTTCTGCCGCCGTTCCTCCAGGCTGACCACCACGTCCTCCAGCCGCCGATTGTCGCCGGAGACCATCTCCCGCGCCCGGTCCACCAAAGTGGGATCCATCCCCAGCCGCTCCGTGATGGCAAAAGCGTTTGACCGGCCGGGCACGCCGACCAGCAGGCGGTAGGTGGGCCGCAACGTCGCCACATCGAACTCGCAGCTCCCGTTTTCCACCCCCGGGGTATGGATCGCATAGGCTTTGAGTTCCGCGTAGTGTGTCGTCGCCGCAATCCGCGCCCCCTGTTCCCGCAGCCGTTCCAGGATGGCGGTGGCCAGCGCCGCGCCTTCGACCGGGTCGGTCCCCGCCCCCAGTTCGTCCAGCAGGACAAGGGAGCCTTCCCCCGCTTCGGAGAGAATATGGATCAGGTTGGTCATATGGGCGGAGAAAGTGGACAGCGACTGCTCAATCGACTGTTCGTCCCCGATGTCGGCCAGCACTTCCCGGAAAACCGATAGGCTGCTTCCGTCGTCCACCGGGGGCATCAGCCCGCACATCGCCATCAGAGACAGCAGGCCGAGCGTTTTCAGCGTGACCGTTTTGCCGCCGGTGTTCGGGCCAGTAATCACCAGCGTATCGAATTCCCCGCCCAGTTCCACATCGATCGGCACCGCCTTTTTGGGGTCGATCAGCGGATGACGGGCGTGACGCAGCAGGATATGCCCGTCGTCGGTCAGCTTCGGTTCGGTCGCTTTCATTTTATAGGCCAGGCGGCCTTTGGCAAAGATCAGGTTGAGTTCCACCAGCACCTCGTAATCCGCAATAATGCCGTCGGCAAAGCTTCCCGCCTCGGCTGAAAGCTCGCTGAGGATCCGCTCAATCTCCGCTTCTTCCCGGGAGACGAGGACCCGCAGCTCGTTGTTTGCTTCCACCACCGCCATCGGTTCCACAAACACCGTAGCGCCGGAAGCCGAGGTATCGTGTACCAGCCCCGCCACTTCGCCGCGGTGCTCCGCCTTGACCGGGACGACGAACCGCCCGCCCCGGATGGTGACAATCGGGTCCTGCAGCAGTTTCTGGTAAACAGGGGAACGGATCATTTTATCGAGCTGCTCCCGCACGCGGCCGGATGCCGCCCGCATCTTACGGCGGATGGAGGCCAGTTCAGGCGATGCGTTGTCCGCCATCTCCTCTTCGGACAGGATTGCGCCGTTGATCTTTTCTTCCAGGTATTTGTTGGGGGTCAGTACGTTGAAACGGTCGTCCAGACAGGTTTCCACCCCCGCGCAGTGGGAGCGCCACTCGTACAGGGAACGGATGATCCGCAGGGTTTCCGCAATCGTAAGCAGTTCCCGCATCGACAGGGAAGCGCCCGCGTCGGCACGGCGGAGGGCATTGGCCACGTTGCGCGCACCGCCGAAGGAGGGAGAACCAAAGCGCGCCATGAGCATCACGGCCGCCGCGGTATCCGCCATCCGGCGGCGAACCTCCGCCAGGTCGGCGGATGGCGTCAACTCCCGTGCCAAAACCGCCGCGTCGTCGCAGCTTGTTTCTTTTGCCAGAAGCTCCAGGACTTTGTCCAGCTCCAGCGCTTTATGGTTTCGATTCATAACCGGGGTTCCTTTCATCGAAAGACAGCGGGAGAGACCACGGCCCTCGCCGGGTAGCCCTTTAGGGCGGCGTCTCCCCTATTATTTTTTGTTTAAAAAAGCCAGCACGTCCTGCATGGCGCGGGTATATTCCTCCTCCGCTTTCTGCAGCGAGGGGGAAACCGGCGGCGTTTTTTTATCGGTATCCTGTATAGTATCCCGCGCTTTTTCCGTTCCACGCATTCCTTCCACACCGGACAGCGCGGACGCTTCGGATCCCGCGACGGCGGCGGTTGTTTCCGCCGAAACAGCCGCCCGTTCCGGCGCGTGCAAAGGAACCGCTCCACGTGCGGCGGCACCGGCGGCGGTTTTGGATTCCTTTTCCGCAGCCCATTCCGTCCGGACGGCAGCCGTTGCGGCCGGCAGCGGAGGGGCTTTTACCGCCGGCACGACGGGTGGTTCCGCTTCCCTTTGGGCAGAGACCGCAGACGGTGAACCGCTTCCCTTCTCCGTAGAAGAAGCCGACGTTTCCTCCACCTTTTTCGGAGTAAAGGGAACTATTCCTTCCGGTTGACTTTCTGAAACCGGCTCCGGAAAGGATGAGACCGGCGTTTTCAGCGAGGTTGGCGCGGCTTTCGCCGCTCCGGGACGGACGATTACGGATGCCGGCGCGGCGGCAATGCGCTGGCGTGCCGCCTGTTTTTCCGCCAGCACGGCGGCGGCTTCCTCCCGTTCCGCCAACACGCAGAGCGCCCGAACGCGTAGATCGTGAAAATGCGCGCCGAGAAAAAGAAAAAGCACGCTGGGCAAAAGCGCCCCCAGCAGGATCAGCGGCCGGAAAAATGCCGGGCTGAGAAAGGCCCCTCCCGCCATCGCTGTCTGTACGCAGAGCGCTGCCGGCCCGATAAACGGAACCGCCGCCAATATGCCCGCATTCACCGAGGAATGCCCAGCCCTTTGCGCAAGGAAATACGTCAGGAACTGCGCCGCCGCCAGAAACAGCAAAAACAGCGCCGCAAAAACCCATGCGCCGGCCCGCCGGGAACGCGCGTAATTATGTAAAAATTCTTTGCCGAACAACTGGGCCCGGTCATGCATTTTTTCTGTTTTCATGAATTCCTCCGATCCGGCGCTGCGCGACACCGCATAATGGCGTTTTCGTCCGGAGACTTCCGCGCCGGTAACCATCGAGTAGTTTTCTGTTTATTTCCCGCATCTCCGCTGTACGCCTACATACAGCCGTCTCCAACGGGAGTGCCCCCTCGCGGCAAAAGGTCGCGGCTAACTGCCTGCAGGCGGACTTTTCTGTTCCGCAGCTACCGAATTGCCGCCCCTGTCGGCCATACCCGGAGATAAGGAGTGGTAAAAATCCAGTGTTTTAAATCCCCGGTTAAGCTGGGAGAGCAGAAAGCTTTCCGTCTGCCGCATCAGGAGAGCCAGCCCTTCGTCCGACATAGTAAAAGAAAAGCAACTTTCAAACGAGGAATATACGATGTGCCGCATCGCCGCCAATACGTTCCCCGGCATCGGCGTCAGCCCGATCCCCGGCCGGGACGCGCGGCAGCGGCTGCACAGCAGCAGCCCTTCCCGGGCGGAAAACCACATCTCCTCCCCTTCAAACGCCCCACAGCCGGCGCAGGCCAGAAGATCTGGCATGAAACCGGCCAAGGCCAGCATCCGCAGTTCCGCTACCGCCTTGATTTGACGGGGATCCCGTTTCCCGTTCCCTAGAAAATGCAATGCGTTGAGCATCAGCCGGAGGAAATCCTCCGCCGGTTCCTCCCGCGGGGCGAGCACACCGGCCAATTCGCAGAAATACTGGGATAGCGCCAGTTTTTCGATATCCGAACGCAGTTCAAAAAAAATACGGATCGGTTCCACATCGTCGATTATGTATTTTTCCCGTCCGCGGTAAAGCGTCAGGCGGGAATAGGACAGGAGCTGCGTGGCGGAAGCGTTCCGGCTTTTGATATTCCGCGCCCCTCGGGCGGAGGCACGGACCACGCCGAAATCCCGCGTTAGGGCAGTGACAAAGCGGTCGGCTTCACCAATATTGTTGTTTTCCCGGATAATCAGGGCGTCGGTGGTCTGCCTCATGCCGTTTTTCCGCCTCTCTGTCCACCATCTGGTAAATGTCTACGCCGCGGTAGCGCAGGTAATCCTCAATCCGGCCGGTTTTTGCAAAGGCGTCCCAAAGGTCGTTGCGTTTCATATACCGTACCTCCCGTGCTCAAGCTACCGTTAGCATTCGCACAAACAGGCGCGGCATACCCGGAAACTTGTTACGGAAACTTCTACCTTTTCAAACCGCGAAATCATCGGCGTTACAGCTTATACCCAAAGCTGCCGAGCAGCCCCTGCCGGTTGCGCCAGTCTTCCTTCACCTTCACCCAGCACTGCAAATTCACCTTTGCGCCGAACAGCGATTCCATCTCCTTGCGCGCCTGGGTAGCGATTTCCTTGAGCATAGTGCCCCGTTTGCCGATTACGATGCCTTTATGGCTCTCCCGTTCGCAATAGATATAGGCGTCCAGATCCAGGATCAGCCCGTTTTCGGTTTCCCGTTCGCTCGCGTTTTCAATCACCACCGCAATCCCGTGCGGGATCTCGTCCCGCAGTAGCAGGAGCATCTTTTCCCGGATCAGTTCAGCGGCGACCACCCGTTCCGGCTGGTCACTGACCATATCGTCCGGGAAGAAATGGGGGCTTTCAAAGGTGAATTTCGACAGTTCGTCTACCACGTCGGTCACGCCGTCCCCGGTCAGCGCCGAAACCGGCAGGACCGCCGCAAAATCAAATTCCTGCCGCCATTTTTCGATAACCGGCAGAATCCTCTCCTTTTCTTCCAGCGTGTCGATCTTATTGACAACCAGCACCACGGGAAGCTTATTTTTCCGGCACTGGACCAGCAACCCCTTTTCTTCTTCCCGCACCGCGCCGAGGGTCGGTTCCACTACCAAGGCAGCGGCGTCCACGCCGGAAACCGCTTCCCCGATCGATTTGACCATGAAATCCCCCAGCCGGGTGCGGGGACGGTGCGCGCCGGGGGTATCCAGGAACACGAGCTGGGTTTTTCCCCTAGTCAGCACCCCCATGATGCGGTTGCGGGTGGTCTGCGGCTTGTCCGACACGATCGCCACCTTCCGGCCCACCATCGCGTTGAGCAGGGAGGACTTGCCGACATTCGGCCGGCCGACCAGGGCAATAAAGGCCGAACGGGTGGAATTCCCCTCCGGCGGATTGATTGTCGTCATATTTCTCTCCAATTCTACTTCGATATTTCTCAATGGAAAAGCACTGTGCGGGAAAACCATACGGAAGTCCCCGACCGGCCTGTCACAGGCACCTATTCAAACAGCTTTACGCCGTTTTCCATCAGGGCTTCCAGGAAAGCTTTCAATTTCTCCCAGGAAAACAGCAGGTCCCCGTTATCCATCATAAAGTAACTGCCCTCCAGCTTGCCGGCGGCCGCCAGCCTGCTCAATATATCCTCGCTCAGCCCACTGTAGAGGAGACTTCAGCCAACGATAGGAAATCGCAGCGGATATCGTAGGGTTCGTTGTCGGTAGTCACATACAGCGACGAAGGAACCGGCAGATTCCATAAACTACAGGCTAACGCGCACAATGCGCCACCAATCAGAGACGCAGCAAACAGGACAGACAGAGAAATCTTCGAGCCTTCCTTCATACCGGAGCCTTCTTTCCTATTCTCACTTACGGGAATCATCCTTTACCCCTGCGCCGACGATAAACCAAAAGGCCAACGCCGCCAACAGGATGAGCGCCACCAGCAGCCAGGGGCGGGAAACCAGCGCCGCGCCGAGCCACGTCCAAACTGCCGGCCGGAAAAATAACGCGAAGCCTACCCCCACTGCCGCCGCCGCACAAACCAAAACGGCCCCCGCCGCGGCATCTTTCGCGGCGCGGGCCTTGGGATGACGGTCGGGCGAAGCTAGATCCACGGCTTGTTCCACCGCTGTGTTCAGCGCTTCCGCACCGATCACGAGTGCCAGCGTCACAAGCAGGACCGCCCATTCACCGCGCGACAGGCGGAAAAACGGGGCGAACCCCAGCACCGCCGCCGCGGCGACCAAATGGATCCGAAAGTTGCGTTCATGCCTAACGCAGAACCAAAGCCCCCGCCCGGCATAAACAAATCCCTTGAAAAATGCTCTCATAACGTCCTCAGGCCGCAAAGAATCTTCCCAGCCCTCCTGTAAAAAGACGGCTTGGAACGGGCTGCGGCATGCATCATTATTTTATCCACAAGGACACGGTTTACCCGTCCAACGAAAGGGAGCCGGCGGTATCCATGCATCGTTATTTGTCGGAACCGGTCATCACATAGCTGGCGCCGCGGGGCAGCCCGACCGAAGTCATAATCGCCTCTTCCTTCTCCCGCATCCGCACGGCGTCCAGGCCGCCGTCCACATGGTCGTATCCCAACAGATGCAGCACCGAATGCACCGTCAGATACCCGATCTCACGCTGGAAGGAATGGCCGAACTGTTCCGCCTGCGCCTGGGCGCGCTCAATGGATATCACCACATCGCCGAGCATTTTTGCCCCGTTTTCCGGGTTGATATCGTACTGCCCGTTTTCCCCCAGCGGGAAGGACAGCACGTCGGTTACCGAATCGATATGGCGGTGTTCGTTGTTGATCTGACGGATCATATCGTCGTCCACAATGGAAACATTGATTTCCGCAGACCCTTCAAAACCTTCCAGCTCCAGCGTCGCGTGGCAGCAGCGGCGGATCAAAAGCCGCACGCCGGTGGGTACCCGAACCGTTTTCTGCTTATTCTCGATGATAACTTTGATTTTTTCCATAGCTTCTGTTCCGTTTCCCTTCTTCATATTTTTCGTACTTTTCATATGCCTGCACAATCCGCTGCACAAGCTGATGACGTACCACATCTTTTTGACTAAAGGTGCAGATGCCGATGTCATCCACCCCTTTGAGCACCTTCATAACCTCGCGTAAACCGCTTTTCCGCCCGTCAGGCAGGTCGATTTGGGTAACGTCCCCGGTAACGACCATTTTGGAGTTAAAGCCCAGCCGGGTCAGGAACATCTTCATCTGCTCCGGCGTGGTGTTCTGCGCTTCGTCCAGGATCACAAAACTGTCGTCCAGCGTCCGGCCCCGCATATACGCTAAAGGCGCCACTTCGATATTCCCCCGCTCCAGATACTTCTGGTAGCTTTCGGCGCCGAGCATGTCGAATAGCGCGTCGTACAGCGGGCGGAGGTACGGATCCACCTTAGACTGCAGATCCCCGGGCAGGAAGCCCAGCTTTTCCCCCGCCTCCACGGCGGGACGAGTCAGGATAATCCGGTTGACTTCCTTGGCGCGGAATGCGTTTACCGCCATCGCCACAGCAAGATAGGTTTTGCCGGTGCCGGCCGGGCCGACGCCGAGGACGATGGTGTTTTTCCGGATCGCCTCCACATACGCCTTCTGCCCGAGCGTTTTGGGCTTGACCGGGCGGCCCTTGGATGTGATGCAGATGCTGTCCGAGGAAAGCTGGGGGATTTGATCCTCCCCGTCCTCGTCCACCAGCATCAGCACATAGCGGACATTTTGCTCGCCGAGCTGTTCCCCTCGGTTGATGAGCTGCAGCAGCCCATGGATCGCCCGGACGGCTTTGCCGACCGCTTCTGGCTCCCCGCTCACCTTCAGGTCGGTGCCGCGGGTCACGATATCCACGCCGTAATGCTGTTCAATTAGCCGGACATTTTCATCAAAACTGCCGAACAACGATACCGCTTGTTCCATCCGGTCTACATTGACAATTTGTTCGATCATCCGCGGACCCCTTTCCTTCATCTTGTCGTTCCAGGCTCGGAAAGCCCCTTTCATTCAGGGGATCGGGCGAAATTCCTTTCAAATTGGGAAATTATGTTTTCAGAATTCTACGGAAATCCACCTTTTGTGTTTATTATACCATAAATAATTTCTTTGTCATTTCGCATAATAAACAAAATTCAACCCACTTTTTCCGTTCATTCGCGTCTTTGTTACGCCATATATTCCCGATAATTGACAGAAAAATACCTATTTCCCCTATTTTGGTGAATCGGCCGCTTCCCCGTTTTCTATGACGAGCTGCTCCTCCACCCCGATGTCCTCAATACAGGAGTATATGCCGGTCAGGATATAGCAGCCGTTTTCCATCCGGCCGGATTCCCGGCGCGCCGTAATCTGGGCGGCGGAAAGCTCTTTCTCTACCTTATCTGCCAGCCGCTCGGCAGCGAGGGCTGCGGCCTGCTCTTGGGTGCGAATGATCTCGGTCGGCTCCATCATGGCGTACCGCCGGTTGACTATCCCGACCGGCAGATGGATATCGCCGGACTTCAGCATATGGCGGGTGGTGGTCAGGATATTCTGCCCCTCGATTGGTCCGTCGGTAAATAGGGG
>CAMMRL010000032.1 GCA_946499275.1 uncultured Clostridia bacterium | reverse complement strand
TCAAAAGGTTCGGTGGATTCCCGGCAGCGGACGGCCATTTTTCTGCCTTTCCTGTTTATCCATGGCGCGCAGGGTTTCGATCCCCTGTGCGAACCCCTCCGCATCGCCGGGCGAACAGACCAGCCCGTTGCTCCCGTGCAGCATATATTCCCGTGTTCCCCGGTTGTCGGCGGCGAGGACGGGGATTCCCATGGCGAGCGCTTCCAGCCCCGCCATCCCCAATCCCTCCCGAATGGAGGGGAAGGCGGCCGCGTCCGCGCAGCCGAGGATTTGCGCGACGTGGGGGCAGTGGCCGTACAGCGTGACGGTATCCTCCAACCCTTTTTCTCGGATCCATCCCTCTATCCGATCCCGGAAGAAGCCGTCGCCACACAGGCCGTACCGGATCGCATGAAAACCGGGATCGCGCTCCCGGCACAGTTCCAGCGCGTCCAGGATGATTTTCTGGTTTTTGTTTTCATTCAGTTCGCCCACCGAAACCAGGAAAAAGTTTTCGTCATCCAGTCCGAGCCGTTCCCGGGCGGCTTTTCGTTCTTCGCCGGCCAGCGGCCGGAATTTTTCCCGGTCCAGCCCGACCCCGGGGATCCGGTATACCCGTCCGCCTGGTTTCAGGTGGAAACGCCGGGCGGTCTGTTCGTCCTCTTGATTGATGACGATGAGTGCGTCGGTGTACCGGGCCAGCCATTTCTCCACCTGGTAATAAGCGATCCGGTTCCACAGCGGCGCGCCCCGGTAAAAGTGGAAGCCGTGCGCCGTGTAAATCACCAGGAGGTTTTTCTCCCCGGACAGCCGTCCCGCCAGCCGTCCGAGCAGCCCGCCCACCGGGGTGTGGCAGTGGAGAAGCCGGACCGGATACCTCCGCAAAAGCCGCAGGATCTGCCGCAGCGCCTTTTCGTTGTCCTGCAAAAGGAAAGGGGAGCGGGCGATTTCGATATGATGCACCGGCACGCCGAGCGTCTCCGCCGCTTCCACGTCCGGGATATAGGACGGTTCGTTTTGGTTGGTGACATAATGGACCGTGTAGCCCAGGCTCTGGAGGATCCGGACGTTTTCCTGTTCGAATTTTCCGAGGAAGTCTTTTGTAGTGGTGAGTATTAGCGCGTGCTTCTCCATGATGGGCATACTCCTCCGGCATACCCCAACCCGGTTGTCCTGCTGTCCCCCAGCAGGCCGGACGGGCATCGCAAACAAAAAGCATTTTTGTGAATGCGTTCTTTCACAGTTTCACCATTTGCCTGCGGGAATATTCTTGCGGCAGGGCGCAAAGCCGCCCAGATGGTGAGTGGGAAAATCAAGAAACCCAGGGGAAAAGCGAAATACACCCAATTCCTCGCCACGCTTTGATTTTTCCGGTAGCCGCTTAAAAAAGCATAAACAAAAGCACCCGAGGATTGCTTTTGTCCACCACGCCGGCTTTTTGCCTTGATAAAAACAGCTATTCCGTGTAATATTCGATCACGCTGATTTTCCCATCCGCAGTGCGGAGGTTCAGCTTCATCCCCTCGCCTAGGGTATAGGCGGCTCCGTTGGCCAGTTCCTCTGCGCCGTCGCCGCATAGGGCTTTCGCTTCATCCAAGGTCATGCCGACCTTCACCCCTTCGGCCGTGGGATACGAGGCGTCGCTGACTTCGATGCTGTAGATAATGGACTTATCGTCCTGCATATAGGTGTACACGGTAACGCCGCTGTAATAGTAGATGTTGTCGGTGCCGTCGTAATGGCAGCTTGGGGCCTGGACCACGTTGTCTGGATCGCCCAGCGCCGTCTCGATTTCGCTGGTGAATTCGCCGCCCAGCTTAAGGGTGGCGCCGCCAACCTGAATAGAGGTGGAAAGCCCCTTTTTCGCGCCGCTTTCGCCGCCGTCCCCTTCCTCCTTGCCGCAGGCGGCAAGGCCGAACACAAAGGCCAGGATCAGCAGGATGGGGAGCAGTTGTTTTAGTTTTTTCATAACGATGTTCCTTTCTGTTTTCATAGCGGATTTATTCGAAATTTATCCGCGGTATTCCGCATAGTTTTCTCCAGTCTGCACGACCACGGAGACGGCAGCGCCTTCTCCGTCTTCTACCGGCACATAGGCCGAAAAGCCGTTGGAATGCACGGTCGGGTCTTCCTCCGGTTCCAGCAGGGCGGATTCGTAAACCGGGAACGCTTCCACATACCGGCTGTCTCCGTCCTTTTCCAGCTTCAGGTAGATATGCGAGACGTTTTGGACGGCCTTTTCGTCCAGCTTTCCGTAAAAATGGAGGTATCCGTTCAGTTTGTGGCTTTTAATCACGGCGGAGCCAGCTTCCGTTGGCGTACCGCCGAGCTGCCGCGCGGGGGCCGTCATGACGGGGGCGGTGGTGAGCAGATTCTGCAGGTTGCGCTCCACAATCTCCAACACCACAGTATCGTAGGGCGTCTCCTCCAGCTCTGCCAACGAATAGGGGGCGGCGCGGGAGAATTTTGCCGTCTGGTAGGTCTGCGCCAGGAAGGGGAGCAGCGCGTTGGAGAAGGAATCCCGGAAGATGAGCAGGGAACCGTCGCCGTCCGCGTTTTCCGTGGTGATCAGCAGGTCCTCCTCGCTGTGGAAATTGGAAGTGTATGCATACGTCCAGTCGGTTTCAAATATCGCTTGTTGGTCCTTGTACCCAAGCGAAGGGAAGATCATGGCGTCGAGGTCGCCGTCCCAGGTGCGTTCCCAATGGTACGGGATGTTTTCATAGGTTTCGTGCGCTTTACCCGCCGCATCCAGGATGGCGTTGAAGCCGCGCACCGCACCGAGGTTATTCCAGTGGGAATCCCGCGCGTGATAGGTCGGTTCCTCTGCTCCCTGCAGCGCGCCCAGCAAGTCCGCGAAATAGGGACGGCCGCGCAGAGCTTCGGTCAGCCGTTCCAGGTTGGTCGGCTCTTTGGTACGCCGGTAATAGGCGGGCATATTCTCCGGATAGAGCGTGTTTTTATTGGGGGCGACGGCGAAGACAAAGCGGCCGCCTTTGCCCGTAACGTATTCGTCCATCAGTTCCGCTATGGTAACGATATGGCCGATATCGGCGTCGGATAGGCGGTTTAGGCCGAGATAATCATCCGCGGTTTCCGTAAAATAGAGCCAGTCGTTTTTTCCCACAATCACCTTGTCCTCGTCCGAGGTGGAAAAGGCCGTGGCCTTCAGGGCATTGTTCGCGGTAATCAGTTCGGAGCGGAAGCAGAAATGTTCGGTGATCCAGGTGTCTAGTTCGGAAGTGAAGGAAAGATTTAGCTTCCCGTCCTTAATTAGGGAGGGGAACTCGGAAAGGTCCCGTTTTTCCGCCGACTCGCTTTCCCCGAAAAGCGGGGTGAGCACCAGGGGAAGGGCGCAGACGGTTACTAGAAGGAGGACATACGCTTTTTTCAGGATTTTCATAACCGTTTTTGTCCCCCTCCTTAAAACCGGAAATAAATAAAAGGATTATACGTATCCGCCGCCAGCGAGAGGATGCACAACGCAAACAACGCGACCGACAACGAATAGCTGACTATGGTGTACGCCGTCGCGCCGGTTCCGCTGCGGCATAGTCGGTTCCGCAGGGCCGGGACCACAGGGAACGAGGTGATCCAGGCGATGACAAGCACGGTAAGGAACCAGGGAGTCACATAGGTGACGGCCTGTGCCAGCTGGGCGGCGGAACCCGCCCCGCCGGTGAACATGGCGCCCAGGTACTGTACCGCCTGCGCCATCGTGTCCGCGCGGAAAATCGTAAACCCGACCAACACGACAAACAAGGTATAAACCCGGGCTAGAAGGCGGGTTGCCGGATGCTTGTCTGCTTTTTTGATGGGGATAATCCCCCCGCTTTCTAGCACAAGGAACAGGCCGTGGAACAATCCCCATACCAGGAAGGTGACGTTCGCCCCGTGCCACAGCCCGGTGCAGGCGAACACGATCAGCTGATTGAGATAGGTGCGCGCCTTGCCCTTCCGGTTGCCTCCCAGCGGGATGTACAGGTATTCCTTAAACCAGGTGGAAAGGGAAATGTGCCATTTCCGCCAAAAATCCTTGATGCCGACCGCGGAATAGGGATAGTGGAAGTTTTCCTTGAAATCGAAGCCGAACATCTTGCCCAGCCCAATGGCCATATCGCTGTAACCGCTGAAATCGAAGTAAATTTGGAGCATATAGCTTACCGCCCCCAGCCAGGCGGCGAACGCGGTCAGGGAGGAAGCCGGTAGGCCGAAGGCATAGTCTGCCGTCACGGCCATGGCGTTGGCGACCAGCACCTTTTTGCCCAGGCCGTATAAAAACCGTTTCATCCCGTGGGCGCAGCGGTCAAAGGATAGCGCCCGCCGGGCGAGCTGGTCCTTGATATCGTGGTATTTGACAATCGGCCCCGCGATAAGCTGGGGAAAGAAGGAAATATACAAGAGCAGACGGGGAAAGCTTTTTTGCACACTGGATTTGTCCCTGTACACGTCGATAACGTACGATAGGGTTTGAAAAGTGAAAAAGGAGATGCCGATCGGCAGCCGGATCGCGGGGACAGGTAGGGAAAGGCGAAGCAGGCCGTTTACCGTCTCCACCAGGAAGCCGCTGTATTTGAACACGACCAGCAGGCCGATATTGATTATGACCGCCACGGCAGCGACTGCCTTCCTCCCGCTGTCCTGGCTGCCGAGCCGAAGCGCCAGCAGCCAGTTGAGCAGCACCGACGCGAGCAGAAGCAGGATGTACACCGGCTCCCCCCACGCGTAAAACACCAGGCTGGCGAGGATCAGCAGCGCGTTGCGGAATTTTGCGTTCGGCACGGCGACGTACAGCAGAAAAGTCACCGGGAAAAACAGGAACAAAAAACTCAGTGAACTGAATACCATAAAGCGTCATATTCCCTTTTCAATTTAATCGCGTTGCGGGTTTACTCCGGGACGCGGCTGAGACAGTCGTCGATATAGAATACTTCGGTCGTGTACTGGTTCCCGATAGCGTCCTTGGCCTCCAGGTCATTGAAATGCCACCACTCGGAGGCGAGGGGCGACATACCGGCGTCGGTGCAGTATTTCTGCAGCCGCAGGGCGTCTTCGGTCATGGTGTCGGCGGGGGCGACGCTTTTCCATGCGGTTTTGGAGTAAGAATCCACCGCCCGCTTCATACAGACAGCGGCGGAGCTGAGTTCGTGCATCGCGGTGGGCATATCGCAAGGGGTGATGTCGGTTGCCACTACATAGCGGTACCCGCCGGAGAGCCGGACGTCCATCCGGTTTACCCTAGCCAGGCTGACGTCCATGGCGCAGCCAATCTGATGGGTGGACAATTTGCTGGCGATGAACCAGCCGATCCCCCAGGGCCGCTTGTCGATCCCCGCCTTCACCTCGCTGTCCTCCTGGTACAGCGCTTTGAGCTTGTCCGCCACGTCGAGCTGCACGTCGAAGGGACGGAAGGTTTCGTTGATCACCAGGGTGTATCCGTCGGCCAGGGCCGCCTGCTGGGCGGCGTAAATCTTTTTCACCATGATGTAATTCGCGGCCACAACGTACTGGTCTTCCCCCAGCCGCTCGTTCCACCGCATCGAATCGTACAGCTTTTCCCCCGTAATGCCGGGGATATCCTTGCCGGAGGAGACAAACACCGATGAATACGCGTTGGTATTGTCATACACAATGGAAGGGACCACGTCCGGGATGTTGAGATAGCAAGTGGTATTTTCCACCCATCCGGACCAGCTCCCGTCCCGGGTGATGCGCCACCAACGGCCGTCCGTCTCCTCCAGGATGACAAAAGCGTCCCCGGGTTTCAGCGTCACTACGGTTTCTCCGCCACCGGGAGAGGAAGCCACCTCCATATCCACCGAAGCGAAGCCGGTGGCCCCTTGCAGGGGGAGTTCAAACCGATCCGCTTTTTCTCCGGTCCGTTCGCTGTTGTCGTAGAGAATCCCGGTGTCCGGGTCGCGGTACGCGGTGGTCGGCGTCGTTGTGGGGACGGTGGTGGCCGGCGCAGAGGTGGAACCGGTGGAGCTCGTTTCGCTTTCCTCCTCGCCGCCGGACGGCTGGCAGCCGATGGTGAGCACCGCCGCCGCTGCAAGCAGCACCGCCGCCGCTGAGCGGGCCATTCGGCGCATGAAGTAATTCATCGATACATCCTCCCCTGAACAAGTCCGGAATGCTGTCCGGCGAGTATCCCATTTCCCGGTTTTTTCTTCCGACACCGCCGGGTGAACCGCCCGGAAAACCGGGCGTCAGGAGGGATACGCACTCTTATCCCATTCGTATCCCTTGGTTTCCAGCTGTTCCGCCGTCAATTTGGCGGACCGGGTGTACAGGGAGTCCACATAGTACCAGCCCCCGTCGAAATAGGCGAGGATCCAGCAGTGGTAATCCCCCGGCTGCCATCCCTTCCCAGTGACATAGTAAACGTCGTATCCCGCCCGCTGGAACAACAGATAGGTCAGCGAAGCGAAATTATAGCAGCTCCCCGTGCCGTAATCCAGCATATGCTGGGCGTTTTCCGCAATGGAGCCTTCCGGCGCGTATTTGTAGCTGAAATTGCCGTGGACATAATCGTAAATATTTTGCGGGGAATCCCCGTAAGTGGCCAGGATGCTGTCCAGCTTGCTTCCCAGTTCCGCCGGTACCGTAGCATCCGGTTTTGCAGGCGGCCGGGTGGCGGGGGAGGTACTGGAAGACGTGGAGGTGGTGCCGGAGGGCCGGCCGGCGGCTACCCCCTCGGCGTCGATGGCCACGCCGTCCACCGTCGTGCTGCGGGCCAGGGTCCCATCGGGATGAAAATAATAGTTTTTCCCTTCAATCTCCTTCCATCCACGATAGGAAGCGCCGGTATCGAAATCGTAATAATACCGGTTCCCGGTCTTGTCGTTGTCGTACCAGCCGACGAACATGGTCCCGTCGGCATTGATATAGCGGGTCACCCCGTCAATGACCTGCGTACCCTTGGAAAGTGCGCCGTCCGCGAAATGGTAACGGATATTGCCCACCGTAACCCAGCCGTTCAGCAGGGAACCGTCCTGTGCGAAGGTGTATTCAGCGCCGTCGATGGTGTGGGTGCCGGTAAAAGGGTTTCCGCTCCCGTCCAGATAAAAAGCCTGTTCACCTTCTACGACCCATTTGCCCGCGGCCGTAATCGGGCTTGATGTGATTGTCCCAGGCCCGGTAGTCTTGGGGGTGCTTTCTGTATTGCCGGGGGCTTCGCCTTCGCTCGGCTGAAGCAGCAGGGCCGATACGACGATGGCGGCAACAAGCAGAATCACTATAAGGGGAAGCACCAGCAAAATGAGCTGTTTTTTCCCGATTTTTCCTTGTCGTTTTCTGCTTTTTTTCATGATAAGTTCAACCCCAAGCCTTTTTTGCATCGATACCATATTACTATAGCCGCCTGCTTTTTTCAACTTTTTTATGGCTGTGTCCGGCGGACACCGTATCCGGTGTTCGCTGCCTGCCGCTAGTATAAGGCAAAAATGCGGGAAAAGGCGCACTTTCCACTGATTTTTTTCTTAGCAAAGCCTTCATTGTGGTTGATTGGTATTCTTTTCTTTTTCCAGCGCCTTTATTCCTCCGGCCTTCCCAAGACCCCGCGGCGTCGGTTTCAGCCGGGGCTTGCGAAGGCGGCCGGGATGCACTACAATGAAACGGTAAACCACCAGAAAACCATACGGAAAAGGGGGACAGGCTGTGGATGCTTGGAAATGGACGGAGGAACTTGCGGAAAAGCTGCGGGAGGACGTCCGGCAAAGCGTGCATATCGGCGCCTCCGCTCTGTACCACGAAACCGCCCACCGTTTCCTGTACGGCGGGGCGGCGGCGGAAGGGCTGCACGGCGGGTATAAAGCCGCTTTTTTTCTTCTGCAGGCGATCCACTATCTGCGCACGGGGGACTACGTCCCAACAAAGCGCGAACTGCGCCCGTTGCTCAGCGGGGAGGAGCGTCGGATTCTGGAAATCGGGATGGATTGGGATGCTTTTGCTTCCGAACGGCGGCGGGATCCGGAGACTTTTTTCAACCGTTTGCTGGTATGGAGTGGAAAACTGCTGACCGAAGAATCAGCCGTGGACGGGAAAGGATGAGCCGGCAATGCTGGGGGCGATATTGGGGGACATCATCGGTTCCGCCTATGAACGGCATCCGGTGAAAAGCACCGATTTTCCACTGTTTACGCAGGACAGCCGCTTCACCGACGATACGGTGCTCACCGTGGCGACGGCCGACGTGCTGCTGTACCAAGATCGGGAAGGGGCGCTCTCCGCCGGCAGGCGGGCGAAGCAGTACGCACAGCGGTACCGGGAGTATTATTTCCGGTATCCGGACGCGGGTTTCGGCGCCATGTTCCGGGAGTGGTGCCGTTCGCCGGGGACGCCGGTACAGCCGAGTCACGGAAACGGCGGAGCGATGCGGGCCAGCCCCATCGGCTTTGCGTTGGATACGCCGGAAGCGGTCCTGCGGGAGGCGGCCCTGAGCTGTCGGTATACCCACCGGAACCTGGAGGGAGTCGCCGGGGCGCAGGCGGCGGCGCTGGCGGTCTTCCTGGCCCGCGCCGGCTGTTCCAAGGAGGAGATTGCCGGCCAAATCCACCGCCGTTTCGGATACGACCTTTCCCATCCCCTGCGGCAAATCCGGCCGGGGTTCGTGTTTGATTCCCGGGCGGGGTACAGCGTGCCGCCCGCTATCCGCGCGTTTTTGGAGGCGGACGATGTGGAAAGCGCCATCCGCCTGGCGGTTTCCCTCGGCGGGGACAGCGATACGATGGCCTGTATTGCGGGCGGAATCGCCCATGCCTATTACAGGAAAATACCGGAGAACCTGCTCTGTCCCGGCCTGACGCGGCTGGACGGAAACCTGCGTGCCATGGCCGACGCTTTCTGTGTGCGGTTTTCCGTCCCAACATAAAAACAGGGCTGTCAATTAGCCCTGTTTTTATGTTTGTATGGATTCCGCTTTCGGAAAATATAAAGGACCAAACCACTGTTTCCGGTTGACCGGCCGCTGGACTCATACATAATACTGCGCCTGAGCGTGCCACATTGTCGTGTATTCGCCACCTTTGGCCAGCAGTTCGTCGTGCGTGCCGTATTCCACAACCTCCCCGCCGGCGAATACGGCGATCCGTTCGCAGAAGCGGCAGGAAGACAAACGGTGGGAAATATAAATCGCGGTTTTCCCGCCGATCAGGTTGTCGAAATGGGTGTAGATTTCGTACTCTGCAATCGGGTCCAGGGCGGCGGTCGGTTCGTCCAGAATCGTGATGGGTGCGTTTTTGTAAATTGCGCGGGCTAAGGCGATTTTCTGGCTCTCGCCGCCGGAAAAGTCGCTGCCGTCATCGTCGAAATACCGGTAGACGGTGGTATGGATCCCTTTTTCCAGCGATTGCAGCCGCTCCCCGAAGCCCGCCTTTTCCAGCGCGTCGACGACAGGGCTGTCCGGCAGGTTTTCCTCATCCGCGGTTGCCGTCAGGTTCTCCTTGATCGAAAAGCTGAGGAGTTGGAAATCTTGAAACACCACCGAAAACAGCGCACGGTAGGCTTCCTCATCGTATTCCCGGATGTCGCGGCCGTCCAGAAGGATCTGGCCTTCCGTGGGCTGGTACAGGCGGGTAAGCAGCTTGATAAAGGTGGTTTTTCCCGCGCCGTTGCGCCCCACCACCGAAAGCCGCCTGCCTGCTTCCAGCGTCAGGGAGACGTGGCGGAGGGCGTAGCTTTCCGCTTCCGGATACCGGAAGGATACGTCCCGGAACTCGATCACATGCGGCTTGCCGGGGTCGGTTTTCCCATCTCCGCTTACGGTTTCGGACGGATACTCCAGGAAAATCTTGCATTCGTTCATGAAATCCGCGTTGCGTACTAGGGTAATGGTCTGCCGTATGATGGAGGAGAGACTGTCCACAAAGCTGTTGGCGGAATTCAGCAGTGCCATCGCTTCCCCCACGGTGATGGAGCCGGCCAGCAGGCTCAGCCCCAGGGTAATGTATAGGATAATCTGCTGAACCACGTTCAGCCCGGCCGTCGCAGCGTCGTACCGGCTGCCGTTGCGGATTACGGTTTTGCGGGCCTTCCAGTCATCCTGGATATATTGGTCGGTACGGGAAAGAACCATCCCCGCTGCGTTGTACAGGCGGATATCTTTGCCAAAACGGAAATCTTTAAGCAGATTGAGGTAATAGTCAAATAGGCGAAGGATGCCGATCATATCTTTCCGATTCAAAGTGTCTAGTTTTTGAGAGCGAGATACCAGATAGGTGTTGAGAAGAAGGAGCATTACCAGGACTAGGATCAGCCAGGGAGACAGGGATCCGAGGATTGCCAGCGTACCCGACAGGGTTAACAGACCGGAAAGAATCCCGGCCAGGTTTTCCGTAATGCCGGCCACTCCACCAGAGTACCAACCCATACCGTCCTTTGCCTTTTGCAGTTGGGTGAGAACCTCCGCACTTTCGGTGTGCCGGAAATCCATAGTCATCGCCTTGTTCCCAATCAGCCAGTTGAAGCCGGCTTCCATCCGCAGGTTGGCGCGGTTGATGAAATAGGATAGGATCTGATTGGCGACCGCGGCGGACAGGTTGAGCAGCACCAGCGCCGCCACCCATCCGGCCAGCACGGATATCCGCCGCCCGCCGATCAGCTCGTCGATGATATAGGCGGGGAAAAGGATGTTGATGAAGGGGGACAGGCCGCTCAGGACGGCGTTCAGCAGGATGAGGAAGAAGTAGCTCTTTTGGATTTCCCATGCTTTCCGGTAAAAAAACGCGAGGACGGGAAGCGCGGTTTTGAAGGTAATCCCTTTCTTTTTCGCTTCCTTTGTCGTTCTTTTTTTCGCCGTCATTCCGCCATCGCCTCCTCCCGGTAGTATTTCGCTTGGATTTCAAAAATTTCCGCATAGCGGGAGGGCCGGGCCATCAGCTCGCTATGAGAGCCTTCCTCGATAATCCGTCCGCCCTCAAACACCGCGATCCGGTCGCAGAAGCGGGTGCTCGCCAGCCGGTGGGAAATATACAAGGCGGTTTTGCCTTGGGTCATGCCGTCGAACTGTTTATACAATCGTTCCTCGGATACGGCATCGAGGGCAGCGGTCGGTTCGTCCAGAAGGATGCAAGGGGCGTCTTTATACAGCGCGCGGGCTAAGGCAAGCTTGGCGCTTTCCCCACCGGAAAGGTCTACCCCGTCGTCCTCTATTACTTTCAAAAGACTGTGATCGATCCCATGGGGAAGGGCGGCGATTTTATCCCATAGCCCGGCGGTGCGCAGGCAGGTTTCTACTTTTTCGCGGTCGATGACGCCGTGGTCCTGCATCGCTACGTTTTCCGCTACGGTAAAAGCGAAGAGCTGGATTTCCTGAAATACAGGGGAAAACAGACGGAAATAGTCCTTCCGATCGTAATCCCGGATGTTTTTTCCATTCAGGAGGATTTCACCTTCGCTCGGTTCGTACAACCGGGTGAGCAGCTTTAAAAACGTGGTTTTACCTGCCCCGTTCAGGCCGACCACGGCCAGCCGCTCGCCGGGCCGGATGGTGAACGACACGTTTTTCACGGCATCCTCCTCCTTGCCGGGGTAGCGGAAGGAAACGCCCCGGAACTCGAAGGAGAGCGGGGTGTGAAACAGTTCGTCCGGCACCGGTTCCCCACCATCGGGAATATCCGGCAGGTCGAGGAATTCCCGATAATCCGCAACATATTTGCTGTGCCGGGAGATGTCCGTAATATTTCTCATTAGTCCCGATACAGCGTTGACAAATGTGTGGATGCCGTTGGCATACATCAGGAAATCCCCGATTAAAATCCGGCCTTCCAGCACGTTGGTGATCAACACGACGTATAGCAAGACTTCTTGTAGAAGGGACAAAAAAGCAAAGGCAACCGAAGCCCACATCCACAGCCGCCAGATGCGGGACTGGCCCGCCAGCCGTTTACGGTTTTCTTCGTCAAATTGGCCGAGCAGGAAATGCCGCAGGGAGAATAGGCGCACATCCTTGGCAATGCGGAAATTGCTGACCGTATTCTCCAGATACCATAGTTTCCGCCAGATAGGGGCAAGGGCGTCGTTTTCTTTCTTGTCCATTTTCGATATGCGAAAGAGTATAGCGTAATTAACCGTAAGTAGAAGGAGTATGCCAAGAATTAACAGCGGGCTGAGAGTAGCAACAATGGCTCCGGTTAGGAGAATCGTAAGTAGGTTTCCAGCACTCGACTGTACCCCGTACATGATTCCTTCAATACCTTCAAAATAGTTGCTGACTGCCCGATTTCCTCGTTGGGCGAGGTCGAGCGTTTGAGGATCTTCCAATTTTTGATAATCCATTGAAAGGAATTTGGCTCCGGAACGGGCGATAAACCGCAGCCGTGCGGTGACAATCCGGTTGCTGGTATTCCAATAGGACAGGGAGCTGCCTACCCGGCACAAAAGAAGTAAGCCTCCAAGTCCAACGGAAAAGCCGATTACGGCCCCAGCACTTCCGCCGGTAAATGCCTCGTTAATAATATATTTAGGCATTAGAACCGGAAGGATGCTATTACCTACGGTGCAGATAATATTCATAAAAAGATAAAAAAGCAGAAGCCGGTCGTATTCCCAAATACCGGCTAACACATAGCGAATATTGCTGCTGTTGGAGTACCGGGCCTTTTTCCTCTTTGGCTTCGTGGTTTTGTCGAAGGAGGACATAAGAAATCACCTCATACGCCTAAAATTAAATAAGTTAAATAATTTTGTCTTGAATTATACAAGAAAAAATAGCAGTTGTAAAGCAAATAACGGGTGCATTTATATATATTTCACGCAATTTGTTGGAAATTGGAAATGCGGTAATATGTTTTACGGGAAATCGGTTTTACCTGTAACACGAAAAATTTTCTTGACAAAACTGGTCCCAGGGCGTATCCTTTAATCATATCAATTTACTAGGAATACTATGGAATGGAGATGTAAACCATGGCCCATATTGCGAAAAGCTTGACCGATCTGATTGGCAACACCCCGTTGCTCGAGCTGAGCAACCTCGAAAAAAAGAGGAACCTGAAGGCGAGGATCTTGGCAAAGGTGGAAGCGTTGAATCCCGCCGGCAGCGTAAAGGATCGCATCGCGCGGGCGATGGTGGACGACGCGGAAGCAAAAGGGCTGCTGAAGCCGGGCTCGGTGATCATCGAACCGACCAGCGGCAACACCGGCATCGGGTTGGCCTCGGTTGCGGCGGCGCGCGGCTACCGTATTATCCTTACGATGCCTGAGACCATGAGCGTGGAGCGCCGCAGCCTGCTGAAAGCCTATGGTGCGGAATTGGTGCTTACCGAGGGGGCGAAAGGGATGAAAGGCGCCATCGCCAAGGCAGAGGAACTGGCGAGAGAGATTCCGAACGCCTTTATCCCCGGCCAGTTTGTGAACCCTGCCAACCCGGCGGTTCACCGCGCCACCACCGGACCCGAAATCTGGCGGGATACCGACGGAAAGGTGGATATTTTTGTCGCGGGAGTTGGCACCGGCGGCACCATTACCGGCACCGGCGAATACTTGAAGCAGCGGAACCCGGCTGTGCAGGTAGTCGCCGTGGAGCCGAAGGATTCGCCCGTCCTGACCGAAGGGAAGGCCGGCCCGCATAAGCTCCAGGGAATCGGCGCCGGTTTTGTGCCGGAGGTGCTGAATACAAAAGTGTATGACGAAGTCATCACCGTGCGTAGCGAAGATGCGTTCGAAACCGGTCGGGAACTGGCCCGTTCCGAAGGGCTGCTGGCGGGGATTTCCTCCGGCGCGGCGCTTTGGGCGGCTCTCCAACTTGCCCGCCGGCCGGAAAATGAAGGGAAAACCATTGTCGTGTTGCTTCCGGACACCGGCGACCGGTATCTGTCCACCCCGCTTTTTGAATAGTTTGGTTGTCCTTCTTCTACCCCGCCGCCGGGATGCTGTGTCATCCCGGCGGCGGGGTCCGTTGTTTTCAGATGCGCCGTGCGGATTGCATTCGTTCGTTTCTTGCGCTATACTGGGGTACGGGCCGGCTTGTCCGGGGAGAGGAGGAATCGCCTATGCAGGATATACGAGCGCCGCATGGACGAACACAACGAATTTACAGCAAAAACGCGGCTTATCAAAAGTTTGAGGTATTAAAAACCAACCGGAATAAACGGTATAAATATGGGGAATTTTTTGTGGAAGGCGTGCGGAACCTGAACGAAGCGGTCCGCGCCGGCTGGAAGATCGTCTCTTTTCTGTATTCCTTTGAAACGCCGCTTTCTCGCTGGGCACAGGAGATGCTTGAGACGGTGGAAACCGAACAGAATGTGGAGCTGACCGCCGCGCTGACGGCCGATCTCAGCGGAAAAAGCGATACCTCCGAGCTGATGGCGGTGGTACGTATGCGGGACGACGACCCCGGCCGCCTGGAATTGAGCGATAACCCGATCCTTGCGCTGTTCGACCGGCCGTCCAACCGGGGCAACCTCGGCACGCTCATCCGCTCCTGCGACGCGCTGGGGGTGGAGGCGTTGGCCTTGACCGGGCATAGCGTGGATTTATACGACCCCGACGTGGTGGTGTCCTCCATGGGGTCCTTTTTCAAGGTGCCGGTGATCCGGCTGCCTTCCAACAGCGAGGTGGAGGACTGGATTGCTGCGCTCCGGCAGCGGTATCCCGCCCTTCAGGTGGTGGGGACGACGTCCCATGCCGAACAAGCTTTATTTGAGACCGATTTGTCCGGCCCGGTGCTGTTCCTGATTGGAAATGAGACGGAAGGGCTTAGCGCCCGGCTGAAGGAATTAAGCGACCGGATGGCAACCATCCCGATGGCGGCGGATTGTTGCGCCTCCTCCTTCAATGTCTCCTGCGCTTCTACCGTGTTGTTTTATGAAGCGGTACGGCAGAGGAACAGGAGACGGGAGTAGAAAGTAGAGGAGAAACCAGCCGGAAAAGGATAGGGCAGAGTAAAAGGGAGACCTTGTTGGGATGAAAGAAAAGGAAGGCGGCCCCGGCCAGGAACTCATCGTCCATTTGGACCGCTTACATACCACCGAACGCGGTGTTCAACGGGTTCAAAGCAACCTCTCTTTACCCGGGGGCACGGACGTCGTCTATTGGTGCCGGGAGAGAATACGGGCGATAGGAAGCGAAATACATAGGAGAGGGAAGAATTGGTACATTACGTCGGGTGACTGTCGCATAACCGTAAACGCCTATAGTTATACGATTATTACGGCGCACAAACGATAATGACAGTACGGAACCGATTTCTCGCGCTGGTTTTGTCCGAAAACCGGCAGGCAATCGTGCATAATACAAGAAAAAAGGAAAACCCGCGGGACGGCGTGCGGATCAAGCGGCACGCGGTCTCGCGGGTATTTTTGCGAACGGTTATTTTTTCATCAATCCGTCCGCGCACTGCTGAAGCTGCTGCTTCGAGGTAATTTCCACCCCGGACTGGTAGATCGTCTCCTGGATATAGGGCGGAAGGGACTGGAAATACTGCTGAATTTCCGGATCCTGCGTTAAAGGATTGCTCTGCGGATTCTGCTTCGCCATGTGGCCGCCTCCTTTTCCGATGGAGCGGGAAATTCAGGCGCGCAGCCCCAAATAACGGACGTAATTCACGATGTCCTCTTCGGTACGGAATTCATCCGCGTGGGCGTTCACCTGTTCCTGTACTTCCTCCGGCAACGAGTAAAAATCCTGTTCCCGCCGTTGCCTCCAGTTGATCATGGCCGGCACACCGAGCGGATTCGCCCCATAAATGCCTTCGTTCATTGTTTTCCCGCCTTTCACTGCAGACAATGGAAAGACACGGCTTTGGGCAGTGTCTTCCGACAGTTAGTGTGCGAAAAAAAGGCGGGAAAACACAGGAAAAAACCGGCGGGAAAAATTGATTTTTGTTGAAAAATTAATAAATCAGGCCATATGCTGTTCTTCGCCGACCGGGACGGGTATGCCGAAAACCGGCCGGTCGCCGTCCCAGGTGAATCTTTGCGCCCGGATGCTCCGGCCGTCCCAGCCGCTGCCGGAGATTTCGTTCGCGTGGTAGACGATCCAGTCTTCCGTCCCGTCCGGGGAGGTGGTGAAGGAACAGTGGCCCGGCCCGTAAGCCGTTTCCGCCTTGGTAAACAAAGGCCGTGCCGCCTTACTCCAGTCGGCTGGGTTCAGCGGGTCCGCCCCGGTTAAGGTGAGCATGCCCAGGCAGTAGTCGTCCGTCCAGCTTCCGCTGGCGGAGTACACCAGATGCAGGGTCCCATTTTTTATCAGCGCTTCAGGCCCCTCGTTTACCGTGGGGAACCCGACCCGCTCCCAATCGTATTCCGGGCGGCACAAGCAGACCCGCTCCCCGCAGATGGTAAACGGATCGGCCATCGGCGCGATGTATAGCTGCTGGGATTCGTCCACGTCGCCTTCCCAGCCGGACCAGACGAAGTACAGCTTTCCTTTATACGAAAATGCGGTGCCGTCAATCGCCCAGTGGTCGTCGGGGCTAGATACCTTCCCGACCAGGCGGAACGGTTCTTGCGGGCCGTCCCCGGCGAGGGCAAGCATCCGGTGGTTTTCGTTTTTCCCGTCGTCTGCAGCGACGTAAATCACCCATTGGCCGTCCAGGTAATGCAGTTCGGGCGCCCAGTAATCCTTGGAATACACCGTACCTTCCGGCGCGGTATAAACGCAGACCGGTTCCACCCGGCCGATGTCGCCCAGCCGTTCCGCCTTCGAGACCCAAACGGCGTGGTCGTCGGTAGCGAAGCAATAGTAATACGCCCCGTCATGGAGCATCACCCAGGGGTCGGCCTGGGGGACTGGTACCAGAGGATTGACAAGGTTGGTCATGCGGCCATCGTCCTTTCCGTTTCATTGGTTTTTCGCAGAGGGCTTTGCAGGGGGATACGCAGGAGACGGGGATGCGCCGTTTTTGCCGTTAAGGGGTATGGTTCAGCTACGTGCGGCCTGCTGGGCGGCGATTTTTCCTTTTATGGATAGGAAGGGGAACGCCGTCCAGCAGGGGCTTTTGGGTGCAGGTTTTGGAAAGATACCCTATGGAAAGTAAAGCCGTGCAATCCTTCTCCCTAGGAGAAAGGGCCGCCTGCCCGGAGGGGCGGCGGCCCGCAATTATCGTTTGAGCCAGACCGTCTGGTTGACGATCTTGGTATAACTCTGGATCAGCTTGACCACTTTGACCGAAACGTTGGTGTCGGCGTAGTCCTCGGCCATTACGGTTTCTTCCCCGTTTTCCCGCATGGCGACCGCAAGTTCCAGCGCCTGTTCCACGTCCTCGCCTTTGATGCCGCCGATCACCACCGTCCCCTTGTCCAGCACCTCCGGCCGTTCGGTGGAGGTGCGGATGAGTACACCGGTGAACTGCAGCATCGCGGATTCTTCCGACAGGGTGCCGCTGTCCGACAGGACGCAGTAGCTGTTCATCTGCAGGTGGTTGTAGTCGAAAAAGCCGAAAGGCTTGAGATTCTGCACCAGCGGGTGGAAGCGGAAGCCCCGCGCTTCAATGAATTTCATGGAGCGGGGATGGGTGGAGTAGATCACCGGCATCCGGTAGGTTTCCGCGATCCGGTTGATGGCGTTCATCAGGTCGAGGAAGTTTTCCTCGTTGTCGATATTTTCCTCCCGGTGGGCGGAAACGAGGATGTATTTCCCTTTCTCCAGCCCCAGCCGTTCCAGTACGTCGCTCTGCCGGATTTTTCCCATATGGTCCCGCAGCACCTCCCGCATGGGGGAGCCGGTGACAAAAATGGTCTTGCCGTCGATCCCTTCGGACAAAAGGTAACGGCGGGAATGTTCGGTATAGGGGAGGTTAATGTCTGAGATGTGGTCCACAATCTTGCGGTTGATCATTTCGGACACGTTCCAGTCCCAACAGCGGTTGCCCGCCTCCATGTGGAAAATCGGGATTTTCAACCGTTTGGCCGAAATCGCGGAAAGGGCGGAATTGGTGTCCCCCAGCAGAAGCACCGCGTCCGGACGTTCCTTTTCCATCACCGCGTACGACTTGGCGATGATGTTCCCCATCGTCTCCCCCAGGTCTTTTCCCACGCTGTCCAGGTAATAATCCGGGGCGCGCAGGCCGAGGTCGTCGAAGAACACCTGGTTGAGGGTGTAATCCCAATTCTGTCCGGTATGTACCAGGAGATGGTCGAAATACCGGTCGCAAGCCCGGATGCAGGCCGACAGCCGGATAATCTCCGGGCGGGTGCCGAGGATGGTCATCACTTTGAGCTTCCGGGCTTTGGATGCTGCCTGTGTTTTTTCTGTGTCCCTGTTGTTCATGGCGTTCATGCGCGCCGCCTTTCTCCGTCGGACGGATCCCCGGTTTACACGGGGAGGAAATAGGTGTCCGGATGGTCAGGGTCGAACGGTTCGTTCGCCCACATGAAGGTGATCAGGTCGGTGTCCCCCACGTTTTCGATGCTGTGGGTGTAGCCGGTCGGGATGTCCACCACGGTTAAATGTTCGCCGTCTACCGGGTACTCGATCACCTGATCGGAACCGATGCGGCGAAAGCGGACGATCCCCTTGCCGCTGACCACCAGGAATTTTTCGTTTTTGCTGTGATGCCAATGATTGCCCTTGGTAATGCCGGGCTTCGCCACATTCACCGAAAACTGCCCCCGGTCGGCCGTGCGCAGGATTTCGGTGAACGATCCCCGCGCGTCTTCGTTCATTTTCAGGGGGTAGGCGAACCCGTCCTCCGGCAAATAGCTGAGATAGGTGCTATACAGCTTTTTTACGAGTGGGTCGCCCATATCCGGCACCGCCAGCGTCCGCCGGCTTTCGGGGAAGGAACGGAGGATATCCGCGATTTCCCCCAGCGTGGCGGTATGCGTGACCGGTACGGCGCAGAAATTCCCTTCCCGCGTTTCCTGCCGCTGCAAAGCGCGGAGCAGCTCCTCCACCAGGTCGTCGATATACGCCAGGCGGAGGGTGACGGACGGATCGTTCACCGTAATCGGCAGGCCGTGCGCGAGGTTATGGCAGAAGGTGGCGACCACGCTGTTGTAATTCGGCCGGCACCATTTGCCGAACACGTTGGGAAAGCGGTAAATCAACACGTCCGCACCGGTTTCCGCGCCGTAGGTGGCAAACAGTTCCTCCCCCGCGCGCTTGCTGCGGCCGTAGGGGTTGTCCAATTCCGCTTGGATCGAGGAAGCCAGCATCACCGGGCAGGTGTTCTTATGCCGCCGCAACGCCGCCAGAATGTCGGCGGTGAACCCGGCGTTCCCGGCCATAAACGCGGACTCCTCTTTCGGCCGGTTCACCCCGGCGAGATGGAAAACAAAGTCGCAATCCGCCGCCCAGTCGTCCAGTTTCGGCCGGGGGGTATCCAGATCAAAGGCGCGGATATCGTCATATCCGCGGTTGCGCAGCTCGGCCACGAGGTTTTTCCCAATAAATCCACCCGCGCCGGTAATCAATATCCGCATAAAGCGCCGCCTTTCCACAGAATTACTGCTTGGCTTCCCAGATAGCTAGTTCGTCTTGAATGTATTTCAGCGACAGCAGCTTGGCTTTGACTTCCTCTACTGTGAGCAGTTCGGTGTTATTGGAATCGAATTCCTGCAGCGTCATGCGGTTTTGCGACCCGGTTACGAAATATTTGTCGTAGTTCAGGTCCCGTTTATCAGCGGGCACACGGTAGAAGTTTCCCAGATCGATCGCACAGGCGCATTCCTCGTTGGTCAGCAGCGTCTCGTACATTTTTTCCCCATGGCGGATACCGATTACTTTGGTGGGATGGTTTTCCGCATGGAAAATGGATTTTACAGCATCCGCCAGCACCTGGATGGTGCAGGACGGCGCTTTCTGAACCAGGATGTCGCCGCTCTCCGCATGCTCGAAGGCGAAAAGGACCAATTCCACCGCTTCCTCCAGGCTCATGATGAAGCGGGTCATCTCGGGCTCGGTGATGGTGATCGGCTTACCGCTCTTGATCTGTTCGATGAACAGCGGGATAACCGAACCGCGGGAACACAGGACATTGCCGTACCGGGTGCCGCAGATCAGGGTCTTCTCCGGGGAAACGGTGCGGGCTTTCGCCACGAACACCCTCTCCATCATGGCTTTGGAGATCCCCATCGCGTTGACCGGGTAAGCCGCCTTGTCGGTGGACAGGCAGATCACCTTACGGACGCCGGTCTCGATCGCGGCGGTCAGCACGTTTTCGGTGCCGAGCACGTTGGTTTTTACCGCTTCAATCGGGAAAAATTCACAGGACGGGACCTGCTTGAGGGCGGCCGCGTGAAAAACATAGTCCACGTCGTGCATCGCGTTTTTGATGCTGGACAGGTCGCGGACGTTGCCGATATAGTATTTAATCTTGTCGTTGTGGTACAGGTGGCGCATGTCGTCCTGCTTTTTTTCATCCCGGGAAAAGATGCGGATCTCCCCGATGTCGGTCTTTAAAAACCGCTCCAGCACAGCGTTGCCGAACGATCCGGTCCCTCCCGTGATCAGCAGGGTCTTTCCAGTAAACAGCATCTGCGTTTCCTCCTATGCTTTCCTTATCCGCTTGTCCGGGAGACGGCCGATCGGGCGGACGAACGGGTTTTTACCATTTTTCCTTTTATGGACGGCCTTTATACAGCCTGTCCCATATTATACGGCCAAAATATAAATATTGCAACTTACACCAGGAAAAACGGGACGGCGCGCAACAGCCGTCCCGCTATGTTTATCCTATCTCTTCCAAGCCGCTTTCCGTAACCCTATACCGGCGCCCACAGTCCGGGCAGGACAGATCCTCCCGGAGGACGGCGCCGCACTCACAGGCCCAGCCGATCCGCCGGGCGGGCACGCCTGCCATCAGCGCATGATCAGGGACATCCTTGGTCACGACCGCCCCGGCCGCGATCAACGCGCATCGCCCGATGGTGTGCCCGCACACCACGGTGGCGTTCGCCCCGATGGTCGCGCCCTGGCGGACCAGCGTGCGTTTGTACCCCGCGCTCCCCTTGGGATAACGGCTGCGGGGGGTGAGGTCGTTGGTGAAAACCATGGACGGGCCGCAGAAGACGTAGTCTTCCAACTCCACTCCTTCGTACAGGGAGACGTTGTTCTGCACCTTCACATGATTGCCCACCCGGACGTTGTTGGAGACGTTGACGTTCTGGCCGAAGGAGCAGTGCGCCCCGATGACCGCGCCGGTCTGGATATGGCAGAAATGCCAGATTTTCGTCCCTTCGCCGATGGTCACGCCCTCGTCGATATAGCTGCTTTCATGCACCATATAACGGCGCTCTTCCTCCGGCTTACTCATGGTCGAACCGTCCCACAAAATCCATGGTGGAGCAGGCAGACAGCGGCAGTTTGACCGGACGGTGTTCCGCTGCGGAGAGATAGATCGCCAGCACGAGTTCCAGCGCCCGGCGCCCAGCTTCGGCGTCGACATAGGGCTTGCGGCCGGTGCGGATCGCGTCGATCACGTCCGCGTACAGCGGATTGTGGCCGAATCCGTACACATTCGGCGGGTTTTCATGGAAGCGGGCTTTTACCTCTTCCGGCTCGTCCTTCCCGTCGCCGAACAGCCATTCTTCAATGATATTCACCGATTTTCCGCCGGCCTTGACCGTCCCCTTTTCGCCAAAGAGGTACAGGGTTTCCTCCAGGTTTTTCGGATAGATGTTGGTGGTTCCCTCCACGATGCCGTAGGCGCCGTTCTTAAAGCGGACTATTGCGATGCCAAGGTCCTCCGCCTGGATGTAATCGTGGCCCAGGTTGTCGGTATACGCCATCACCTCGTCCACCTCGTCGCCCATCATCCAGCGTAGCAGGTCGATGTTGTGGATGCACTGGTTCATCAGCGCGCCGCCGTCCTGTTCCCAGGTGCCGCGCCAGGGCGCCTGCTCGTAATACGCGGGGCCGCGGTTCCAGCGGATATGCGCCGTGCCGTGGAACAGGCGGCCGAAGCGGCCTTCTTCCATCGCCTCGCGGATTTTCTGCACCGACTTGTTGAAGCGGTTCTGGTGGCAGGCGCAGACGTTGACGCCCTTTTTCTCTGCCAGCGCAATAATCTTGTCCGCGTCCTCCAGGGAGAGGGCGATCGGCTTTTCAATAATCAGGTTCACCCCGGCTTCGATGCAGTCCAGGGGGATGGTGGCGTGTTTGCCGCTTTCCGTCGCGATCGCGATCAGGTCGAGCTGTTCGTTTTTCAGCATTTCCCGGTAGTCGGTGTAGGTTTTCACCGTGGCGGGGAGCTGGAATTTCTCGATTTTCTCCTGCATGTGGGAGGGATCGACGTCGCACAGGGCGACAATGTTCAGCTTGTTTTCCAGGGCGGCGGCCACATGGTTAAAGGAAATGCGTCCGCAGCCGATCAATGCGTAATTCATAGCAATTCGTCCTTCCTTATCCGTGCTGTTCTCTGCCGCGGTTATTCCCCGGCGGCCAGAACTTCCACTATTTTTTCCGCCGCTTTCCCGTTTCCGTAATACGGCGGATGGGTCCCTTTATCAATCGGTGTATGAAGCACCTTGTCCAGGATGTCCTGCGTCTCCGGCTTGGCAAGGATATTGTGCCCGCCGTTCAAGGTTTCCACCCATTCGGTCTGATCCCGCACCGTGACGCAGGGGGTGGAGAGGATGTACGCTTCCTTTTGCAGCCCGCCCGAGTCGGTGACGGCTTTGACGGCGTTCTTGGAAAAGTACAGCATATCCAGGTAACCGATCGGTTCCACAAACCGGATATTGCGGTAGCCGTGGGTCGAACATAACTCCCGGACCATCCCTTTGGTGCGGGGATGGACAGGAAAGAGCACCGGCGCATCAAGCTGTTCAAACGCATCCAGCACGTTGCGGATTTTTTCCAGGGAGTCAGTGTTCTCCGCCCGGTGGATCGTGGCAAGATACCAGTGTTCCACCGGCTCCACCGGGCCGAACAGGCCCTGCAGACGGCCGAAATAGTAGGCAGGTGGATTCTTTTCCATCTCGCGGGAGTAGTGCAGCACTGCGTCGCACATCACGTCCCCGACATTGTACACGCCGCGGGTAATCCCCTCGTCCTTCAGGTGGTTTACCGCCACATCGGTAGGGCAGAACAGGAAACGGGAGATCCGGTCGGTCAGGATCCGGTTCTGTTCCTCCGGCATCGCCATGTTGAAGGAGCGCAGCCCCGCTTCCACATGGATGATCGGGATTAAAATTTTTGACGCGGCAATCGCCCCTGCCAGGGTGGAGTTGGTATCACCGTAAACCATTAGGCAATCCGGTTTTTCCTTGAGCAGGATGTCCTCGATCCCCACCATCATGGCCGCCGTCTGCTTGGCGTGGCTGCCGGAACCGACGCCGAGGTTATAGTCCGGGCGGGGAATCTGCAGCTCCTCAAAAAAGATATCCGACATGTTGCTGTCGTAATGCTGGCCGGTGTGAACGAGGATTTCTTCCTGTTCCCGGCGGAGTACGCGGGAAACCGCCGCCGCCTTGATAAACTGCGGCCGGGCTCCCACTACAGTAACAATTTTCATGGCAATTTCCTTTCTGCTGGAATTTCCCGGCATGGTGGAGACGGTTTACTTATTGATGCCGGGCTATTTATAATCTTATTTTTCAGCCAGGACCTCATGGTATACATCGATAATTTTCTGGCTGACGGCGGCTTCCGAAAAACGGTGCCGGCAGTCTTCCCGGATGGCAGCCGGGTCGTACCGGCTGTAGTGGTCGATCATTTGCGCCATTTGTTCGGCCAGGGCGGAAACATCGTCGATGGGGACGACGACGCCGTTTCCGTCGTTCACAATCGTCCGGGACGCGTCGGTAGCCGTCATGATAACGGGCTTCCCGCAGGCCAGCGCTTCGATCAGCACAATACCGAAAGTTTCTACATGGCTGGCCAGCACAAACGCTTGGGCTTGTTCCATTTGCCGCCGAACTTCTTCCCGCGGTATATTCCCTAAAAAGCGCACTTTATCCGCTATGCCGAGTTCCACGGCCTGGGCTTTCAGCGCGGCTTCCTCTTCGCCGCCTCCGCCGATCACCAATTCCGCCGAAGGGTGTCTCTCTACCAGTCTGGCAAAGGCGGATAATACGATATCCATGCCTTTGTTCTTCGTCAGATATCCCACGGAAAGGAAACGGAACGGTTTCTCGGATTCAGTGGAGCCGGTCGTTTGCAACGGATTCGCCCAGAACAAGTCGCTGACCATGTTCGAGATCACATCCACCGGGCGGCGGCAATAAGGCTGAATGCGTTTTCCCAAACCATCGCTGACGGCGATGACACGGTTTGCGCTTCCCAGCCCTTTCCGGATTCCCCTTTTTGCCGCATCGCTTAATAGATTCCTGGCATATGCGGAACTGTGTTCCGTAACAATATAAGGGATATGATATTTTCTTGAAAAGGACCGCGCATACTTGGTGGCTAAATAAGAGTGAACATGAATGATATCGGGCGGGGATTCTTTCCAAAAGCGGCGGAAAGCCTTGTTGATATAATATCGTTGGATGAGAAAGTTGATGTGAAACGGAGAGCGTTTGTAATGGATAAAAACAGTCCGAACCCCTTCATCGTCGAATTCTTCAAAATAGGCCTTCCCCGGCGCGTCGTTGTACCAATGGAGAAGGCTTACCTGGCAGCCTGCCTTTGCTAAGGCGATCGCCTGTTCACGGAAAAAGGAACCATTTAACGGGCTGTCTGGGGTTTTATACCACGAGGGCAGGATGAGCACATGCATTGTTCATTTTTTCCTTTCTTTGAGAAAGTCGCGGATAAGCCGAATGCCGAAGGAGAAAAGGTATTTGGCTTCCTTTCGATAGATAACCAACAGAAGAATAAACAGGGCGGCTACCAAAGCATATTTCAACAATACGTTGGCGACAAGCCAGTTCACAACGGCCGCCGCTACCAGGATGGCAATGGCGCTGAAGGTTTTCGGATAACTGGTAATGCAGGAATAATATCGTTCCCCCAGTATGGTTTTTATTGCCAGCATTACGATGGCGGATACGCAGGACGCGATCGCCGCGCCAGTGACGCCTATCCTTGGAAGCAGCAAAAAACATAAGAGGAAATTAACGCCTACATTGGCGGCAAAAGTTATAATATTTAAATACGTTTTTTTGGAGAGGTTGATCCCCACCCCAGTCGTCTCTGCAATGGTGTAGCAGATAGGGGAGAGCAGGAGAAAAGGAAAAAATTCCTTTCCTGCCCGGTATTTCTCGCCGATCAGCAGATAAATGACATCCTGGCCGAGAATGATGCAAAGGGCAAGCGCGCTGGCGCAAAAAGTAATCAGCAGATGTACTTTTTTAATCTGAGACTGTTTGGTTTCATAATGTTCATAGACAAAAGGGGACCAGTAGGTATTGAAACCTGTTTGCAGGAGGTTTACCATACTGGCAATCGCAACGGCATTCGAGTAAATCCCGATGGCCGCGAAGCTGACATAGTTGCGGATAATAAGCTGTGCGATCGAGTTGTTCATCCAGGACAGCACCGTGACGGGAACCAGCGGGAGGGAAAAAGCAAACAGGGTTTTCGTCACGTTTTTGCTGAATGAAACAGACCGGGTCAGACAGTTTTTGGACTGGATAATAAACAGGATGAAAACCATCAGGAGGTAGCCGATTGTCAGGGCGCCTATGGCATATAGATGGTTGGGATTCCAGAAGGCTACGACGATAATTAAGAACCGGTTGATTATAGCAAGGGCAATCACCTGAGCCGAATACAGCGTCGCTTTGGATTCCATGCGGGCGGCAAGGTTAAAATACCGGATGACTATGTTTGCGATGAGGGAGACGGCCAAAAACGCCGCGATAATCAGGGACTGGGTCCCGGAAATCGCTACGGACAGCGGGCTCCAAAAAAGGAAAATCCCGATAGACAGTATACCGGCGACCAGTTCCGACATCAACAGGCAGGTGGTAAACAGTTTCTGCTTGGAAATCGAATCCGGAGGCTTGTAAAAGAAACGGACGTACGCCTGATCCAGCCCCAGATACGCAAACATCAGGAACATATTCAAATAGGTGGTAAAAAGATTGATTTTCCCCATTTCTTCCGGGGCAAACAGGCGCGTGTTGATGGGGGAAGAAATAAAGCTTAATGCAAAGCTTATCCAAGTTGCCGCCGAGAAACCGATGAGTTTTTTTAGGAAGGATTTTCCTGCATCATTTACTGTATTGTTATCCATAAGCTGATTGATTCCTTTTGTTTTTACCTTTATAAGACAAAGGCAGTAGCATCTAGCCGGCATTTGCAGAGTTGATGACCTCCGCTAGTAATTCGGTAAAACGTTGGTTTTGCAATTGCCGCGAATAATCATGGGGCTGGTAATTCGAACTCAAAACGGATATTTTGTTATTGCGGATATTTATTATCGCATTATAAATATCTTGAACAGAATCGCAGGCATAACAGTTTTCAAAGCGCTGAATAAACTCAGCCAGATATATTCCACGGGGGAGTATTGCAATTACAGGACGGTTTAAATAGATGTAATCGAATATTTTGGTGCCCAACCCTGTGGGATGCACATCTTCCATAGCCAGGATATCCATATTTTCCAGCATTTCCATCCCTTTTTGATAATTCATATCTCCATAGCCTACATAAATTTTGGGGTCTAATTCATTCTTTTCGATGTAATTGGCAATTAGAGGGTTGGGCGTTCCGATATGATGTAACGCAACGTCTATCCCTTGAGAGCGCAATGAATTTATTGCTTCCAAAAGCCAGGCCCCTCGTTCAGGAGAACAGTACATAAACTTGCCGAAATAACCAATATGTACAGAATCGCCGAAAGGACGCGTGGAAACGGCTTTTTTTTCTGGGAGCACCGTCTCGTCATATCCGTTGAAAATCGTCGTGATTTTTGAAGCAGGGATATGAAAACTCTTCCGGATTTTTTCACCGTCGCCGGGGCAGACAACCACTATATGAGCTGCATTTTGCGCGCACTGATTTTCCACTATAAATTTGTGAATAGCAACTATGCGGCGCTTTAACTTAACCAATAATGAAGGCGTTTCGGGTGCGGCGTTTAATACATCCAAGTCTCTATAATCCACTATATAGGGAATGGCATACTTTTTTTTGATTTCTTTCATATATCGTAAAGGATAAAATGGGCCGCAGGAAACCAGAAGAATATCAAAATGCCGGTATGAAAGCAGCTGATCAATTTGCTTACGAAAGTACTTCAGATGCAAACGATCTCGTTTAACATAATGGAGATGGGCACCGTTTGGGACAGAGTAACGGACAATTTCCACATTCGGAGGATCCGGAGTAGTAAGACAATCCGCTCCCACTTCCTCTTCGAGCGATTTACGCTCAAGAGCAAAAACGGTAATGGCATGGCCTTGTTCAGCGAGATACCTTGACAAACTGACCATACGGACGCTGCCTACTCGGGAATACGGTGCATAATATGGGGAGACAATTAAGATCTTCAAGAATTTTCCTCCTTGCCAGAAGAGGCCTTGCCTAAATGAAAGAAATTGCTTATTTTGGTGTGTTTGAAAAATCCAATTCCAGTGTGTTTTTGAGTCTCTTTGGGAAGTATAGCTTGAAAGGCAATTGCAATAGCCCAGAAGATCCAGAGCCATTCTATGGAAATTACGGAACTGGGGCCGATCGCCCCTATGAGAAATCCCGCCATGCAGCAAATCAGGCCGGTTGCCATCGCTTGGACAATGGGATCGGAAGACCGCCGTAAACCGCGGTAGAAATCAAGGAAGAGCTTTCCGTAAAAAATGGCATATACAACGAAAAACAGAATCCCGAATTCGGTAAGCAGTTCCATCCACCAGTTATGGATGTTTATCACTCCCGCGGTGGGGAATAGGGAGTAATTGGCCATCCAGTATTCCACTCCGCCGATTCCAGTTCCCAAGCCAAAGGTGCGGAATAAGAAATAAAAACCGTTCAGCAGCAGATTCACACGGGCGGAATTGGAATTGAGGTTTTCCGCATGAAAGTTGAATTTGAATAGGGACAGTATATTGTTGCGGATGCTGGGGATCAATAAGGCGACGACCACGGCGGCGGCACCTATAGCGATCAGATATTTCGGCTTTGGCTTCAGAACAATAACAACAAAGACTCCTGCCGCCAAGGCAAAACCGAGTAGGCCTGCCCTTGACTGCGTCATCATCAACAGCAAAACGCAACTGACCATGGTAAGGATGCTGACAACGCCTTCCCACCGGGCGCAGCGGCAGCGGAAACAAATGTAGGCGATAAAGAAACCGAAAAGCATGAGCAGGGCGAAATTGTTTGGGTTTCCGGCTATGGCAATCGGGACCCGCTGGGAAGACGTGGAGTAAAAAGCGGCGTCGGCCGCGCTGTATAGGTAATGATAATTCCTGAAGATCACCTCGTACCAGCCAATCAGGCTTTCCATAATCACAAAAATAAGCATACATCGGAAAAGAAGAGGAAAATCTTTTTTCCGTGTACAGTACATGCTCAAAAGAAAAGCGAAGAACGTGCCGCTGAGAATAAAAGTCAGCTTACGGAAACCGTTGCTGAAGTCGGGCGACCAGAGCAAGCTGATAACAGCGAATACCGACCATACTGCCATAAAACCCAGCGAGAAAAAATTACCGCGACCGGCAGGAAGCCGGCGTAAGTTTTTTTTCCAGTCGAAGAGCAGGGAAATGGCAAGCAAAATCAGAAGGACTTTCATGGATTCGCGCAGTACCGATATCTGGATATCTCCATAGACAATCGGCGGAAGTGGGGACACGATAACAGAAAAATACAAAACCCATCGAATTATTCTGCTCAAAATTAGACCTCCTGATGTGCCGGAAGTATTTGCCGATAGCAGGCAAGTAGCTTTTCGGCAACCGCGTTCGGGGAAAAGCGTTCAATAATCTCTTTGGAGATCCGCTCCCTGTTGTACAGCGCTTGATTGGAGGACATGAACTCCATGGCGTTCACCAGTGCGTCCTTGTCATCGACCGGGATCAATATGCCGTTTGTATCGTTTACAAAGTCTTCGGGACCACCGCATTTCGTAGCAATAACAGGCAATCCTGCTGCCATCGCCTCAATATAGGCTACGCCGAAAGTTTCAGACGCAGATGCTAGGACAAAGCAATCTCCCGTTTCGTAAATTTTTGCCATTTGCTTATGGGTACATACTCCCATTAGACGAACAGCATCTTCCAAACCGTTTGCGGATATTTGTTTTTCCAGTAAGGGCCGGAGTTCACCATCGCCAAAAATAGTGAGTTTGGCATTTGGATGATGGTGACGAAATTTAGTGAATGCCGAAATCAGCAGCTCCATCCGCTTTCCGGATATCAGATTTCCTGTAGAGACAAAATGAAACTCACCATGGGGAAGATGCGGGATAAAGGTGAAATCAATTGCCACAATATTCGGAATACATATTGGTTGATGTGGCGAGAGTCTGCTTATATTTTTGGCCAGTGCGCTGCTGACAGCGATAAGCAAGTCTGCCTGCTTATAAGAAGCAACCGCTATTTGTTCATCTTTAGGATGGGGATAAGGGGTATTCAATTTGGAAGAGTGTTCTGTAACAATCATCGGGATATTGTACTTTTCTTTAAGCACAGACCCGATAATTCCCATTTCGAAAAAATGAGCATGGACAATATCCGGTTTTCCCTGTTTAGGCAGGAGTCGTTGATATATTTTCAGCAGACAGCTGCGACCTATACGGGTACGCATGTTAATGGGAATATTGCCGCAGGGAACGTTGAATAGATGAACCGGGATTCCGTCTTTTTCCAGGGATTGAATGCCCCATTTTCTTTTATGTCGGAACGACCGGAAGTCAATCGCCGCATAAGCGACGCGAATCCCTTTTTTAGCTAAGGATTTTGCCTGTTCCCATTCAAATATGCCGCACAGGTTGTCAGCTGTGGGGAACCCCGATGATAAAATAAGCACGAACAATCTGAATCACTCCGCCATTTTACGATTACTCTTTGCGCTTTTGGATGACATAATGAGCCAATGCATCCAGCTTTGATGTTTTATATTCTGTATGGCTTTTGCCGGGGCGATGGAGGATATCTTCAAATTCCGCACGGCTGAGATTCAGGTTCTTGAGTACGATGTCGACATCCTTGTCCATATCCTGTTGAACAAACAGCGGTTCCTCCAATTTCCGGAGAGCCTCGTCCCGGGTCATTTGTCCGGAAATAATCATGCTGGAATAGTGTGAACGACGTTTGTCCACCTTAAATTTTACAGGCAGCCAATACAACTGGGTAATTTTGGTTAACGTATTTTCCAGATGTTTATTTCCATAGTATTGAAAATCGCAGAACTCCGTTAACTCTGCTATGGCCCGCTCCCGGTTGTAATCGATGAAATTAAGAGGGCGGATGGTTTTGATTTTCAGCAGGTATTTGTCAACGATGCTTTTCTGAATACGAGAAAGGAATTTCAACTTGTTCATCGGCTGTGTTCCGAAGCGCTTGTGGATATCCCGCAGGTTGACGAGGTCATAAGCACTGTGGGTATTTCCCTGTTGCAGAATGGATTCTAGCGCAAAATTCCCGCCAGACAAGAATGTGTGAATATGGTTGGCTTTGGCAAAGGAATATAGATACGCAAACAGAATATTGTCTTGAGGAATAGCAAGGTTTGGAACTTCCGCAAGTATATAGCTACGAGTCAGGTCGTTGAATTGAACAGGATCGGGGGTAATCGTATGCAGATCAATTCCACATTTATCGCAAAGCTTTTGAATATTGTTTTTTGCAATTGGCGTATCGTACCCATCATCGATATGGACTGCTAAGATGCGCAGCCCCCATTTATGGCCAAGATACGCCAAATAAGCGGAATCCAGGCCGCCGGATATTCCCATCAGGCAATCGTATTTTTTCCCTTGCCCTTCTTCTTTTAGCGTATCTATCATTTTTTGAAGACGAATTCGCCCTTCTTCTCCCGGGAAATACGTAGAAGAGGCGACGTGGAGTGCCTCCGTACAGTAATTGCAGTGACCTTGGGCATCGAATGAAATAAATGGGTCATGTGCATTATCCATAACGCATCGCGTACAGATTTGATACTCAGACATGATTGTCATCCTTTCCCAATAACAAACAGTAGAAATCCAGCAACTTCTTTTCTTCAGCTTTCCAATTGTACTTTTCCACAGCAGCTTTACGGCCTTTTCGTCCCATTTCTTCGGCTTCAGCGGGATGATCAGCCAAATAGGCGAGCGCCTGTCTTGTTGCATCTATGTCGGTCGGATCTACGCATATTCCACAGTCGTTTTTATCCACAATTTCCTTCCATAGAGGAAAGTCGGAGGCAACTACGGGAAGCCCGGCGGACATATATTCAAACAATTTGTTGGGCTGTGCATTCACATGATTTGGTTCAGCGCGGTACAGGATAATCCCGCCGATACACTCTTTATACAGTTGGGCTACCTGTTCTTTTGAAATCACGCCAACGTATTGTGCGTTTTCCGGAAGTGAGGATTCGAGATCTGCTGCATCCGAAGCAATCGGACCGGCCAGAACCAGTGAGACGTCCACGTTGGAAACCGCATCCAAGATGATGTCGCTTCCTCGGATTTTAGACAGTAGCCCGGTATAGCAGAACTGTCGTTTTCGTTTGTCGAAAGAGGCGCTGCCGGGTGTTACAGTGTCCAGTAAAGGATAATTGTTGATATCAACGGTGTTGGAATGAATCTGTGAGAAACGGGCTGCAATAAAAGGGGTAGCGGTAATTACGCCGGACAGCCGTCGTACTGCACGGTTTTCAAACCATTCAAAGACATGGGAAATCAGTGGCCTAAATAGAGCAGGTAGCCATTGCTTCGAATAGATTTGGCGGGGAACGTCTTCATGAGAATCGTAAATTACAACTTTTCCGCGCTTTTTTAACTTTAGCCCATATCGCAGTAACTCAGGATCATGAAAATGATAAACGTCGGCATCGATTTTCAAAGCGGCTTTATAGATGTTTCGTGCAGAGAAAAACATACGGGAAAGGCGGCCTTTCGCGTCGGGAACCCCTATAAT